>NZ_KB900536.1:259582-607915 GCF_000378965.1 Thioalkalivibrio thiocyanodenitrificans ARhD 1
CCGTGGCAAGACGGTTCGCACCACCGTGGCGGACCGATCGGCGCCATGTCCGTTGGATCGGGTTAATCGGCAGTTCCAGGCCGAGCGCCCCAACCAGCTCTGGGTGTCGGACTTCACCTACGGTGCGCCCATCCTTCGAAGGTGTCATTGATGATGCTGTCGAAGCTTGAGCATGTCTGGAATGCATCCTGGTTTTGAAAAGGAGGAAATAAACTGGGTGCCCGCTTTCTGCTATGAGAAAGCGCGAGCCGAAGCGGCGGTGACCTGCTGCACATTGGCAGGGTGACGGAGCCCGTGGGAAACGGGGCGTGAGGCGAAGTCGTTACGCCAAGATGCGTCTCTAGGCTGAGTATTGGAAGGTTGAGGAACACGAACCGATTAAACCGCGTCTATGGGTTGAAACGTCACCACCACCTACACGACTTATCAGGTGGTTTACAGACAAGAGCCGGGTACAAGTACGGCCCAGCTCTCAAATGCCTGCGGTATATGTAGGTCAGCAGGTAGGGTGCCACGGGGAGAACATAGTCAGACCGTGGCGTCTGTGGCGACTTGCGGCACGCAAGGGCAAAGACTGCGATCGGCAACCTCACCAATACGTTTGAGTCCGGCATGTGGACTGGGGAAGGTCTATCGAGATGATAAGGGAATGTGGCCCCGATGATCGATAGGCTGGCGGAGTTCCCGTAGTAGTCGGAGGCAGGGAAAACCTGCTACACGGCGAAGGGGAACAGTTCGAGTGGTTTGCTCGGCAGATTACCTGCCGGTAGCGAGGTGAAGACCTTTGATAATCAGCGAAATGCAGAGCAAGCTGGCCACATGGTCCTCGGCGGATACCGAGCGCAAGTTCGACCGTCTGCTGAGGATGATTGCTAACCGGTCATGGTTGCAAGAGGCCGCCCGCGTGACACTGGCATCCAGTGGTGCAAAGACACCGGGCATCGACGGTATGGACAAGCAGGCCATGGAGCGTGATCTCCAGTACCAACTGGACACGATACGCTCCGATCTGTTGGCAGGTAGCTACCAGCCGCAGCCGGCAAGGCGCGTTTATATCCCGAAGGCCAACGGCAAGCAACGACCACTGGGTATTCCGACCCTTCGGGATCGGATCGTACAACGTGCCATGCTCATGGTCATGGAGCCTATCTGGGAGAGCGACTTTCACCGTCTCTCCTATGGCTTCCGTCCGGAGCGCAGTGTGCATCACGCCGTCCGTACCGTGAAGTTCCAGCTTCAGGACAGTACCGATACGTCGGGTCGCTGGGTGATCGAAGGTGATCTGGCCAGCTACTTTGACACGGTGCATCACAAGCTGTTGATGAGCTGTGTGCGGCAGCGGATTCGGGATGCACGCTTCCTGTCGTTGCTTTGGCGATTTATCAAAGCAGGCCATGTCGATAAAGGCCTGTTTCAGGCTGCCGGCGAAGGTGTGCCGCAAGGCGGGGTCATCTCACCGCTCCTGTCGAATATCATGCTCAATGAGTTTGATCAATGGCTGGAGGCGAAATACCTGAGCCCAAAGGCCCGGAAGGATCGCTGGTACTGGAATGACAGTATCAAACGTCAACGACCCATTGCCCTTCGTGAACATCGGCAATGGTTACCGGCGGTGGCATATTGTCGTTATGCTGACGACTTTGTCATCATCGTCAAGGGAAACAAGGCGCACGCCGAGGCCCTTCGTGAGGAATGCCGGGCGTTTCTGGAAGGCACTCTCAGGTTGACGCTCAATATGGATAAAACCCATATTACCCACGTCAACGACGGGTTTGCCTTTCTGGGACATCGCATCATTCGCAAACGGGGGCCAAGGGGTACGATGCGCCCCGTGACGACGATACCCATGGACAAGTTCCGAAACTTCGCCCACAAGCTGGTTAACGAGCTATCCGGCAATTATAGCGTGAACAAGATTGATCTGGTGGAGCGCCTGAATCGCCAACTGGCGGGATGGGCCAACTTCTACCAATTTACGGACTATACCGCGGTCATGTACGGAAAACTGGATAGAATTATTTTCTGGAAACTCGCACACTGGCTGGCACGGAAATACCGGACCTCGATCAAATCACTGATGCGACAATGGGTCCGACGCCCTGCTGATGGCAAAGCCAAGATCTGGCAGCTATTCGGACGAAGCGGTAAAGGCAATCTGTGTGGAGTGACGCTGCGGCGACTGGTCACCAGTCGCAAAGGCCAATTCCGGTGGCGGAATCCTGAAACCAACCCGTATATCACTCGGGATGAACTACGGAATACCGTTACCTCACGCTACCATGATGTTGCTATGGCGATGAGTCAAGCTTGAATGGAGAGCCGTATGCGCTGAGAGGTGCACGTATGGTTCGGAGAGGAGAAGCAGGGAAATAGTGCGACTACGCCCTGCTTCTTACTCTACTTTCGACCTGGCAGGGATGGCTGTACGTGGCCTTCGTTGTCGACGTCTTCGCACGGCGCATCGTGGGATGGCGCGTCAGCTGCACCATGACCACGGACTTCGTGCTCGATGCCCTGGAGCAGGCGCTCTACGCTCGGCAGCCCGAGCATAACGATGCCCTGATCCATCACTCCGACCGCGGGTCGCAATACGTCAGCATTCGCTACACGGAGCGACTTTCCGAAGCCGGTATCGAGCCGTCGGTCGGCAGCCGTGGCGACAGCTACGACAATGCCTTGGCCGAGACCATCAACGGCCTGTACAAGGCGGAACTGATCCATCGCCGCGGCCCCTGGAGGTCCAGGGAGTCGGTGGAGCTGGCGACGCTGGAATGGGTGTCCTGGTTCAATCATCAGAGGTTGATGGAGCCCTTGGGGTATATTCCGCCGGTGGAAGCTGAGGCAAACTACTATCGGCAACTCGCCAGTCAGGCCGTAATGGCGGCTTGACTTAAACCAACCAGCCTCCGCAATTCCCGGGGCGGTTCACTTCACCGGATTTGTAGATATCTAAGAGCTACGATAACTGGGACTTGAGTGTAAACTTCCCCTGTTTAGGTCCACGCAATACTGGAGGTTTCCGGCTGGTGGATCTGCCGGTACTCGACCGGCGTCATGTCGTTCAGTGACTCGTGGGGGATCTGTTCGTTGTAATCGCGGCGCCAGCGCTCCGTATGCTCTCGCACCTCATTGAGGGTCCGAAAGACGTACATGTCGAGCACCCCGCGGCGGTAGCTCCCGTTGAACCGCTCGATGAAGCCGTTCTGCATTGGACGGCCAGGCTGAATGAACTCAAGCTCCACGCCATTCTCCACGGCCCAGTCCGCCAGCGCCTCCCGATTGAAGTCATCGACCAGGTTGAAGGTGCGAAACCGCCGACCATCCCAGAGGGCATCGGACATAAAGTCCGCCGACCAGGTGGCGTTGACCGCCTCGGGCACTGCGAGCGGCTGGGGCTCGCGCTTTGGTAGCCCTTTCTTGCCCTTGCGCCGCAGGTTGAGCTTGAGATCACAGTACACACGCCACACCCGCTTGTGGTTCCAGGGCAGTCCCCGGCGACGGATGAGCTCGTAGAGCTTCGAAAATCCCCGTTCCGGGCAGGTCTCGGAGAGCTCCAGCAGCACCGCGATGACTTCCTCATCCCGGTCCGGGCGAGGGCTGTAACGGGACACCGAGCGCGAGATGCCCACCACCGCACAGGCCCGGCGCTCACTCAGTCCGTGCTCTTCGATCAGCCCAGCCACCAACTCGCGCCTGTGCGCCGGCCTCAGAGCTTTTTTGTGATCACGTCCTTGAGCGCCGTGTTCTCCAGCGCCAGATCCGCGTACATGCGCTTGAGGCGGCTGTTCTCCTCCTCAAGTTCCTTGAGACGCCGAACATCAGCCGCCTCCATGCCACCGTACTTGGACTTCCAGGCGTAGTAGATCGCATCGGAGATGCCGAGTTCCCGGCACACATCCTTGACCTGGCGGCCTCCTTCGACCTGCTTCAGCGTGGCAACGATCTGGGTCTCGGTAAAACGGCTCTTGCGCATCTCGGGCCTCCTCGGCTTAGTGTGCCGGAAGACCTCCAGTTATCCATGGACCTATTATCGGGGAAGGGGACAGTTCGACGTCACTTGTCCAGACGTTCCCTGGATTAACGTGCGCTTCGCAGAAGCCCGTCCGTCGGAGAAGGTCCATCACCTGTGCCGGGTTTGACCCCCGTGGCTTGCGGAGAACGGCGGAAGCTATGACTTTTGATGTTGATACAATGGTCTGATTGAACCATAATTTTCCTTGAAGTTACCTGAACCACCTCGGTGGTACACCAGTCAAGAATTCAGCATGCGTAACATGTTGAAATAACACGTAAATTTAGCGGATCGGGGGAATCCCACCCTCTCCGCCAAATTTTTCTAAGGTATTGAAAGGGTTGCAAGCACTTGACCCTTCGGTGCCTATACATATCCGACTGGTACACCACGGGGGTACACCGAGATGTCGGATATGAGCCAACAAACACACCTGCTGAAACGCGATTCCACGTACTACTTCAGGGCCAAGATCCCGGTCGACCTTCAGCCCTATCTAGGCAAGCGCGAGGAAAGGTTCTCGCTCAAGACCAAGGACCACCGGGAGGCCTGCCGGCTGGCACGCCAAGCCTCAGCGAGCTTCGACCGCCGTTGCCAGCGCTTGCGGGATGAACTCCGGGCCCGCCATGGCGAGAAGACCCAGCTGCTCCTGGATGACAACGTCATCCAGGAAATCTGCGCGTTGTGGCGCCACCATGCCCTGGCCGGCGACGAGTACAGTCGCCAAGAGGCCCTGTTCAGCGAGGAGTTCGAGGAACGGGCAGCTCAGCGGCGCGCCACCCGCGAGCTACTCACGGAGGCCTTGCAACGCAGCCGCCTTGAGCGCATTGAGCCTGCCTTGCAGACCTTCCTCCACCTGCTCGGTGTAGAACTGCGCGGAGACGAGGGCCACTATCGCAGCCTGTTGTATCGTTTCCTGCAAACCGTCACCGAAGTACATGACCAGCAGCTGGTACGCGATGCGGGCGAGGTGATCTGGACACCTGAGCCGCCGCTCACCCGGCATGCCACTGCATCTTCACCGCCTGTAGCCGACGGGCCTGGGCTGGATGAAATCTACGAGGATTGGAAACGCTTCGATCCCCGCCGTCCCCAGCGCACACTCGATGATGTGCGCCGAGTGCTTGAGGATTTCCAGCATGTCGTTGGCCGGAAGGGCGCTGCCGCGATCAACCGTCAAGACATCATTCGCTACCGCGACCACCTCATCGGGCTGGGGTTACGCCCGAAGACCGTGGAGAAGAAGATCACATTTCTCTGCGCCCTGTTCAACGTCGGCATCAACAACGGCAAGCTTACGGTCAACCCCGCCCAGCGCATCCCCATCCCCAAGAGCGACAGCCGGAGCCGGTTACCTTTCGACCTTGACGACCTCAAGCGCATCTTCTGCTCACCCGTGTATATGGCCGGCAAGCAATTGGACCGTCGGGTTGGGGAAGCGAGCGCCTGGCTTCCTTTGCTGTCGCTCTACCAAGGTTGTCGTGTCGAAGAACTCGCGCAACTGCGGGTGGAGGATGTCCGAGAGATCGACGGGATGCACTGCCTCATCATCGATGACCTGACCACTGAAGATGGTGGGGCGCAGCCCCGCACGAAGCGCCTCAAGAACCTGGCCTCGCGTCGCCGTCTGCCGCTGCACCCGGCCCTGATCAAGGTGGGTTTCGTGCGGTATGTTGAACGATTGCGCGAACAGGGGGCGATGCAGGTGTTCCCAGCCCTGAAACCCGACCGCCATGGCAAATATTCGGCCGCTTTTTCGAAGGCGTTCATGAAGTACCTGAGGAAAGAGCTCGGCATAAGCGACCGGCGAAAGGTATTCCATTCCTTTCGTCACACCTTTCGCGATGCCTGCCGCGAAGCGGGGCTCGACGAAGAGATATCGGATGCCCTCATGGGGCACGCCAACTCGCAGAAAATGGGTCGCCGCTACGGCAGCAGTTTCTCGCTGCGACGCCTGAACGAAGCCATCGGAACGATCAAGTATCCGGGGTTGGACGTGCCAGTGATAGTGGCTGATGACTCGTGAAAGAGGGCATCCCCCACCTTGTCTTGCTCCTCTCTCATAGACTCCTCTCAGTCGTAAGATTCGGGCGCCCATGAAACGCGGGTAAGTGCCCCTACGAACAGGGCATACAGGGCGTGTCCGTGCAACCGGGGTAGAACCCGAGTTTCTCAACAGTCTGCTAAGGGTCGAGTGGTAGATTGGCCGTCCTATCTGGCGTCACTTCTCCGGCCCAAGGTTTCTCCCTGAAAGTTCTTCAAATCTTGCGCGAAAGTCACTCATCTTGCCAAAGCGTTCTACACGTATCTCTTTATCCGCCGGACGCGGTTGAATAGAATACGGCCAGTTTCGCTCTTGATTATTCCTCCAGTACTCGCCGGAAGCCAATCTACTGGCTTGTGCCTCTGACAAATATGGGAATTGTTCATCTATCTGGAGATAGTCATCAGGCCTACATGGCTCTTTTGTTTCCAAAAGAAAAAAAGTAATTCCCGCGCCCCTATCGATGTAGCCCACCGCGCGCACCATATCCTTACCACGCAAGTTAACAGAAAGACCGTGTTTGCACTTATTCAAATAGGGGAGGAAGTTGTCTCTCTCCGGATCGACATAGAACGGCTTCCCTTCCAGGGAGCGCAAAACGCGTTGATATGGACTATTAGATGGATCCCCGACAACAATGTTTGCGCCAATACCGCGACTGGCGGATATTCTGTCGCGGGACAGCCCGCTTTGAGTTGCGCGCAAGTCCGCGAGGAGCAGTGCTCGCTTTGAGTCATCGCAGTCATCTGGCAATACCTGATTGATCAGGCACTCCTGATGCGCTTTCGCGGCAAACTCAACGGTTTTTAGTTCACTCGCTTGACACCCAATTAGAAGCAATGTCAAAACGATAAAAACAGTGAACTTCACCGGATCGCCCTCCTTAGTAACATGGCCGGGTGAGGAATTTCGGGTTTCCGTGGGCGTACCCAGGACTCCGAATCCCGCTTGATGTGGGAAACTGCGCATACCAAGCGATGCCCTGTCCGAACAGAAAACTCTGAGTGAATTTTTTCACAGATCACAGTATGGTGGTAACCTCCCAGTTTCTAATAGTCGGCTGAAGTCGCGCCTAGGTTGCCAAGATCAATCCCTTAGAGCTATCGACGTGACTGTGCCCCCCTACCACCAGCCGTCACGGGCTTCTTCGGAACACATAGTGTTGCCGATACACACTGTCTAGAACCTCTCGTGCCAAGGAACTGGCGTCATCGCTCGAGTAATGGAACTGCTCCTCATAGTGCACGGCGAGGGCGCGCTCTGCTTGCGGATACTGAGCCTTGATTCGTTCGTAGAGGTCTCTGTTCCATTCATCGTTTTCCGCCCAAGCCCCTAGACCACGCTCGACCTGGGTTCTTGTGTTGTACGCCGGCGCCCTGATCCAAGGCCGAAACACCGCATTGGCCCAAGAGGTGCGCGTGGCGAATGCGATACGAGCGATAGGCATAAGGGTTGCGCCGGTGTCTTGGCCTAACGTGAGCTCTAGTAACTCGGCTAAGGCTCGCACGGGCTCTGGAAGCAGTAGGAACGCATGTTCCACTTCGGGGCCAAACGCGATCTTGCAAGCGAGATCCGCACCGTTGACTGATACCGAGTACACTTCCCAGGTTCCGAAATAATGACCGAGTCCCTGGACACGCCCAACGTCAAACACCCACAACCCGTCGCTCTCGTCTGTGGAGAACACAAGGGGCGCGTCCCATGCACCGCTTATGAACGCCGATTCCACATCGCTCATGTGACGGTACTTCGCGAAATGGTCCCAAAACTCCTCGATCGACGAATCTGCTGGCCACTCGAAAAGATTATAGATATCGCCTCGCCATCCGACCGGCGTCTCGTGTAGGACAAAGCGATAGTCCCCATACGGGACTTTTTGCCAGTATGTGTTACCACGAACATTGTGGCGATTTCGAACTTTGTCGAACACGTCTGGATGCGTCTTTAACGAATCACCGCCCGTCAAATCCGGTTCGGCGGGCCCGAGAACCGTTTCTCGGGTGAAAAGTTGCATGGCTTTGAACTCGCTCCTGATAGACGACGTCGAGCGATAGATGGCATCGGCGACCTCGTATACTTCTCGGCAAAACTCCACCTCTTCACCAAGCGTGATCTTCGGCCATGAATGGGCAGGCAGGGCTAGCAAAATGCCGCAGAGTGCGAGACTCCTAAGGACTAATCTTCGCATTATAAGGCACTCCAGGTTCGTGTCCCGTTAGGGGTACTAAATGTTAACCGTCGGCAGAAGTAGCTCCGATACCTGCCTGCGATCGGTAGAAATATCGATGTATCTGAAGTGCAATGATATTCTTATGTAGAGATTCCGCTTAGGCACAATCTGAGAACACTCCAGTACTGCCGACTACTACAGCCTGGGAGAATTATCCCGTATTCTAATAATCTCTACAAATGCCTCCATGATTGCGCGCCCATCGTCAGAATGGCCACTCTCCTCTTATGTACGCGTGGTGGCAATGGATGCCGCACTCAGAACAACGATCAAGAACAGGATGGTTCTAAGAAAAACGGATTCCTATGTAAACTAGACGCCTCTCATAGTCGCCATCGTTCATTAATTCCTCGTACTTCATGTAATGCGTTTCTCGGTTTAAATTGGATTTGTGACCCCATTGGTTCGGGGGACCATAGGACAAACAACTCCATACCTACACATAAGGATAAGGCCCGATCTCTTCTTCTCAAGAACGAAGGGATGACATGGTCTTACTTTCTGTGAACTAGCCGTGTCGGTCTACCGACCACCGCTTATGCTTCCCGAGACCCTGGGGAATTTCCGACACTACGCAATCCGCTTCCGGTTATGCTACGGATAAGCGTTCACCGTTCTCGCCATTTCTTCCCCGCGACCAGCAATGTGCCCCCCCAAGGCCGACTTCACGCCATATTCGCAATGATAAGGTCCGAGCCAGGACTGTCTTCCCGTCAACGCGTGCTCTTCAGACTCATCGCAAGCCCCATTACTTTAGAATGCAGAGCATGCTCCCTGTGCGCAAGCAGAGCTTTCAGGCGTTCATTGGCTCGATCTCTGTCTCCTAGATACTCCCACGCCAAGCGGGCTTCAAGAAACCCGGCGCGCACGTGGTCGCCACCACCATCATAGCGTTCCTCGAAATCCCGCACCAAGGCCAGCGCCAGATCTTGTTTGCCAACTTCATCGGCGAACTCGGCTAGCATCACCGCCTCGAATGCGTCCGACAGGCGAAACATTGGGCTGTGTCTGAGCGCTTGCTCACAAACCATCAAGGCTTCGTACTTGTTGCCCCGCGTGATCAACCTGTGAGTATAGATTCGAGCGAAATCCAGCGTGGTCCGGTTGGGAGGCCATTGCAGCATTCGCTCCATGATCATGGCTTGGCGCTCGACATTCTCGCCAAGAGATGGCAGTTCATCGATGAGCAGCGCTGTGGCGGCTGCCGCCTGATCTACGGTGGCGAGCCCATAGACGCGCTCAAGCAAGCGTTCAAGGGCCTGTTCCTGTTTGTGGTGCCACTCTTGGATCTCGATCCTTTCGGTGCTGACGCGTGCCGAATCGAGAATCCCCAGCTTGTCGGCACTTTCCGCCCGGCGATGCTCGATCTCATCCGCAACCAGGGGGGCGATCTCTTCCTTTCGCGTCCGGAAGCAAAAAAGCCCGATCAGATACCCCCCCACACCACCACTAATGTGTGCGCTGTAGTCGATGTCGGTCGCTCCCTCAAGGCGCATCGCGTTCCAGATATCCCAGCCGATAAACCAGAACGCGAGCATCCAGGCAGGCACCAGCAGCACGTTCACATAAAAAAGTATCCACACGAACGTCCTGATCCGTGCCCAGGGCATAAGATAGGCAAAAAGCCCGATCATCCCCATGACTACGCCTGAGAGCCCAAGACTCGGAATGCGATCGGGAGATCCAATCATGGTCAGGGAGTAGGCGAGCGATGTGACGAGCGCCAATGCGAGAAGGACCGTGATGTATCTCTTTCGAGAATCGAGCGCGATCTCGATGCTTCCGGCAAATGCGAAGAAGAAGATAAGGTTCCCTATAAGGTGCCAGAGATCGGCGTGGGCAAGAGCGCTCGTAACCATCCGAAATGGATTGGGCACTTTCGGGTCATACATGATCGCCGCATCGAGGCTGCGGGGCGCGTCACGGGCGAACTGCCAGTAGATTTGCGAGACCGCCTTTTCAACATTTGCCCGGTCGAACTCCGTATGGTACTCATGAAACTCCTCCACCACCAACCGAATCGCCCACTCCTTCGAAGGCAGATTATGCAAGGCCGCGAGTACGAACGAACACGCATACTCGGCCCCCAGGAATCGCCCCACGATGCTGTCCGTGTCGTGGCGTGTTGCTTCACGGCCACAAAACGCCTCCGATTCGTGCTCGATCGCGTGCTGGCGATCCCACTGCACCACATAAAGGGCCACGCATAGGCCGATCACCGCATACGTGATCAAAGGTATACGCAGTAACGAGAGGTTTGCTTGTAGTGGAATCAGTAGCATTTACTCACGTAGCGAGATGCGCGTGGCATCCCCTCACACCTCGCCACGCGTATGCCAAGACAAGAGCAGTACTTTCACGACACTGTCCTTTGCGTACCCCCTTTATGCTTCCATGTTCATAACACGGCCACCCGAAGCGAACTGGTGGCCCAGAGCGCGGGCATTGGGAGAGAGAGAATGAAACGCCCACTCGCCGAACTGGAAGAGAACGTCCAAAGGCGATAAGCTCGCTATAGTTCGGGTACTTGCGGGATTCCGGGTCCACGAGTTTGTCGGTTTACCATTCGCCAAGCTTCTCAACCGACAACACCAATTTGGACCCATCGGGAGTTATGTATGTCCTGTTCCGAAACTGTATGACTACGTTGTCGCAGTATGATCCCATGCTTCCATGCACCCGTTGGCAGATACGCACTTTGTATCTATGGTCATCCATCGAATCCGCTACCGTGTAGAAATGAACCGCCCCGGGTATCGCGGAGGCTCCAACTCTTGAGAGAATGGAGCCATGAACAAGTCAAACAAGTTTTCACCTGAGGTCCGTGAGCGGGCGGTGCGGATGGTCCAGGAGCACCGTGGGGAGTACCCGTCGCTGTGGGCGGTTGTGGAGTCGATAGCCCCAAAGATCGGCTGCGTGCCACAGACGCTGCTGGAGTGGGTCAGGCGAGCGGAGATTGATGCGGGTGCGCGGCCAGGCATGACCACGGCCGAGACGCAGCGCATCAAGGACCTGGAGCGCGAGAACAAGGAGTTACGGCGCGCCAATGAGATCCTGCGTACCGCCAGCGCTTTTTTCGCGCAGGCGGAGCTCGACCGCAAACTGAAGTCGTAAACGCCTACATCGATCAGCACCGGGACGCCTATGGGGTCGAGCCGATCTGCAAAGTGTTGCAGGTTGCCCCATCGGCCTACCGGCGCCATGCGGCCCGGCGGCGCAATCCGGATCTGCGCAGTGCCCGGGCCAAGCGCGATGAGCGGCTGGTTCCACACATTGAGCGTGTCTGGGAGGCCAACCTCCAGGTCTACGGCGCCGACAAGGTCTGGAAGCAACTCAACCGCGAAGGTGTTTCCGTGGCGCGCTGTAGCGTGGAGCGGCTCATGCGCCGCCTGGGCTTGCAGGGGGCACGCCGTGGCAAGACGGTTCGCACCACCGTGGCGGACCGATCGGCGCCATGTCCGTTGGATCGGGTTAATCGGCAGTTCCAGGCCGAGCGCCCCAACCAGCTCTGGGTGTCGGACTTCACCTACGTTTCGACCTGGCAGGGATGGCTGTACGTGGCCTTCGTTGTCGACGTCTTCGCACGGCGCATCGTGGGATGGCGCGTCAGCTGCACCATGACCACGGACTTCGTGCTCGATGCCCTGGAGCAGGCGCTCTACGCTCGGCAGCCCGAGCATAACGATGCCCTGATCCATCACTCCGACCGCGGGTCGCAATACGTCAGCATTCGCTACACGGAGCGACTTTCCGAAGCCGGTATCGAGCCGTCGGTCGGCAGCCGTGGCGACAGCTACGACAATGCCTTGGCCGAGACCATCAACGGCCTGTACAAGGCGGAACTGATCCATCGCCGCGGCCCCTGGAGGTCCAGGGAGTCGGTGGAGCTGGCGACGCTGGAATGGGTGTCCTGGTTCAATCATCAGAGGTTGATGGAGCCCTTGGGGTATATTCCGCCGGTGGAAGCTGAGGCAAACTACTATCGGCAACTCGCCAGTCAGGCCGTAATGGCGGCTTGACTTAAACCAACCAGCCTCCGCAATTCCCGGGGCGGTTCAGATCCCATTGGCTGCTTTCAGCTAAGTTGTTACCCGTTGAGCGAACTCGCGCCTAGCGTTGCGGAGGCCAATCCACATGGAGTCAAGAAGCTAAGTTGGAAGGAGTCTAGGCTAGATGACTCAGAGTTCTGCACACACCTTTTCTTCGGCGCTTATCACGATCAAGCTCTGATAGGTAAATATATCTATGATGCCGGTCTTGAAGGCGATGAGAGAATTGCGGAACAGCTCAAGATCGTGAATCAAATTCTCAATTCGGTTGTTATAGTCCCGCCGAGTGATCGTAAGCTGGCCGCTGATCTCGATAAGTTTGATCGTTTTACTGGTTCGCTCGCGGCATCTCATGACCTCCTATACTCCGCAATTGACTCAGAGTCATTCGTTGAGATCATTGCAATCGCAGCAAATCAGATAGATGCCTATCTAAGGCTGAGCTTGGTAATTGCAAAGCAGCTTAATGAACAGACCAATAACATCGAAACCCGATATCTCTTCCAGGCGGATGGTGATAGAGGAATAATGGAACGGAAGGTCTTCGATGATGCGCTCGAGTTCGATGTGATAGATCAAGAGACATTTGACAACTTGGGCGCACTCTACAATTTGAGAAACCGAGTCATTCACCGATACATCATTTCAAATATCAGAACGCGTGACTTGGTCGATATTGCCGGTAGGTATTTGAATGCGTTAGAGAACACACGGCTAATCCTCCGTGACTTTGAGCAGAGGCAGGCAGACACACCTTTTGGTGTGTATGGCAAGAAGTTCGGTAAAACGTCTGCTACAGAGGAATCTGTAAGACGGCTTCATGCGAGTGCAAATGACAAGCATCTTATTGAAAAATTTAAGAGAAACGTTGGTACCGGAAAAACCTAACAATTTGTTCAAGTCGTTCGCTTCGCTCACTGGGACGCTCCGCCGCATTGCGGCTCCGCGCCCCTTAACAACGCGTTGAGACTGTCGAATAACGCGCCAACCGCTTAGAATTACGGACAAAGCAGAGATAGACCCCCGCCAACAGCGGTTAGTCGCACAGGGAGGGACGGATGCCCCGCTACAAGCCGACCAATCTCGCGCAGGATGCATTCGTTGCGATCTGTTTCGAGAAGCAGATCCTTCCGGGCACTTTCGAGTATGCGCTGCACCACCTCATGGAGCATGAGGTGGATCTGTCGGCGTTCGACGCGCACTACGATAACGATCTGGCTGGTGCCCGCGCCTATCACCCGAAGGTCTTGCTCAAGGCGGTGCTGTTTGCTTACGCCAGAGGTTTGATTGGGAGCCGCCGTATTGAACGGGCCTGCCGCGAGAACGTGCAGTTCATGGCGCTGACCGGCGAGGCCAAGCCGGATCATGCCACGATCGCCGCCTTCATCAGCCGCTCGCCCGAGGCGATCGAGGCGGTGTTTCGCGAAGTGCTGCTGGTGTGCGATCAGGCCGGGCTGATTGGGCGGGAGGATTTTGCCATCGATGGGGTGAAGCTGCCGTCCAATGCGTCAAAGGTATGGAGCGGCCGGCACGAAGAGCTGGCGTCGAAGTCACGCAAGCTTGATCGGGCGGTGCGGCGGATGCTCAAGGCGCATCGTCTGGCAGATGGGCGCGAGGCGGATAGTGAGCTTGAAGGCCACGGTGCCCGGCAGATCGAGAAGCTCAAGCGACAGAGCGCGAAGATCAAGGCGTTTCTCAAGGAGACAAGCCCCAAGCTCGGTCCTCGAGGCAAGGAGCGCAAGAGCAACCTCACCGACAATGACAGCGCCAAGCTCGCCACCGGCAAGGGGGTCATCCAGGGCTACACGGCAGTAGCGGTCACGGACGCCAGGCATCAGATTATCGTCGAGGCGCAGGCCCACGGGGTGCCCCAGGAGCAGGAGCTGCTCAAGCCGGTGCTGGAAGGGTTGCAGGAGTCTTTCCAGGAGTTGGACCTCTGCGACAACATTCTTGCCGACACCCGGTTGAGCGCGGATTCGGGCTTTCACAGCGGCGAGAATCTGGAGTGGCTGGCGGCGCAGCATTGTGACGCCTACATCGCCGACAATCTGTTTCGCAAGCGCGACCCGCGTTTTGTCGATGCAGACAAGTACAAGCCCCCCAAGCCGCCCCCTGAGCATTATCGTCCCAATGACTTCAGCTACGATCCCGATCGCTTGACGTGTGTCTGCCCGGCGGGCAAGTCCTTGTATCGCAACGGGGCCAACGTGCGCATCAACGGACGCTGTGGCATCAAGTTCACTGCGCCCAAATCGGCCTGCGGTCCCTGTCGGCAGCGAGCCCGTTGCCTGAAAGATGTCGGGCAGAAGAGTCCGCGCCAGGTGGTTTTCTTTCGGGAGCCGGCGCAGGAGGCCGACACGGCCGTGCGGCGCATGCGCGAGAAGATCGACAGCCCGCGAGGGAGGATGCTCTACGGCAGGCGCCTGGGGACGGTGGAGCCCCCGTTTGGTAACCTGCGTTATCACAAAGGGCTGGATCGCCTGACGCTACGGGGCAAGGCCAAGGTCGAGGGGCAATGGAGGCTATACGCTCTGGTGCACAACATCGAGAAGCTGGCGCATTACGGAGAAATGAGGTGGTAGGTCGGGCAGGAGGCTGTTCGGATCAGGTGGTCAACGAGTCCTTCGGAAAGGGCCAGACGCCCGTCATGGCCCCGGCGTGTCTTCCACGTGGGAGGACCGCGTCCCGAACGGAATTCCCGTTTCACTCATGGTGAATCCGAAAGTAAACCGGCCGATGCTTCTCAATCCAGAAATTCGACAGTCTCGTTAGAAGTTAAGGAAGGGCGACGATGACGGAAAGGGAAATTACAAGCCTCGCATTGAAGCTGTTTGCCATCTACGTGCTAGTGCATGTACAAGTTTGGTAATTACCCGACACACGGGGCCTCCGGCAGTTGATCATGCCGCCTTTTTTTCCACGTTGGTGTCGTCCTTGGGGACGATGGGTGGAAGCTTCTTTGTGCCGAGCGCTTCGCGCAGCGCCTGAGCAGGGGTTCGGCCCTTCAGGCGATAGCCCTGATGGCTGCGCCTGAGGTTGTAGAACTCGAGGAACCTGTCCAGATCGCGCTGGATCTCCTCGGGCGAGAGATACCAGGTCTGGCGCCCGGCGACGCGGAAGCATTCATCGAGCAGCGTGCGGTTCATGCGCTCGACAAAACCGTTGGTGCGTGGGCTGCGGATCCTGGTGGTGCGATGTTCGATGTCATGGAGCGCCAGCAGCAGCTCGTAGGGGTGCTGCTCGGGACGCCCGCAGAACTCGCGCCCGTTGTCGGTGAGGATCGCTTTTACTGCCACGCCCAAGGTCTCATAGAAGGGCAGCACCCGGTCATAGAGCAGATCAGCCGAGGTGATGGGCATCTTCGAGGTGTAGACCTTGGCGAAGGCGAGTGAACAGAAGGCATCGACCACGACCTGGACGTAGACCTTGCCGACGCCCTTGAGGGTGCCCCAGTAGTAGGTGTCCTGGTTGAGCAGTTCTCCGGGGCCATTGGTCTCGACATGACGCATACGGAACTCGCAGGAATGGCGCTCAAGCAGGCGGATCTGGGCATCGGAGAGCACGAAGGTGTCCTCTTGGGCCCGGGCCTCGAGGCGCAACAGGCGCTTGTGGCGGGTCTCGAGATCGTGGCGAAGCCACACCCCGCGCACACCGGAGGGGCTGACGTTGACATCCCGGAGGCGCAGCTCATTGGCGATGCGCTGGGCGCCGTAAGTGGGGAACTCAAGGCAGAGCGCGAGGATCGCCTCCTCGACCTCGGGGGCGACCCGGTTGGGGTGGGGGTTTCTGGGCCCCCGGCGTTGCTCGATGAGGGCGCCCACACCGCCCACCTGGAAGGCCCGGCGCACCTCGTAGAAGGTGTCTCGGTGATAGCCCATGATCTTGCACGCCTTGGACACATTGCCCAGTTCCTCGGCCAGTTGCAGCAAAGACAGCTTGCGCTTGGTACTCTCTGTGACTGCGGTCATCGGGAGTTCTCCTTGGTAGATGGATTGTCTGGCGACTACCAATCTACCGGAGACCCCGGTGCCCGCCCTAATCAGGGCGGACTGTCGGAAAATTACTCAACTAGCTCAATGTGAGGGTTACATGTCTACGAGGTTCTCATTGCAGGACAAGAAAAGTCTCGCTAAACTTAGCTAAGTCTGGCTAAGTTGGGTAGAGTGCCACCATGAACACAAAGCAGGTCAACATGCATGAGGCGAAGTCGCAGCTATCGCAACTGGGCGAACTCGCCTGGAAAGGGGAGAAGGTGGTCATTGCCAAGGCCGGAAAGCCCTACCTGGATCTCCTTCCTCACCGGGAGGGGCGTGCCAAGCGCACGCCGGGGCGCCTCAAGGGGCAGATCTGGGTGGCGGATGACTTTGATCAGACCCCGCATGAGGTCATAGCGGAATTTGAGGGGCAGGAGTGAGGCGCCTTCTGCTCGATACCCACGCGCTGCTGTGGTGGCTGGCGGACGATCCGCAACTCGGTCCCAGGGTACGAGCCATGATTGGAGACGAGCGCAACGAGATCTACGTGAGCGCCGCCAGCGCGTGGGAGATTGGCATCAAGAAAGGGTTGGGCAAGCTCAAGGGCCCCGACAACCTGGACGCTATAGTCGAAGAAGAGGGTTTCGAGAAGTTGCCGGTGACGTTCTTCCACGGCGAACGGGCCGGTGAGCTGCCCGGTATTCATCGTGATCCGTTTGATCGGATGCTTGTAGCTCAGGCGCAGGCGGAAGGGCTCGATATTGTGACCCGCGACGAGATGTTCGGACATTACGGGATCAAGGTGGTCGATGCGGCCAGCTGATCTGCCGCAATCCCGTCTCCAGGGTTCATATGCAGAGGAAAGGTGACAGATCTATTTTTGCGCTGCAGAAATAGATCTGTCACCTTTCGATCATGAGGCGCAGACCGCGACGCCCGCGTGGCCCGCGATGCCCGCCCGACCCGCATTCGTGGTCGATTCCTTTGGAGCCTTCGGGCACCGCGCCTTGCACGCGGTGCCCGGATCGCCGCTTACCAGTAGGCCAGCAGCCGGTCCTGCTCCACCTTGTGCTCGAAGCGGCGCAGCGGCCGGTTGCCGATCTCCACGCACTCCCCGCTTTCGATGTCGAAGGCCCAATGATGCTTCGGACAGGTCAGGCGTTTGCCCTCCAGGGCCAGGTGAGGGATGTTGGTGACCTGGTGGGGGCAGCGGCTGTCGTAGACCCGGATGTCGTCCTCGGTGCGATAGACGAACAGGTTGCGTCCGTCGCGATCGAAATAGGCCACTTCCTCCATGGGGATCTCGTCCAGGGCCGCGAGGTCGTGCCAGCCGGGCTCGGCGTCCAGGTTCTCCGGCCGGAACTCGGGCAGGTCCATGTCCAGCAGGATCTCCGCGGCCCACACGATCTTGGCAAGTCCCAGTACGGGAAACGCCATCAGCAGCGCATCGATGATCTCGTTGGGCGTGGCGCCGTTGCGCAGTGCGCGGGTGAGGTACTGCCGGAACCCCGGCTCGGTCTGAACCGCCACCTTGGTGATCACGGAGATCAGGTCACGCGTGCGGGGATCGAGATGCTCGCCGGCCTTCTTCAGAAAGGTGAAGTAGCCGGTCATCGCCTCGGGGCGGGCCTTGACCAGGTAATTGAGGGCGTCACTCATGGATTACTCCTGACAATTCGGGAAAGAGAACCGGGTTTGTGAACCTGCGCCTTCGCGCGGTCCGGGTCGCGGGCCGCGCGAAGGCGCCGTGATATGCTTGGCCATGTCGCAATCGGCCGCGCGCGTAAGGATAACGTAATTTGATGCTTCGTGGCCCGCGGCGCCACCCCGCCCGAAGTGCGGGAATGCGCCTTCAGATGCGACCCCGAGAGGTTTCCGTGGAGCAATCCCAGGCCATCCGGCACTTCCAGGTCAGCGTGAACAGCATGGTCGGGCAGGGCGCCGAACCCGCCGACGTGGCCGGGACCCCGCTCGGGATCGCGCTGACGACCCGCGCGCATCCGCCGAGGCCCTGACCCGGATGCACGGCCTGTCGAAGACCGCCTTCCTGGCGGGCCGGCAATGCCCCAGGCGCCTGTGGTGCGAGATCCGGGCGGCGGAGCAGGTGCCCGCCCCCGACGAGGCCCGGCGCGCCATCATCGAGCAGGGCCTGGAGGTCGGGGCCCTGGCCCGTCGTCTCTATCCCGATGGAGTGGACGTCTCCCGTTCGGGATCCATCGAGGACATGATTCAACATACCCGCGACCTGCTCGCGCACAGGCGGGTGATCTTCGAAGGCGTGTTCTCCGCGGCAGGCGGCCATGCCCGCGCCGACATCCTCGTGCCGGAAGGCGAAGGCTGGACCCTCATCGAGGTGAAGAGCGTCACGCGCCCCGACGAGGTGCACCTGCACGACATCGCCTTCCAGTGGCATGTGTTGCGCGCCGCCGGCGTCCGGTTGCAGCGCGCCTGCCTCGCTCACGTGGACAGCGACTACGTGCGCCACGGGCCGGTGGATCCCGCCGGGCTTTTCACGGTCGTCGATCTCACAGCGGAGGTCGAACCCCTGGCCGCCGGCATTTCCGACGCCATGGCCTTCATGCAGGCGCTGCTCGCGGGCGATCGCCCGGCGGTGCCCATCGGCCCCCAGTGCGGCAGGCCACATGCGTGCCCCCTGATCCCCGCCTGCTGGTCGTATCTCCCGGACAACAACGTCACCGAACTGTATCGCCGCAACGGCTTTGATCTGCTGGCCGATGGGTATGAGCGTATCGTCGATGTGCCGCCCGAGCGGCTGAACGCGAAGCAGCGCATCCAGCGGGAGGTGCTGCGCACCGGCGAACTCCACGTGGAGGCCGGGCCGCTCCGCGCCTGGGTCGCTTCGCTGGAGTATCCCGTGTACATGCTGGACTTCGAGACGGTTTCGAGCGCGATCCCGCTGTTCGACGGCACGCATCCCTACCAGCAGATCCCGTTTCAGTTCTCGGTCCACGTGCTCGACCGACCCGGCGCCGCACCCCGCCACCACGAATTCCTCTGGACCGCGGACAGCGATCCGCGCCCCGCCCTGGTGGAAGCCCTGCGGATCATCGGCGCGCGAGGGTCCGTCATGGCCTATTTCGCCGGATTCGAGCGGGCGCGGATCCGTGAACTGGCCGAGGACTTCCCCGAGGCCGCCGACTTCCTCGTAGGTATCAACCGGCGCCTGGTGGACCTCATTGATCCCTTCACCGGTTTCTGGGTTCACCACCCCGCCCAGCACGGCAGCTGTTCCATCAAGAAGGTCCTGCCCGCCCTGACCGGCAGCGGCTATGAGGGCCTGGACATTAACCGGGGCGACCAGGCCGCCCGGGAATGGCTCAAGGCCGTGCGCGGAGGGGAGGGCGCCGAAGCGATATTCCGGGCGCTGCGGGAGTACTGCGCCCTGGACACACGTGGCATGGTGGATATCCTGGCGTTTCTTCGCGCGCGGGCGGGCGGCTGAGATCGCCGTCTCGCCCCTGGAGCTGACACCTGACCCCGCCATCCGCATGGGCACGCTTCGCTTTGCCCATCCTACGGTCGGCACCGGTGGCGGGTTATAGCTCGTGTAGGATGGGTCAAGCGCAGCGGACCCATGCGGAAAGGCGACAAGGCTGCCGGGAGTCGCGATGGGACCCCGCGCGCCAAGCCCCCCGTTGCATGACGCGGAAATGTGCCGCTATGTCCAGTTGATCTTCAGTTAGCAGCGGGACTCGGACCAGCCCGTAGGCCGGATAAGGCGAAGCCGCATCCGGTGCCACGCTGCCGGGAAGCGGTAGCGGTGTCCAGTGGACGGGTTGTCCCGAGGCCCTGTCTCAATCCGGATAAAGCGCCGCTGCATTGCGCAGGGTGTTGCGGATCTCCGTCCGGAGGCGTTTGGGTGTGCGCACCCGGACCTGGGCGCCCAGGCCGAGGATCCACCACCGCAACTGCGAGGTATCGGGCACCGTGGCCCGGACGGTGACCCAGCCCTCGGCATCCGGGGCGCTCATGCGCTGGTCCCGGGAGAGCGGTGTCTCTCCCAGGTGGTGGGCCGTGTCCCGGTGCACGTCAAGGCATACGGATATCTCCTCTCCCAGGCGGAAGTCCAGGCCGCCGTCCTGCAGGTAGCTGTCCAGGTCGAAGCCCCGGGGCCGGCGCACCGGCGTCTGCAGGGGCGTGGCATCGGTCATCCGATGCAGCACCATCTGCACGATGTCGGTGTAATCGAACAGCGTGCAGATCAGGTAGATCACCCCGTCGCGGAACACCAGCCCCAGGGGATTGACCACGTATTCCTTCTCCAGGTTGTCCTTGCGCCGCCGATAGCGCGTCTCGAACTGCCGGTCCTGGAACAGGGCCTCATAGACCACCCGAAGCACCTCGGGGTCCCCCTCCGGGGCAATGAGTGACTGGCCCCGAGTCACAGTACGCACCTTCTTCGGCCAGCGCCGGACGCTCCCCGGGGTCACCTTCAGCAGCTCGCCCGCCTGGCGGAAGTACGGGGTCAGTGCCTGGAGCGTCGCCGGCGCCATCAGGGGAGCCAGAAACTGCTGGGCGAGCTTGAAGGCCAGCGCTGTCTGCGGCTCCATCCCCGGTACATCCAGAATTCTCGCGTCGCGGGCCCACTGCCAGCCGTGGGGCCGGCTGCGATCGTCCACCACCAGGGCGAACCCCTGTCCGGAGAGTGCCTGGAGGTCCCGCTGAATGGTCCGCGCCGTGGTCTCGTACCCCTGTTCCTCCAGCCCATGTTTGAGTTCGCTGACGGTGATCTTGCGCGGGTGCCGGGGGATCATCCGCAACATGGCCCATTGGCGCAGGAGGGTCGAGGACATGGTGGTCTCCACTGGTGTGGGTCGGAAGTTTCCTTGCCCGAACGGATGGCTCGCGCCGACCCGGACGGGTATACCTGCCCGGAGAGCATATCAGCTATGAGCCGGATCGCTGAGACCGACCGCGAATCGTTGCGACACAAGATGTCGCATGGGCGCCGCATGCTTCAGGCTGAGTGAGACACGGGGCACGGGCGCGACGGCCCTGCCAATGAGTCGGGACAAACGTGCCGCATCCGGTAAGGCGTGGACCGAATCAGGTTGCCCGGGTGCAGGCGGGATCCATTGAGCCTCGTAGGGTGAGGCAGCATCCCGGAGACAGGAAACAGTCCGGTGCATGTTCGGGAAACCGCCTGGGCACACGGGTCATGCATTGCATCACATAGTGGCGCGTCTGCCGAAGACGCCTGGCGCGCGCAAGTTGCGGGGGCGAGCCCGGCCAGGCCCCCTGTCATGACGTCAGTGGCCTTGCCCCGCCTCTTCATGGCAATACATTACAGACCGCACGGGAGGGTGACATGAACAAATGGCTGAGCGCGTTCGCAGGGCTGGCCCTGGGACTGATGCAGGTGAGCATGGCGTCCGCCGGGAATTTCTGGGAGCACAGGGATTGGTCGGTTGACCGGCTCGGCGAACTCGTCCGCTACACCACCCATGGCTCGGTCGTTCACGGGCATGAGTTCGGATTTCTGCTGCGACCCGGGGATTGCCGGGAGGTGCTCTGGCTCTCCTGGTCGACCTACGATGACGGGGTCTACGAATTATCCGGGGAGAGGACACGCTTCCAGCTTGAACTGGATGGGATGCGGGGTATGCTGTCGGCCCCGTTGGGCCTCGTCGAGGAGTTGACGCCCATGCTGCCCATGACCAAGGTCATGGTGTTCTCGGATGTGTTGCTTCGCCCTGAGTTCATGCGCGAGCTTGAGAAAGGGCAGGGCCTGGAGGTGCGGGTAATCGGGCCTGACGAGATGCTCAGGGTCCTGGATGTGGCCGAGGATCAGTTCAGCCTGATGGGATTCACCGCGACCCGTCTCAAGGCGCGGGAATGGTGTGAAGGGAACGCGCCCGGAGGCGGGGCCTGACACCGGATCGGGTCAGTTCGCGGTGCAATCATCCCCGATATGTAGGAGCCCGGTCCCCCGGGCGATCGGGTCCGGCATCGGTGGGTTATTCATCGCCCGGGGGACCGGGCTCCTACGGGGTAGGTTCCTGCATTGCGGGGACCCTTTGGATGAACAGCCGGTTGAGAGATCACAGCCAGAGAATCGGCGGATGACGATCGCAATCTGAACGTTCGGATTGCGATAGAATCTCCCGATACGCTCATGACACGTTTCGCCGCCATCGATTTCGAAACCGCCTGCCATCGGGCGGACAGCGCCTGCGCGTTGGGTGTCGTGATCGTGGAGGGCGGGCGCATCGTGGAGCGTCTGTATGACGTGATCCGCCCGCCCACGCGGCAGTTCTCGTTCACGTATGTCCACGGCCTGACCTGGAACGATGTGAAGGACGCGCGGACGTTCGATGCGGTGTGGGGCGCCTTTGCCCGCGAGCTGGCGGGCATCGACTTCTTCGCGGCACACAATGCGCCGTTCGACCGCGGTGTGCTCCGTGCCTGTTGCACGACCTACGACCTGCCCACGCCTTCACCGCCCTTCGTCTGCACGGTGCGCCTGGCACGGGCACAGTGGGGCATCCGTCCGACCACGCTTCCGGACGTGTGCCGGCACCTGGGCGTGACATTGCGCCACCATCAGGCGGATTCGGACGCGGAGGCATGCGCGCGCATCGTCATTGCGGCGCAACAGGCGGGCTGGCGCTACGACGGCGGGGCCGCCTGAGACGGGGGCGGTATCCGACCGGTCGCGGGGCCGCCCGCGTCCCCCCCTGACTGGCACCTGCCCCCGGGAATGCATGGCCGGGGCCAGCCGGCATGCCGGCCCAGGGTATCCCCGATGTCCGGAGCGCAAGGTTCCGCATGGCGGACAGGGCGCCCGGGGTGCCTTGGCCAGTGGACGTCCACACCTCTTATACTCGTCACTGCTGTACCAAAGCCACGCCTCGGGTGTGCAACCGCGCATCCGACGGGAAGACATCCACAGTTCCTGTCCATGCCTATTCCAGCAGCACGCATACGCGCCTATCACGAGGTCACCAAGCACCATCCGCGCCAGTACGCGCCCGGACCGGGCCGCCTGGACTGGATCAACCAGCCGGATCCGTTCCGGCGGTTTCAGGGCGCCCCGGCCGTCCGCTTGCCGCTGGCGGCGGACAGCCTGACAACCGGCTATGCCGATCTGTACCGTCCCGGTGCCGTGCCGGCCTGTCCGCTGGACGGGGAGCACGTGGCGATACTGCTGGAGCTGTCCCTGGGACTGTCGGCCTGGAAGTCCCACGGGGGCAGTACCTGGGCGCTGCGCTGCAACCCCTCCAGCGGCAACCTGCATCCCACCGAGGGCTACGTGGTGTGCCCGGCACTGCCGGGCCTGGACGACGGGGTCTGGCACTACGTCGCCGAGTCGCACACGCTGGAACGGCGCGCGCGGCCCGGTGCGCCGGGCTGGTCCGCGCGTTTCCCGGCCGGCGGGGTGCTGGTGGGCCTGAGTTCGATCCACTGGCGCGAGGCCTGGAAGTACGGGGCACGCGCCTATCGTTACTGCCAGCACGATGCCGGCCACGCCATGGCGGCGGTGCGCTACGCGGCGGCGGCACTGGGCTGGCAGGCACGCCTGCTGGACGGCTGGGACGACGATGCGCTGGCGGCGCTGCTGGGGCTGGACCGGGAGGCGGATTTCGAGGATGCCGAGGACGAGGCACCGGATGCGCTGCTGTGGGTGGGGCCCGGGCGCGCGGCGCCGTTACCCGGGGACCTGTTGCCGGGGCTGGCGGATGCCTGCTGGCAGGGCCGGGCCAACCGCCTGAGCGCAAGCCATGTGCACTGGTCGCAGATCGCGGCGGCGGAGGCAGCCGCGCTGAAGCTGGAGCCGGGGGCGAACGCGCGCCGGGCGCCGCCGGCACGCCCGCCGCTGGCTGCGCCGGCCGGGAATCCGAACGCGGCAGGCCTCATCCGCCAACGGCGCAGCGCTGTTGCCTTCGACGGGGTGACGGGCCTGTCGTCGGACGCGTTCTACCGCATGCTGGATACCCTCCTGCCCCGGGAAGGCACGGCGCCGTGGGACATGCTGCCCTGGGCGCCGCGGGTGCACCCGGTGTTGTTCGTGCACCGGGTGGACGGCATCGCGCCGGGTCTGTATGTGCTCGCCCGCGAGGATGCCGCCCTGCCGGCATTGCGGCGGGCCATGCGCGAGGAATGGTTGTGGCACCCCGTGCCCGGCTGTCCCGCGCACATCCCCCTGCGCCTGCTGGCGTCCCTGGACGTGCGCGATTCGGCACAGCTTATCTGCTGTCATCAGGAGATCGCCGCCGATTCCGCGTTTGCCGTGGGCATGCTGGCGGCGTTCGGCGTCGCCCTGGAGGCGGCGCCGTGGTGGTACCGGCGGCTGCACTGGGAGGCCGGGGTGCTGGGTCAGGTGCTTTACCTGGAGGCGGAGGCGGCCGGCGTGCGCGCCACCGGCATCGGCTGTTTCTTCGATGACGAGATGCACCGCCTGCTGGGGTTGCGGGACGACGCCTGGCAGACCGTGTACCACTTCACCGTCGGCGGCGCGGTGGATGATCCGCGGCTCAGTACGCTGCCTCCCTACGCGCACCTGGATCCCGGGAACTCGCGGTAGCCGTCACCCCGTGCTGACATTGAACGGTTGAATATTGGCACGACGGTCCAGCAGACTTGTCCTGTGGAGTCCCGCCGATCCGCCGCCACCCGTTCCCGGGGCACCTTCGTTGCGCCGTGGTTCAAAGCCCGTCAGGAGCGAGCATGACGATATCATCCGCTGCATTGACCGACACGGAACTGGATGCCCTGGAGGCCTTCCTGACCTCCGACGTCACCCCGGAGACCGCGATGACGCTGTCCACCCTGGACGGATACTTCACCGCTATCGCCCTGAATCCGGACCTGATCATGCCGAGCCGCTGGATGCCGTGGGTGTGGGATATGGAATCCGGCAGGGAGGCGCCGGAGTTCGAGTCGCACGAGGAGGCCGAGCGGGTGCTGGGGCTTCTCATGCGCTATCACAACGAGGTGACGGCGGCCGTGAGCGCCGGCGAACCGGACCCGGTGTTTGTGGGAGACAAGGATGGGGAGGTGACCCTGGTGAATCTGTGGGCCGGCGGATTCCTGGTCGGAGTCCTGAAGTTTGCGGAGCCCTGGTGGATGGAACTGATGGAGAAGCAGCCGGACAAGGTCGCTCCGATTCTCATGTTCGGAAGCGAGGACGGACTGAACTCCCTCGAAGACCATTTCGAGGATCTTCAGCAGGTGATGGACCGCGCGCCGGATATCATCACGATGGCGCTGGATGGCTTGTGCGAATACTTTACGCCGCTTCGGGCACGGGCCGCGGATGAGCGCGTGAGCACGTACCGGCGGAGCGAGCCCAGGGTGGGCCGCAATGATCCCTGCCCCTGCGGATCGGGAAAGAAGTTCAAGAAATGTTGCGGCATGAAACTGCATTGATATGGAAGCTGAAGTCCGGGAAATCCGTGATCACCTTGTCCAGTTCCCGCCCTTTGATACCCTGAGCGAGGAACTGCTCGACGAGCTGGCCGCATCGGTGGAGATCACCTACTTCCAGGCCGGTTCTGCCATCCTGGCGTCGGGCGACCCGATTCACGAGCTGTTCTATATCCGAAGCGGGGCGGTGGAGGTATATCGCCACAACGGCGAGCTCTACAATCGTCTCGGGGAGGGCGACATCTTCGGCCAGCTCGGGCTGCTGCATCACCATCGCGTGCGATTTCCGGTCAATGCCATCGAGGACACACTGTTGTACCGGATTCCGGAATCCCTGTTCGACCGTCTGTGTTCCGAGGATGACAGTTTTGCCGACTTCGTCGAGCTGTCGGGTTCGCGCCTCAAGAGCACGGTCGAAGAAAGCATGCGCAACAACGATATGATGGTTACGCGTGTGCGTCGACTGATCACCCGCCTGCCGGTCATGATCGAGGAATCCGCCTCGGTGCAGGAGGCCGCGCGCCTCATGACGGAGAACGACATCTCCGAGGCACTGCTCCTGGCGCCGGGCAATGGCGAGGATTCGGACCGCGTGTTCACTGACTCGGAGGACCGGCCATGGCGGCTGGCCGGCGTGCTCACCGATCAGGACCTGCGCGAACGCATTGTCGCCGAGGGCGCATCTGCCCAGACTCCGATTCGCGAGATCAGCCACGGCAATCTGATCACCATTCAGTCCGACGAGTCGGTGCACGAGGCCATGCTCGTGATGCTGCGCAACAATATCCATCGGCTGCCCGTGCTTCATCGGCGCCGCCCGGTAGGCGTGGTGCATCTCTCTGACATCGTTCGTTACGAGACCAACAGCAGCGCATACCTCGTCAGCAATATCTTCAATCGGACGACCGTGAAGGGTCTCGCACGCCTCACGCCCGATATCCGTGCGGCCTTCGTGCGGCTGGTGGACCAGGGCGCCACGTCGCAGATGATCGGCAACGCCATGTCGAGCATCGGCCGCAGCCTGATGCGCCGCCTCGTCGAACTGGCCGAAGCGGATCTGGGTCCGCCCCCGGTTCCGTACTGCTTCATGGTGCACGGCTCACTGGCCCGCAACGATCAGTCCATCATCACCGACCAGGATAACGCGATGGTGCTGGACGACTCCTTCGATCCGGAGGCGCACGACGATTACTTCCGCGAGCTTGCCCGGCGGGTGAGCGATGGGCTCGACGCCTGTGGGTATCCCTACTGCAAGGGCGGCATCATGGCCACCAACCCGCAGTGGCGCCAGCCGCTCGCGCACTGGAAGCGAAACTTCGAGCAATGGATCGCCAGGCCCGATCCGCAGCGGCTGCTCCACAGTTCGATATTCTTCGATCTGGATGCGGTCTGCGGCGAAGAGCGCTTTGTCGAGGAACTGCAGGACCTTGTCGCCGCGCGCGCACAGGCCAGTCCCTTGTTTCTTGCCGCACTTGCGCGCAACGCCATCAGCCGCACACCACCGCTCGGCCTCTTTCGGACCTTCGTGATGGAAAAGGACGGCAGGCACGACAACACGATCAACATCAAGCGCCGCGGTGTTGCGCCGATGAACGATGTGATCCGCGTGCATGGGCTCGGCGTGGGTTCGAGCGCGCAGAACGCCTTCGAGCGTCTGGACGACATCGGCAAGGCCAGTGCGCTGCCGGCCGGGCAGACGGACAGGCTGCGTTATGCCCTGGAGTTCCTCTCCCTGGTGCGCTTGCGTCACCAGGCCCACGAGATCAGGAATGATCAGCCGGTCGACAACTCAATCGAACCGGAACACGTGTCGGCCGCCGATCGGCATAATCTGAAAGAGGCCTTCCAGGTTCTGAGCAACGCGCAGAAGTTCCTGCGTTTCCGTTATCCCAGCCCCGTGCGTTGAGCCGATGGCCGGCGACCGGTCACACCAAAGCGAAGCGCCCACCTGGCACGAATACTTCCGCCTGCAGGCGGAAGCCTGCACGGACCCGGTTCTCAAGCGGTTCTATCATGCGGGTCTGCCGCCGGAGGATGCGTTGATCAAGGACGTGCCGCTGATGGCGCTCGATTTCGAGACCACGGGAATGGATGCGCAGACGCACTCGATCGTCAGCATCGGCATGGTGCCGTTCAGCCTGCGCACCATAAGGCCGGCTGCGGGGTGCTACTGGATCGTCAAGCCGTCGAACGCGCTGCTGGAGGAATCCGTCGCCTTCCATGGCATCACGCATTCCGAGATCGAGCGTGCACCGGAACTCGATTCGGTGCTCGATGATGTGCTGGATGCGCTGGCCGGTCATCTGGTCGTGGTGCACTATCGTGATATCGAACGTCCGTTTCTGGACCGCGCCGTCATGGACCGGCGCGGGGAGCACTGCCTGTTTCCTCTGATCGATACCATGACGATCGAGGCGCGATGGGAGCGCGAGGGCCGCCTCAGGCGCATCAAGCGCTTCTTCGGTATCAAACCACCCTCCATTCGGTTGTCGGAAAGCCGTGCCCGTTACGGTTTGCCCGCCTATTCGGCCCACCATGCCAAGGTGGATGCCATGGCCACGGCCGAGCTGTTTCAGGCGCAGGTGGCACGGCATTACTCGCCGGAGACGCCGGTTTCATCGCTCTGGGTTTAACGCCCCTGCGAGGTTGGCGCACGAGGAAACGAAAGTAGCGGCCGAGGCCGCTGATTTCAGCGGATGGCCGGTGCGTTCACGTCTTGACCGGCCGGGGCTCGCTCAGCAATCCCTTGACGATGGCAAAGCATCCGATCAGCAGAACCAGCGTAAAGGGCAGCCCGGCGGAGACCGCCACGGCCTGGAGAGCCGCCAGACCCCCGCCGAGCAGGAGGGCGATGGCGACCGCGCCCTCGATCACGCCCCAGAACACGCGCTGCGGTTTGGGGGCATCGATCTTGCCGCCCGCCGTGATCGTGTCGATCACCAGAGAGCCGGAGTCCGACGAGGTGATGAAGAACACGATCACCAGCACGATGGCGATGAACGAGGTGATCTCGGTCAATGGCATTTCTCCGAGTACCATGAAAAGCTGCAGGGAAAGATCGGCGGCGGCGGCCCCTTCGAATCCGCCCGTCAGCTGGTGGATGGCGGTGCTGCCGAAGGCTGTCATCCAGAAGACAGACACGGTCGAGGGGATCAGCAGGACGGCGATCAGGAACTCCCGTACCGAACGGCCCCTGCTCACGCGGGCGATAAACATGCCCACGAACGGCGACCAGCTGATCCACCAGGCCCAGTAGAAGGTCGTCCATCCCTGGCTGAAGTTCGCGTCGTCGCGCGCGAAGGGGTTGGCGAGAAAGGGAAGCGCGACCAGGTAACTGCCGAGGTTCTTGAAGAATCCCGTGGCAATCATCAGCGTCGGACCGACAAACACGACGAACATCAGCAGCAGGAATGCCAGCAGCATGTTCAGCTCGGACAGGCGTTTCACGCCCTTGTCCACGCCTGCGACGATGGACACCACCGCTACGGCGGTAATGCCGGTGATCAGCAGGACCAGTGTGGTGTTGCCGCCGCCGAGCCCGAACAGATGACCGAGACCCGAAGCGGCCTGCTGTGCGCCGATACCGAGCGAGGTGGCGAGCCCGAACAATGTGGCGAACACCGCGAGTATGTCGATGACATGCCCCGGCCAACCCCAGATGCGCTCGCCGAGCAAGGGGTAGAAGATGGAACGCATGGTCAGGGGAAGGCCCTTGTTGTAGGCGAAGATCGACAGTGACAGCGCCACGATGGCGTAGATCGCCCAAGGATGCAGTCCCCAGTGGAAGATGGTCGCGGCCATGGCCAGGCGCGTCGCCCCTGCCGGATCGTCGGCCGCCGCCCCCAGCGGGGACCAGTCGGTGCGGACACCGTCCTCGCCCAGGGTCGTGCCGCCGAGCGCGGTACCGTAATGCGTGAGCGGCTCGGAGACGCCGTAGAACATCAGGCCGATACCCATGCCCGCCGCAAACAGCATCGAGAACCAGGAGAGCCTCCTGAAGTCGGGGGTCGCGTTGGCGCCACCTATGCGCACTCGGCCCAGCGGCGACAGGATCAGGCCAAGGCACAGCAGCACGAAGATGTTCGCCGCCAGGAGGAAGAACCAGGTCATGTGCGTGTTGATCCAGTTCTTCATCGCATCGAACGTGGCCGTCGCCTGATCGGGGAGGGCGAGCGTAAGTATGACGAAGGCGAGAATGACCAGAGAGGACACGGCGAACACCGAACCGTGGATGTCGATGTTCACTCCAAGCGGGCTGGCCTGGTAGTTGTCCTGACCGATCTGATAGTCGGTATCGATCAGGTTGGCCGCGCCCTCGGGGGCGGGGACACCAACCGATTCGGTCATGTTCCCGGAGGAATTGTCCGGTTCTTTGTCCACGGGACTCTCCCTTGAATGCTTATGGATTATTCAGGCGCTTCCGGACGCACGAGAAACACGGACGCCTTCGTATGGCCGGCGACCTTGCTGCCGTTGGCGGGGATGATCGCATCCAGATGCCTGGGAAGGTGGGTACCCATGACGATCAGGTCGGCGTCGACCTCATCGATCGCCCGCACAAGAATATCGTCGAGGTCGGCCACCGGATCGTGGCTGTTGTAAACGCGGACCGTCGGTTCATGTCTGCTGTCCGCCGCATGCTCGTGAGCGAACGCCTTGAGCTTCTGCGCATACTCTTCAGGGGTACGCGCCACGGAACTGGGTTGGGAGGTTGTCACGCCGACGTAGCAGAGCGCCGCGTCGTAGTGACGTGCCAGGTCGACAGCAGCGGTGAGCGATCTCTCCAACGCGCCCAGATGCGCAAGATCCACCGGTACCATGATCTTCTGGAACATGAGCAAGGCTCCTCTTGCAGTTGCAGGAAAGGAAGTCCTCCGGGTGATTCATCATGATTAGCCTAGCATCAATTGGCCGCCCGGGTGGCCGCGGCCTGCTGTCGCAACAGACGGCAACCGGGTGAGAAACGGACATCCGCTCCGGACCCGATACGGCGGGCCCCGGGGGCGCGAGTCAATTGAGAAACGGCGCATGAGACGATCCCCTAGAAATCAAAGCGCGCGCCCGCGGCAAGGACCTGGCCGCCCCCCGCGGTCCATGCGGTTTCCGCGAGGCCCCCGCGCTTCTCGGTGAGGGCAGCGGTGTCTTCCTCGTAGTAATACTCGGCAAAGAGCTTCATCCGGGGGAGCAACTGGTGATCCACGCCCAGGTGGACGATGTTCTCGCCATAGTTCTCCACATTGGCCAGCATCAGCTTGAAGGTGTTTTTGCCCGCCGTATATCCGCCATAGAGGTTCACGGCGCGGTCGCCATCGGCGCCGTAACCGGAGGTGATCCGGCTGTCGTGCACCTCGTACTTGGCGCCGATGTACAGGTTGCCCATGGTCCGCAGCATCGAGATGCCGTAGATCCGGGAGTTGAATTCTCCGCCAAGATCATCCATGCCCACGGATACGGTCGTCCTTCCGTAGGTGTAGCTGCCTGTCACCTGGATGCGGTCGTCGCCATCCGCACCGTTACTGTCGCTCCAGCCCGCCCCGAAGTAAAACCCGCGGAAGCCGGGGCTGTAGTAGGCGACCGTGTCGCCGCGGCGAAAGGCGGTATAGGTTGCGAAACCGCTGTAGTAGGAGCTGAACATGTCCACCGGATAGGCGATGGCATTGTAGTACGGCATCCACATCTGGCCGTAGGAGACGCTGCCGAAATCACCCCGCAGGCCGATCTGGGCGACCCGGATGTCCTGGTCCTGATCCCAGGGGTCCTGCACCGCCTTGTTGGCGAGATCCAGCGGCAGTTCCAGCTGGCCAAACAGCTCCATGGTGCCGCCAAGCGCATAGTCGGCTTTGAAACCGATGCGCGAGTATGCATCCCGGATCCCGGTGTAGGCATCCAGGACCGAGGTGTCGTCGGGACGCACGGATTCAGCGTGGACACGTGCCGATCCGTAGAACTGAAAGTTGATCTCGTCGGCGTTCGCGGCGGCAGGCGCGGTGAGGGTCATGGCCATGGTGGTGGCAATCAGATTCTTGTTCTTCGGCATGAGTGCGCTCCTTGGCGGGAAAGGAACCATTTTCTTCTCACGTTGTTCTTTGAACCGGCCGGACCGCAATGGCCTGCAGGCGTGAGATGCATCCCACGCGAGGCGCGATCCGCCCCTGCGTCGGCAACGAGTGCGTTGGACGCGGCACGGGTTGTCCGGAGCCGGCAGGATGTTCGACGCATCGGGCGGGTTCCGGTCGTGGCTGTTGCGGGGCACCGATGCATTCCACGGCGACGGATGAACGCTCGTGTGAGTATAGCCGTCTCCCGGATCCCCTCCGTGGATTCCGATGCAAGGTTCGGTCGGGCGCGACGGAGGTGCCCGTGCTATTCACGGACATTCGGGAGGGACTTGGATCGCGTCGGTATGCCCGGTCTCGCGCAGCGATGACGGCGGAGCGGATCCTGGGGTGCGGGAACCCCGACATCCATGGGGCACCCCGGAGAGAATTCCCCGCCGGCCAACATCGGCGTCCCCGACCGGCCCTTTGTTCGCCGCTTTCGCCTTCCGACGGAGTGAATGGCACCGCACGAGGGGTAAGGTACACTGATCCACCATGACCGCGATCTTCCAGCGTATCTTCAACGTGCGCCGCGACGAACTGGTGCCGGTGCTGTTCGCGGCGCTGTTCTTTTTCTGCATCCTGACGGCATTGATGCTGCTGCGGCCCGCGCGCGACGCGCTCGGCCTGCAGCGCGGTATCGAGGCGGTGCGCTGGCTGTTCATTGGCACGGCGGTCATCACGCTGCTGGTGAACCCGGTGTTCGGCCTGCTGGTCAGCCGCTTCCGGCGCCTGCACTTCATCTCTCTCACCTATGTCTTCTTTGCCCTGAGCCTGCTGGGCTTCTACCTGCTGATGGTGCTTACACCCGAGGCGGTGGGTGTCACCAGCGGACAGGTGTTCTACGTCTGGTTCAGCGTATTCAACCTGTTCGTCACCATGGTGTTCTGGGCGCTCATGGCGGACCGCTTCTCCCTGGAGCAGGGCAAGCGCTTCTTCGGCATGATCGCCGTGGGCGGCACCTGCGGCGCCATCTTCGGGCCGTGGCTGGCATCGGTGCTGGTGCGGCCCATCGGCACGCCCGCGCTGCTGCTGGTGTCGGCCGGGTTTCTGATGCTGGCACTGGCCGCCGCCTGGATGGTGGCCCGCCTTCAGCCGGAGCAGCCCCGGGAGGTGGATCCTGCGGACCCCGAGGCCCCGCCCGTGGTCAGCGAGCACGCCATCATCGGGGGCAGTGCCTGGGAGGGCTTTCGCGCGGTGTTCCGGTCACGCTACCTGCTGGGCATCGCCGCCTACGTGGTGATCCTTGCGATCATGGCGACCTTCATCTATTTCACCCGCCTGCAGATGGTGGCCGCGCTGGGCGACGATCTGGATCTGCGCACGACCTGGTTCGCGCGCATCGACCTGATCACCCAGGTGGCCACCCTGCTGCTGCAGGGGATCGTCGCAGGTCACCTGATGAAACGCCTCGGCGTGCACGTGACGCTGGCCCTGCTGCCCGTCACGGTGGCGCTGGGCTTCATCGGGCTGGCGATCGTCGGTTCGCTGGCGGCGCTGATCGTGTTCGAGGCGACATTCCGCGCCGTGCAGCGCGCCATCATGCGCCCCGCGCGCGAGACGCTCTACACCGTTGTCAGCCGCGAGGACAAGTACAAGTCGAAGGCCTTCATCGACACCTTCGTCTACCGGGGCGGGGATGTGGTCGGCGCGCAGACCGAGGGCCTTCTGGGGCGCCTCGGTATGGGTCTGGCGGCACTGGCCAGCGTCGCCGTGCCGCTGGCACTCGCCTGGGCGGCGCTCGGTTTCTGGCTGGGCCGGGCGCAGCAGCGGCGCGCGGGCCATGCGGATCAGGGGGCGCTCGTCCCGGGGCTCGAACCACTGGAACAGAGGAGATAGAAGACCATGACCACACGCCGCCAAGTGCTCAAGCTCACACTGGCCGCCGGCGCCGCACTGGGGCTGCCCGCTGGGCTCCTGCAGGCAGGGTCCGCTCGCGGGAATCTGATCACGCGGGTCATCCCCTCCACCGGCGAACGTGTGCCGGTGGTGGGCCTGGGCAGCTCGGCCACCTTCGCTCAGGTGGCCCGGAGCGAGGATGTGTCGGCGCTGCGCGAGGTGATGTCCGCCATGCTTGAACACGGTGGGGCGATCTTCGACACCGCGCCTTCCTATGGCGCCTCCGAGGAGGTGGCCGGCGACATCGCGCGTGCGCTGGGCATCACCGACAAGGTCTTCTGGGCCACCAAGGTGAATGTGGCCGGGCGTAATGGCGGGCGCGCGGATCCGGAGGCGGCGCGCGCCCAGCTGGAGAGTTCGTTCTTCCACCTGAACACGGAGGTCATCGACCTGATCCAGGTGCACAACATGGGTGACGTGCCGACCCAGCTGGGCATGCTCAAGGAACTGAAAGAGGAGGGGCGTGTGCGGTATATCGGCGTCACCACCACGTTCCCGCACCAGTATCCGGAGCTGATGGAGGTGATGCGCCGCGAGCCGATCGATTTCATCGGCACCGACTACGCCATCGACAACCGCGACAAGGAGGACACGATCCTTACCCTCGCGCGGGATCGCGGCATCGGCGTGCTGGTCTATGCGCCGTTCGGTCGCACAAGGCTGTGGGAGCGCGTGCGCGGGCATGAGGTGCCCGGGTGGGCCGCCGAGTTCGATGCCCGGTCGTGGGGGCAGTTCTTCCTCAAGTTTGTGCTGGCGCACCCCGCGGTGACCGCCGCGACGCCGGCCACCAGCCGCGCGCGCCACATGATCGATAACATGGGTGCGGCGTACGGGCGTCTTCCGGACGCCGATGCCCTCCGCCGGATGGTGGCGCATATCGAGAGCCTGTGACCGCCGGGTCTCCCGGACGGTCCGCCGGCATCGGCCCGGCCGGGTCCATGCCCGGCTGTTGAGGCACGGTGAGCCGGCGGTTCCGCGTCGGCCAACCGCTCCAGTCTGTCGTCAGTCAAAGGGCCCCGAATCAATCGGGGTCCTTTGCGTTGCGGCAGGGTTTTCGTGCGGGCCGGGACCCGGATGCCTCGTGTGTTGCTGGGAAGCAACACAGAAAAATCTTTTCCCAAGAGTCGCTTAGGTGGGTTCCGTGCCCCCCTGTTGTCACTGGGTGACAGCCAGGCGCCACGGCATCATGCGGTTTTCACGCGGGGCCTGTACCCGGGAGGCGACACGGCGTCGGTTCATGTTGCGGTGCGCCCGCAGAGGCGCTCTCTTAAATTTCGCAACATAAACAATCAGTTGAAATGACATTTCCATCGTTGACAGACGATGGCATCGATATTGCTCCTCCATGGCCGTGACGCGTCAACGGATCTGACAGCGGAGAAGTTCGCACCTCGCCTGGTCATGCACGGAAGTGCGAAGGCGCTCGCCGGGGATGGCGAGGCGTGGTCACGGTATGCGGTGAGTGATTGTCACACGGACGGACATGAACCCGCGAAGACTCTGCGAAAACATCGAGTCACTTGCAGAGAAAACTCGTTAAGGAGGGAAATCATGTTGAACAAACAGTTCAGACGACCATTGATCGGCGCCACGAGTGCGTTGGCCCTGATCCTGGCCGGCGGACAAGGCGTCGCCGAGTTCACCCAGGATCGCACGCACTTGCATGCCTCGCACATCGTGCTGGCGCAGGCGGCCGGTCTGGATGCCGGTGCAAACGCCGCCACCGGTGCCGAGGCTGCTTCCGGTGCCAACGCCGGGACAGCGGCTGACGCCGCTGCCGGTGCCAATGCCGCGACCGGTGCCGAGGCTGCCTCCGGCGCCAATGCCGGGACAGCGGCTGACGCCGCAGAGGGCGCCAACGCCGCAACCGGTGCGGACGCCGCTTCCGGTGCCAATGTTGCTACTGATGGCGCGGATGCCGCCACCGATGGGGCGGATGCTGCCGCGGGTGCCGATGCTGCTACGGGGGCCGAGGCGGCCACCGATGGCACTGACGCTGCCGCGGGTGCCGATGCCACTTCGGGTGCGGATGCCGCCACCGACGGTGCGGATGCCTCTGCCGGTGCCGAAGCGTCGGCCGGTGCGGATGCCGCGACCGACGGGGCTGAGGCCTCCGCCGGTGCCGATGCGTCTGCGGGCGCCACGTCCGTTGATGACGGCAGTGCGTCCGCCAGCGCCGAGAGTTCGGCCAGCGCCACTTCCAGCTCCGACGGCGGCAGTGCTTCTGCCAGTGCCGACAGCTCTGCCAGCGCCACCTCCGGTGATGATGGTGCGTCCGCCAGTGCCGAGAGTTCGGCCAGCGCCACTTCCAGTTCCGACGGTGGTAGTGCTTCTGCCAGTGCCGACAGCTCTGCCAGCGCCACCTCCGGTGACGATGGTGCGTCCGCCAGCGTGGATGCCTCAGCCGGCGCGACCTCCAGTGCCGATGGCGGCAGCCCGTCCGCCGATGCGTCCGGCAGTGCCGGGGCCAGCATCGATTCATCGGGTGCCTCTGCCGAGGCGGATGCTTCCGCCAGTGCCTCCAGCTCCATCGACACGGGTGCCGAAGGCGGTGCCAGCGTCGAGAGCAGCGCGTCTGCCGATGCCGGAGCCGCTTCGGGCGGCACGACCGACACTACCGCCGGTGCGGACGGCATTGCCGCGGGCGACGGTGGTGCGGATGCAACGGTCGACGGTGGCGCCACCGCCGGTGTCGATGGCGGCGCGTCCGATGGCGTGAGCAGCGGCACCACGTTGGGTGCCGCCGCTGAGGGCAGTGCCTTCGGCGCCAGCGAGTCCGGCGAACCCGTGTCGGCCAGCGCCAGCGCCCAGGCCTCCGCCAGCGTGCAGACCAGCCCCGAGGGCGTGGTCAGCGGCTCGGCGACCAGTGGTGCCAGTGCCGACGTGAACGCCGACATTGGTACCGCGACCACCTCCGCTTCGGCCACCGGCGCTTCCGGCGCCGAGAGTGGCGGTATCGGCGCCGAGGCCGGTGCGACCACCGAGGTGGGCGCCACGGCCGAGATCGGTGATAGCGGCATTGCGAGCAGCTCGTCCCAGGCCGGTGCCGGTGCGTCTGCCGCCAGCAATGAGAGCGGTGGTATCGCGCTTGCCGAGTCCATGGGCATGGCCCAGGCCGGTTCCATCGACGGGTCCGGTGTCAACCAGGCCGCGACCGCCGCGTCTTCCGCTGCTGCCGCCGCGTTCGGCATTGCCGCCGACGGCTCGGTGAGTGCCGCGGTGTCCACTTCGGTCGAGGCCGCTGCCTCCGCCGCCGCCAATGCCGCCGAGGCGGCCCAGTCGGCGGCCCAGGCGAGCTCCGCGGCCGAGGCCCAGGCCAGTGTCACGCAGGCCGGTGAGGCTGCGGTTGAGGCCCAGGCTGCGGCGGAAGCGGCTGCCGAGGCTGCGAGCATTGACGGCTCCGCGGAGGCCCAGTCGGCCGCCGAGGCGGCTGCCGAGGCCGCGAGCCAGGCGCAGGTGGCCAGTGATGCAGCCGATGGCTTTGTAACCGCGCACTCGAGCTCCTGGTCCAGGACGGTGGAGACGCCGCACATGACCATGACACTCGCCCGCAGCCACAGCGTGGCCAACGCGCCCGGTGAGGGCAATGCCGTGGCGCATTCCTTGGCCAAGGCCCAGTCCTTCAACACGCCGGGGAATACTTCCTCGACTGCGATGGCCAGGTCCATGGCCAAGGCGGTTGGTGATGCCGAGGCTTATGCGAGTGCGGCCGCCGAGGCTGCGGTCGATGCCGAGACTGCAGCAACCGCCGAGGCCGTTGCCGAAGCGACGGCGCGTGCCGAGATGGCCGCCGAGGCCGCGGCGCAGGCCGCGGCTGAAGCCCACTCGATCGCGACCAGCGAGGGTACGGCTGAAGCCGAGGCTGCTGCCGAGGCTGCCGTGGAAGCCGCACTCCTGGCCCAGGCCCAGGCCGAAGCCGCCGCGCGTGTGGCGATCGTCGAGCCGGATGTCTCCGAGCCCGAAGAGGCGACTGCCTCCATTCAGTGATGCACATCGCTGGATGACCCGTCCAGGGAAGGACATGACCGGGTGGCCGCTGCTCACGCGCCGGCCACCCGGTCATTCCCATTCTACCGGCGCAAGACTCACGAACCGGCAAGGCCGGTGGCGACGGTCGAGTGGACAGGACACTCGGGCAACTGATCAATCGCAACCCGTTTCGAGGAGTGACCATGTTTGAACGCATATCCATATTCATCATCGCAGCCATGTTCACCATGCTGGCAGTGCCCGGGCTGTGGGCGCTCACGCTGTCGGCCACGGCGGATGAACACGTCGAAGGAGGGACCACGATGAGCAGTCAGGAAACATCCCGAGACACGCTGCGCGCCGGCAAGTCGGATACCGGCGCCCGGGCCAGCGCCAGCGCCACGGCCAGCGCAAGTGCAAGTGCAAGTTCGAGTGCCAGCGCCAGCGCCAGTGCCAAGGCGGGCGCGTCGTCTTCCGCGGACGGTTCCGGGAAGGGCGGTTGCCGGGCGGAGTCCTCATCGACCGCCGAGGCGAGGTCCGGGGACGAACACGTCTACGACTCGGATCGGGACGCGGCATATGACGAAAGCGGCGATTGCCGGGCCGAGGCCGAATCCAGTGCAAGCGCGAGGGCGGGAGATCGAGGGGGCGAGTGATGCTCGCCCGGTCCGGCTTGTTTCAGCAACTTCAGTCAGAGGAGAGCCGCAAGAATGATGTACACAAATGCGGACCGATTGTTGCGCGGGGTCGCGACGACCCTGCTCGTGGTGAGCGTGTCGGGGTGCTCATGGATCGGCCTTGGCGGCAGCAGGGATGCCGCTCCCGGTGATACCGGTCTCTACGCAGCGCATGCGGGTGAGCTGCAGCGTCTGGACGGAGACCGGGAATGGGAGATGCAGACCTGGGAGACGCGCTCCAATCTCTCACCGGGTACGGAACTGGTGGTGCGGCATCCCGACCTGCAGGGCGCGGGGGACGCGCTCCGGGAGATGATTCATCTGCGCCGGGTGGCATGGGTGAGAAGCGAGATCACTCATGAGGGCGACATCGTTCCCGTGGAAGGCAGCACCTGGGCGGTGGCAGACGTCGATGAACTGCGGGTGCCGTTCAGAGTGGAAACCTATGACTCCGATGCGCAGACCGTGCGCGTGATCCCAGAGGACAGACTGGGGCGGGGCCTCTACTCGCTGCAGCTTCGCACCAGGTCCAACACACTCAGTGCCCGGCTCGGCATTGACTGGAATTCCGTGGACAGGCGGCAGTACTCCGCCGCCCACTGCGTGGATCGCTATCTTGGCGCCACGGTTCGCTATCGCCCGTGTTCCGAGCAGGAGCAGGCGCTGGCGTCCCGGTGGCTGAGGATCCATCTGGTCGACCCGGAGATGCGCGAGGCTCTTGGGCAGCAGAAGCTCATCGTTCAGGGCGTGGTGGTCAATACCTCCGAGCGCAAGCGCAGGGTGCCCACGCTCGAGGCGCAACTGCGTTCCACCGAGGGCGAGGTGCTCAAGACATGGCGGTTCGATCCCGTGTCGGCAGAACTCGATCCCGGCACTTCCACGCGCTTCCGCAGCGAGATACCGGATCCGCCCCCCACGACGAGGAACGTGCACGTCACGTTCTCGTTGGGCGGCGCGAGCTGATCCGGGCGCGGCATCTGCAGCGTGCAGTCTTCCCTAAAACCAATCCAAGGAGAACAACCTCATGGCCTTCAAGCCTGTATCAAGAAAAACGATGATCTGCAGCGCGGGTGTGCTGTGTCTGGGTCTGCTGCCGCAGGTGGTGCTCGGCGCGGCATGGACGCGGCCGCAGGGGAGCCTCCTGGTGCTCGCGCCGGTGTCCTACACAGTGGCCGACAAGGCCTTCGATGACAGCGGCAATCGCGTGGACCGGCTGCGTTTCAGGATGGTGGAGTTCAGCCCGCTCATCGAGTACGGGGTCACCGATTCCTTCACCGCCGGCATACAGCCGAAGTACAGGCGGGTCAGTGTCGACACGGGAAACGGAACGGCCACCAACTCCGGACTTGCGGAGACCGATCTGATCGCCCGGCAGCGTTTGTGGAGCCGGGATCAGGCGGCCTTCTCGGTTCAGGGGACCGTCAAGGTCCCGATCAACCCGGATGAGGATCACGCCGCCGCGCTGGGACGCGACCAGGTGGATGCTGAGATCAAGTTCATGTACGGAAACCGTCGCCCGGTGGGAGGGGGGCGGATTTTCTACAACAGTGAAATGGGGTTCCGCAAGCGTTTCGAGGGGCCCGACGATGAACTGTCGATCAATGCATTCATCGGCTGGACGCCGGGAGGCGCATGGTCGGTCATTGCACGCTCCGCCAACACCTTCGGCATCGGCAACGATGATGAGAACGGTGACGTGCTGACCGCCGGACCCAGCTACACGCGTCACGATGCGCAGCTTATGGCGAGCTACCGGCTTCCCAACACCATGTCCGTGGTGGGCGGCGTCTCGACCACTTATGCGGGTGAGAACGTGGGTGTCGGCCGAACCGGGTTCATGGCCGTGACGATGCCTTTCTAGCGGCGCCTTCTCACCAGGTTGTTCATCTGGAGGGTTGCCGCGATGCAGGGGCCTTCTCGCGTAGGAGCCCGGTCCTCCGGGCGAACGGCCCCCCGCACCGATGGATCGATCGCCCGGGGGACCGGGCTCCTACAATGCGTGGGTGTGTACACAGCCTGCTTACGGTCCGGATAGGGCGCAGCCGCATCCCGCCTACCGGGCTGAGGCATGGCGGATGCGCTTTGCTTATCCGCCCTACGTCTCCAAGCTCGCCTGTGAACAATCTGGTGGGTTTACGCATCTGGCACTGCTTCGGCGAGAGGAGCGGTAGCCCTGGTACAGGGGTGTCACGTGGAGCCCCTTTTCTTTCGGAAGGAATTCAGCCCCCGGGAGTCCATCAGTCCTGCTCGTGCAGTTCGTGACGAACAGGGTCCAGGGACATCAGGTAGACGGCGATCGCGCGCCGGTCGTCGTCGGTGAGGTGGCTGGTGCCTTCGTTTATCACGTCGGCCATGTCGCTGCCTGCGAAATCCCCGTCCGGATCCATGCCCATGTCCAGGTAGCGCACGATGTGGCGCCCCCGCCAGCGGCCGATGCCGGTTTCCTCGTCCGGCGTGATGTTTGGGATCACGTCGCCATTGGGCAGGCGCTGGCCGGCGAACAGCCGGCTCGGGTCCAGACCCCCGGTAAGGGTGCGAGGGGTATGGCACTCGGCGCAGTGGGCCATGGCGTTGGTCAGATAGGCGCCGCGGTTCCATTCGTCCGATTCGGATTCACGCGGATGAAACTCGCCGGGGCGAAGGTGCAGCACGTTCCAGAAGCGCAGCCCCGGGCGGAACCGGGCGTACCAGACCAGCTCGTGGGGCCGATTCTCCTTCCTGACGGGTTCGATTGACTGGAGATAGGCCCAGATGGCCTCGATGTCCTCGCGCTTCATGCGCGTGTAGGAGGTGTAGGGCAGGGCCGGGTAGTAGTGGCGGCCGTCGGGTCCACGGCCCTGCTGCAGGGCGCGTACCAGGTCGTCGGCGGTCCAGGCGCCGATGCCGGTGTCCGGATCCGGGGTGATGTTGGGGCCGTAGAACGTGCCGAACGGGCTGTCGATGGCACGGCCGCCGGCCAGGAACGGGGCGTCGTCCGATTTCGCTGTGTGGCAGGAAACGCAACCCGCGGCGCGCAGGTTGTACTCGCCCCGCTTGACGAGTTCCTCGTCCGGTCCGGCGTGCAGAACGGACGCCGCCGCGAACAGGCAGCCGAAAAACAGCGCGGGCCGAAGCCCGCGCCCTGGTAACGTGCGGAAACGCAACATCAGGCCGTCAGTTGCTCTGACGGAAGTCGTCGTGGCACGCGGTGCAGGACTGGCCCAGTTCGCGGAAACGCGGTCCGAGGTTCTCGTCCCCGCCTTCGATGGCCTCCAGCAGTGTCACGGCCGCGTTGTGGGTTTCCGTGGAGAGCTGTTCGAAACGCTCCATGTTCTCCCAGATACCCGGCAGGGCATCCGTGTCGCCGAAATCGGTGCCTTCCGGGAAGAGGGAGGGGATGTCCCGGGACATCTCCACGATGAACCCGGCGTGCAGGGCCAGATTGCCGCGATAGTCCTCCGCGCCGTCCACGATCACCGCCGCCAGGGAGGCCATGTTGCCGCCGATGGCCCGCATCGCGCCCTTGCGGTAGTCGATCTTGATTTCGTCTTCCTCGAACGCATGCACCTGGGTCACGGCGCCGAGCCCGAGCCCCAGCGTCAGGGCAATTCCGAAACACAATTCACGGACCAACAAAGCGGGTTGCTGCATGTCATACCTCCTTGATCAAGCCGACTTGGGATGTAACGTGCGCAGAAGTTATTGATTGTAAATAGCTATCCGGACGGGGCCGGCGGGGAGACCGGTCCGCGGCCCGGTTGCGGTTATTCTAGACTCATGAGGTCTAGACTCAACCCCGGACCGATGGTTCACCCGTGCCCCGCACTTGACGCCCGGCGCCCGCCCAAGGATAATTCGCCGCTTTCAAGCGCCCGTAGCTCAGTTGGATAGAGTACCTGGCTACGAACCAGGTGGTCGGAGGTTCGAATCCTTCCGGGCGCGCCAGACCAGAAAGGGCCCACCTCTGAGGTGGGCCCTTTTTTGTGTCCTGAAGGGGTCCGGCCGGATCCTGCGCGCTCGTTACCGTACCCCGCTGTACTGCACCAGTGTCATCGTCAGGGCGGGCCAGAAGGCGATAACCAGCCATGCGAACATCAGGGCCGCGAGGTAGGGCAGCACGAAGCGCACGAGCCGGAAGTAGGGAATGCCGGTGATGCTGCTGGCCACGTAGAGGTTCAGGCCGAACGGCGGGGTTATGAAGCCAATGGCCGCGCCGACCAGAAAGATCACCGCGAAGTGGATGGGATCGACGCCCATGGACACCGCGATCGGGGCCAGGATCGGGGCCAGGATGATCGTGACCGGCAGGCTTTCCAGCACCATGCCGGCGATCAGTACCAGCGCCATGCAGGCGAGCAGGACGGTGTAGTAGCCGCCCAGTCCGCCCAGAAAGGCATTGAGCACCTCGGCCGCGCCGAGCAGTGACAGCACCTGCTGCATGACCACGGAGACTGCGATCAGCGGTGCCAGGATGCCGGTGATCTGTCCCGAGCGCATGAGGATATCCGGCAGCTTGCGCAGGCGGATCTCCCGGGTGACGAGCACGCCGGCGAGCAGGCAGAAGCCGACCGTGATGCCGGCGGCCTCGGTGGGGGAGAACAGGCCGGAATAGATGCCATAGAGCACCAGTGCGATTGCGACAAAACCCAGGTAGGCCCGCAGACCCATGCGCAGCGAAGTGACCGCATTGAAGCGGATCACGGTGCCCCACTTGTACCGGCGCGCCACAAGGAAGCAGGCGAGCATCATCATCACCACCATCAGAATCCCGGGCAGCATGCCGCCGATGAACAGGTCGCTGATGGAAAGGTTCATCAGGAAGCCGTAGACGATGAAGATGATGCTGGGCGGGATGATGATGCCTACCGTGCCGCCGGCAGCGGCGGTGGACGCTGCAAAGCGCTTGTCGTAGCCGTTCTCCACCATCTCCGGGTGCATGATGGAACCGATGGTGGCCGTGGTGCCCGCGTTCGAGCCGGAGATGGCCGCGAACAGGCCGCAGGCTCCGATGGTCGCCATGCCCAGGCCGCCACGCAGCCAGCCGAGCACCGAATAGGCGAAATCGGCCAGACGTTTGGCGATGCCTCCGGCGTTGATCAGGTCCCCGGTGAGTATGAACAGGGGCAGGGCAAGCAGGCCGTAGAAGGACAGGCCCTCGAACAGCGTCGAACCCAGATTGAACAGGGTGAAATCGATGATCAGGCTCACGCCGATGATCCAGAAGCCGATCACGAGGAAGACCGGCACGCCGATGATGAACAGGAACGTCACGCCGAGGGTCACCAGCAGTATCAGTTGTCCGTCACTCATCTTCGTGCTCCGCGCTCAGTCGAGCAGAGTGGGTTGGTCGAAGGGGCGCCCTGTCCGGAAGGTTCGCCAGTCCTCGTACAGGTTCTGCAGGGCGCGCACGATGATCAGGGACCACGCGAGCGGCGTGGCCAGATAGAACCACCACTGCATCATGTTGTCGGTGCCGGGGACGATCGCGAAGTTCTGGTGGGCAAGGACGACCTGCTGGCTGGCAAAATAGATCACGATGATCGCGAAGCCGATCCAGAGCATGGCATCCAGCACGTGGCAGCCGAACTGCAGGGAATAGGGCAGGCGAATGCGTATCTCGTCGAGGCTCAGGTGCGTGCGCCTGCGCACGTTGTAGGAAGCGCCGAACCATGCCAGCCAGAGGAACAGCAGGATCGGAATGCTCGTGCTCCAGGGCGCCTGTACGTTGAACAGAAAGCGACGCACCACCTCCACGCAGATGATGCCCGCCATGAAGGAGTAGGCGATCAGGATGATGATCTTCTCGATGTTGCGGTCCAGCCAATACAGCGTGCGCATGGGAAGGCCGCGCCTCTTGCCGGCTGGGTCGGAGCCGGCGGGCGGCGGCCCCGGCGGATGATCGTTCGCGGACATGGAGGCTTACCGTACGCTCAGGAGAGGATCCGCGGCGGGTGTCCGTGATGGCCAAACGGGAGCTGCCGTCCCTTGCGCCGCGGCCGCGGAACCCGGTGAGCCCCGGATCCCGCGGCCGCGGGTGGAACGGTATTGCTCCCTTGGCTGGAAGTCAGAGGCACCCTGCCGGTGTGGTTCTGGAAATCAGCTCTTCCACCAGCGTCGCGGAGGTACGTTGACCGCCGCCATGTCCCTGGGGATCTCCCGGGCGATGGTGTGGATCTCCTTGTAGGTATCATGACCGCCGGACCACTGGTTGAGCCGCTCGCGCCATTGCTCCCACGGGCCGGGGTTGAATTCCGGCGAACACATCTCCTCGGCCTTGCGCAGCTCCGCGTCGGAGAGCTCTGCCACCCGCACGTTGTGTTCGGCAAACAGCGTACCCGGGCGCGGCGGATTGCTTGCCCCGACGACGGTATGCAGCGCGCCCTCATGCATGCCCTGGGTATAGATCTGCGCGGTATAGGCGGACTCCATGACCTGATCCTGGATGTCGGAATCCATGCGATCGAACACCCGGGCGTCCATGGCGGTGTGTTCCGTGCCGCAGAAGAAGCGAAGATCCACGGCCTGGGAGATGACCGGCGTCATGCCGGCGTAGGCAACCGCACCCATCCATGTCTCGGCGCCGTCGATCAACCCCTGGCGCAGCCCGTCGAGGGTCTCTTCCCAGGCGATGGGCATGGGGTTGAGGTCGAGCAGCTGCATGGCGATGCGTCCGAGCTGTGTTCCCGTCACGCGATTGCGCGTGCCGGCAATGTCCTCGACGCTGGTTACCAGCGGCCGGTCGCGCCAGCGCTGGCCCAGCATGATGCCGCGCAGTTCGCAGTGGGTGAACAGGAAGTGGATATTGTGGCGACTGCGCAGGGGTGCCCGGAACAGCTCTTCGCTGCGCGGATCATAGAAGAAGTGATACTGGGAAGCCCGCGTCGGGAACATGTAGGCATAGTCCAGCACGTTCATGTACGGTGCGGCGCCCGCGGAGTTCTGGGTGGAGGCCGAGTACACCTGGATAATGCCCTGCTGGGTCTTGCGGGCGCAGTCGAGCTGGCCGCAGATCTGGTTGCTGCCGATGAACTCGATACGGACCGCCCCGTCGGTGCGATCCTCCAGGTCCTTGACGAAGAACAGCTGTCCGGATTTCTGGATATCGAGGTTGCGCTCGTTGAAGCCGGAAGCGCCGAACTTGAGTTCAATCTTCGGTTTGGTTGCGTTGCGTTGCCGTTGCGTGTGCTCGGCGGCTTTGGCCAGTTGGGGCAGGGTCACCATGCCGCCCATGCCGGCCGCCGCAATCAGTGTGGATGTCAGGCCGTAACGCGCCGAAACCTTGAGAAAATCCCGGCGCGAGATGCCCTTCAGCGTCTCGTCATTCATCTTTCCCCCTCCTCACCTCTGGTCTGCTGCTTCATCTGCGGGCCGTGCGATTCGCGCCGCCCCGCTCGTTTTCCTCTTTCCACGCCGCCCCCGGCCGGGGCCCGGTGCGGGTGGGAAGCTGGAGCCGATCAGTTTCAGTATTGACGACATCCGAGGGATGTCAAGTACAAAATGAGACAAAATGTCTCATTCTTGTGCTATATGATTTCCATATGCCAAGATTTGTGGGCGGGAGTGAGACATAGGGTCCCATCGCCAAGGGCCTGTGGATCGGCATAAGAGGCGCTCTCCGCAGCCCTCAGAGTCCGTCTGTGCCGGGAGGCCGACCGGGGTGGGGCGTGCGGCTGAATGAAGGCGCGGTGTTGCCGAGGTCGGGCATGCACGAAAATTCAGGCGAGGTTTGTCATGGGGAACACAGAGGGTGCGTACGACTACATCATCGTCGGGGCCGGCTCGGCCGGCTGCGTGCTGGCAAACCGGCTTTCGGCCGACCCCGGCAACCGCGTGCTGCTGCTGGAAGCGGGGGGCAACGACACCAGCCCCTGGATCCATATTCCGGTCGGCTATTTCAAGACCATGCACAATCCGAAGACGGACTGGTGTTACCTCACGGATCCTGACCCGGGTATCGCCGATCGGCGCCTCCAGTGGCCGCGCGGCAAGGTGTTGGGGGGGTCCAGTTCGCTCAACGGTCTGCTCTACATTCGCGGTCATCGGGAGGACTATGACCGATGGCGGGATCTCGGCAATCCCGGCTGGGGCTACGAGGATCTGCTGCCCTACTTCATCCGCTCCGAAGACCAGTGCCGGGGCGCAAACAGGTATCACGGGGTGGGCGGTCCGTTGCGCGTCTCGGACCTGCGCCTGCGTCGGGAGATCGCCGAGCGGTTCATCAAGGGCGCCGAGGAGATCGGTATACCGCCCAATGACGACTTCAACGGGGAGGAGCAGGAAGGCGTCGGTTACTTTCAGCAGACCGCCTACAGGGGCATGCGCATCAGCGCCGCCAAGGCCTTCCTGAAGCCCGCGCGCAAGCGTCCGAACCTGCATGTCGAACTGCGCGCGCATATGCGCCGGTTGTTGCTCGATGGTCCGCGCGCAACGGGTGTCGAGTACCAACAGGGAGATGGCGTCCTGCGGCGTGCATATGCGCGCGCGGAGGTCATTCTTGCCGCGGGGGCGATCGGTTCACCGCAGATTCTCCAATGCTCCGGCATCGGTGACGGCAAACATCTGCAGGAACTCGGCATCCCGGTTGTGCACCACCTGCCGGGCGTGGGAAGCAACCTGCAGGATCATCTGCAGGTCAGACTGGTGTTCAAGACCGGTCTGCCCACCATGAACGATGAGGTCAACAGCCTGATCAAGCGGGCATGGGTCGGCCTCCAGTACGGGCTGTTCCGCACGGGTCCGATGACCCTCGCGGCCAGCCAGGTCTGTATCTTCACGCGCTCGAATCCCTCCGTCGAGCGCCCCGACATCCAGTTCCACATGCAGCCGCTCAGCGCCGACAAGCCCGGGGAAGGGCCGCATCCCTTCTCGGCGTTCACTGCGTCGGTCTGTCAGCTTCGTCCCGAGAGCCGCGGGCAGGTTCGGATCGTCTCGCCGGATCCGCTGCAATACCCCTCAATCCAGCCCAATTATCTCTCGTCGGAACTGGATCAGCGGGTGACGGTCGGCGGGATCAAGGTGGCCCGGCGGATCGCGGCTGCGCCTTCGCTTGCCCCCCACATCCTGGAGGAATATGTGCCGGGCGCAGAGTTCCAGAGCGACGAGGAACTGCTCGAGGCCGCGCGCCGCTTCAGCCAGACGATCTATCACCCGGCGGGAACCTGTAAGATGGGGGTGGATGGGCATGCGGTGGTGGATGCACGCCTGCGGGTCCACGGTGTCGAAGGACTGCGGGTCGTGGATGCGGCCGTCATGCCGGAGATTACCTCGGGCAATACCAATGCGCCGGTCATCATGATCGCGGAGAAGGCCTCCGATATGATCCTCGAGGACGCTCGCCGGGGTGAGACAGCCGCCGGTGCCGGAAGTGAAGCGGGCCCGTAACAGGCGGTTGGGAAACTGCCGGGCGGCCTCATGCTGTGGTGCGGAGCGGCTTGACTGCGTCTGTCCTCACATGCACAGATCGCATTCCCGCCGCTTTGCCTCTTTCCCGGCATGCGCCCGACGCTGTTTCGGCAGTCTGCGAGCTGCGCCATGGCGTGTGCCGCCGGAGAGCGCGCTCGGCTAGAATGCCGGATCACGGGAGAGAACTGACTTGATGAAACGCAAACCTGACACTGTGCCCCCCAAGGGTGCAAATCGGGGCCATACGGGCTCCACGCTCACGCGTGCCTTCAGTCTGCTCGAGCAGGTGGTGGAGGCAGAGCGGCCGCTCACCGGGGCGGATCTCGTGGATCTGCTCAGGTTGCCCAAACCGACCGTGCACCGGCTGGCCCAGCAGCTTGAACAGCAGGGCCTGCTGCAACGTGAGCCGGACGGACGTCGCTATGCGCCCGGTCACCGGTTGCGCAAGCTCGCCTTGCGGGTGCTTGCGCACTCCTCGGTGGCTGCGCCCCGACACGCGATTCTTCAGTCGCTTTCCGACCAGCTCGGCGAGACCTGCAATATCACGGTGCTTGACGGCAACCAGACGGTCTATTTCGATCGCGTGGAAACCAACTGGCCGGTGCGCGTCCAGCTGCCTCCGGGTTCGCGGCTTCCCCTGCACTGTACGGCCAGCGGCAAGCTGTTCCTTGCGCACATGTCGCAGCGCGACCGGGGCCGCCTGATCACGGCGGCGCCCCTGAAGGCATACACGGACCATTCCCTGACCGATCCCGGGCTGCTGGAAGACGAGCTGCAGCGCATTGCCGCCGAGGGTCTGAGCACGGATAACGAGGAATTCATCACCGGTATGGTGGCGGTTGCCGTGCCGGTCTACGATGCGAGCGGCCATATCTGTGCCACGGTCGCAGCGCACGCACCGACGGTGCGTAAACCGTTGCAGGAGCTGCGCCGGCATGTGCCGGCCCTGCGGCTCGCCGCGGCCTCCCTGGCATCCCTGTTCGACGGTGAGGCAGCCGTCGAACAGGGCTCTGCCAGGCGGCGGTGAGCGTCGGTGCGCACCTCCGAGCGTCACGCCGGCTGAGCCGTATGGTCAGACCCTGCCTGCCGCGTGAGGCCGAAGGCATGCCCCGTCAGACAGTTTCGACATCCCTCCCGTGCGTTCGGGGCGTCACTGCGGCTGTCATGCGAACGCCGGGCTGCGCATGCGAAGCATGACAGCCGTCATGCGCGTCAGGAAAGCGCCGGCCATCGTGACGATGACGGCCATCACCAAGTGGTCCATTTCGAGTATCGGGGTCTGCCAGGTCAGGTAAAGCGACAGCAGCAGGCCCCAGATCAGGGGCACTTCGGCGTAGAACTCGCCCTTGAGGCTAGCGATGCTTCCCGATTGGCGCACCAGGTCTCTCAGGATGCCGCCGCCCGCGGCGGTGATCATGGCCAGCAACGGCGCCCACAACCACAATGGCTCGGTGCGTGCCGTGACCGCGACAGCGACCCCCGTCACGGTAAATGCGGCGATGCCGACGGCGTCGGAGACCTGGTAAAGGTTGCCGATCAGACCATGACGGCCAAGTGCCTCGATGCGTATCCGAAGCCAGTCGCGCTGACGCAGGATCCGGACTGCGCGGATCATCAGAAATCCAAACAGAACCGTTGCGCCGACCAGGCTCAGGTATAGCGGTGAGGCCAGTACGGCAATGGGCTCGCGACCGACAAGCAGGTCGCGTAACGCACCGCCGCCCACCGCAGGCAACGCCGCCAATACAAGTGCGCCAAGGAGGCTGTAACGTTCGCGTATGGCAATCAGAATTCCGGAGATGGCAAAGGCGACTGTGCCGATGATGTCGAACACGCTGAACCAGCGGCTGTCGAGCGTCTGTGCCAGAAAGAGCGGGAACAGATAACTGCTGATGATGCGGCGTGTTTCGCCCGTCTCTTCATGCGCGAGGATCGCCTCATTGAAACGCGCTACGGTTTCCGGATCGACCGTCTCCTTGCTGAACATGAAGTGGATATCCACCGAGAAACGGAACGGATGCTCGTCGACCAGCTCGCGCCAGCCGCCTCGCCAGGCCGACGTGCTGGCCACCAGCCTGTCAGCCAGAAATCCGTCGATCCGGTCGTCCATCAGATTGCGAAAATTCTCGTAATCGTTCTCGGCATACACGATGTATCGCGCATTCTCCGGATCCACGATGTAGGCATTCACCGCCGGGTCTGCATAGGCAAAGCCGGAGATCACGCCGAGGCGCATGCCGGTGTCGCGAAATGTGCGCAACATGCCCTGGATATCATCGAACGGGTAGTGCGATGCCTCGCCACGCGGCAGGTACAGCACATTGGTTTCCTGCCGGTAGGGTCTTGAATAGCGCACGAACTCGGCACGATCAGCAGTCCATGTCGCACCGGAAGCCAGTTCTGCGTGGCCATCGCGCAGCTGCGCAATATGCTCGTGCCAGGGCCGGTAGCTGTAGTCCACCGCAAATCCGGCAGCCCGGGCAATGGTTCGGGTAAGCTCGACGTCGAGCCCGGTCAGTACAGAAGTACCGTTGCGCAGCTCGTTGTACTGGTAAGGATCCCAGAGATACCATCCACCGCGCAGAACCGGCAAATGACGTCCCTCCTCGTCAACCATGCGCGCGGACTCGCCGGAACCGGCGGACGCAGACACCATCGGGGCCAATAGGATGTACGCAGTCAGCGCAAGCAGCACCATGAGATGCGTCCTGCCGGCGGTATGGAACCAGGACCTCATGTGCTTCTCGCTGAAAAGTACATGGATGGGCAAACAGGGTCAGCTCGACGGAGTGTCCTGTCCCGCGTGTCGATACGTCAAGGTTTGGTGTGAGATTCGACCCGGAATGCCCGGGAGCCCGCTAACTCTGATCTCTCGGCAGGTTGTTCATCTGTGGGCCGGGGTCCCGCAATGCAGGGCCGTTCCTGCATGAGCCCAGCCCCTTGGGCGAACGGCCCCGATACCGATGGATTGAACGCCGGAAGGGCCGGGTATCAGTCGTTCGTGCCGGTACGCCCGGAGGCGACGATATCCTCCAGGGTCTCCATCGGGCCCGGATGGCCGAACAGGTAGCCCTGGAAGAATCGGCAGCCCCGGGATCTCAGGAACTCCAGCTGTTCCCGCGTCTCGACGCCTTCCGCAATGACCTCCAGCCCGAGCGTGCGGGAAAGGGTGATGATCATTTCCGCGATGGCGGCGTCGTTGGGATCGAGCAGTACGTCCCGTACGAAGCTGCGGTCGATCTTCAGCTTGGACAGGGGCAGGCGCTTGAGATACGAAAGGGATGAATAGCCTGTGCCGAAGTCGTCCAGGGCAAAGGTGACGCCCAGGGCGCGGATGGCGTTCATGCGCTTCATGGCGGCTTCCGTATCCTCCAGCAGCAGGCTTTCCGTCAGTTCAAGCGTCAGACGCCCGGCGGGCGCACCGGTTTGCTCAAGTACCCGTGTGAGTTCGTTGTAGAAATCCGGGTGGCGGAACTGGTAAGCGCTGACATTCACGGCCAGGACGAGATCCGCGTACCGTTCGTCGCCTGCCCATTCGGTGAGACGCGTGCAGGCGGATTCCAGCACCCAGTGCCCCAGTTCCATGATCAGGCCGGTCTGTTCCGCCACCGGGATGAACTCCATGGGCGGAACCAGGCCGCGCTCGGGATGATGCCAGCGAAGCAGCACCTCCGCGCCGCGGGCACTGCCCTGATCGTCCACGAAGGGCTGGTAGTGAAGGAAGAACTGCCCGTCTCGGACAGCCTTGCGGAATGCGGCCTCGAGCGCCGAACGCTCTTCGGCCGCCCGGTGCATCTCGGGGGCGAAGAAGCTCAGCGTGTTGCGGCCCGCCGCCTTGGCGCGGTACATGGCGAGATCGGCCTGGCGCAGCAGTTCGTCCACGGTGGTGTTCTCCTGTCCGAACAGGGTGATTCCGATGCTGGGGGTGCAGTGGTGCTCCCGTTCCCCGATGTGGAAAGGCGCCGCCATCAACCGGATCAGCTTGCGTCCGACGGATTCGGCCTGGGATGCGGCCCGTTGCGGGTCCGCGTGCAGGTCGTTCAGGACCACAACGAACTCGTCTCCGCCCAGGCGCGCGAGGGTGTCTGCCTCACGGATGATGTCCTGCATTCGGGAGGCCACATCGCGGAGGACGGTGTCCCCGATCTCGTGACCCAGCGTGTCGTTGATGTCCTTGAAGTTGTCCAGGTCGATGAACAGTACGGCCCCATGCCCGTGATTGCGGTGCGCGACGGCCATGGCCTGCTTGAGGCGGTCGTGGAGCAGGCTGCGGTTGGGCAGGGCGGTGAGTGTGTCGTAGAAGGCGAGCCGCCGGATCTCTTCTTCCGCCTGCTTGCGTTCGGTGATATCGCTGAGTGTTCCGAAGGTCGCGGCGACATTGAGGCTGGCGTCCCGGGCGGCCCGCGTGTAGATACTTACCCAGCGAAATCCGCCGTCCCGGGTCGCGACACGAATCTCGTCACGGTCGGAGACTCTGTCGCCCTGGATCAGTGGCGCACAGAAGGCTGCGATCCGCGGTCTGTCATCGACATGGATGAAGTCGGCCACGGGCCGGCCGAGAGATTCCTCCACGGTGAATCCGGTCAGTTCCTCCCAGGCGGGATTGAGCAGTGTCCAGCGGCCCTGCGCATCGGTGCGGAAGATCACCTCGGAGATATGGGTCAGGACTTCGCGGTAGCGGGCTTCACTCTCCGCCAGCGCGGCCCCGGCCTTGCGTTGCACCGTCACGTCCAGCGTCAGGCCGCGCAGGACGGTGTTGCCCTGGGTGTCCATGGCCGAGGATACGATGTCCCGGAGCCAGATCCATTGGCCGCTGCCGTGCCGGAAGCGGTAGTCCACCGAGTGCGGCATCTCGCTGGCCGTATCATAGGCCTCGTCCAGGCGGGCGAGATCGTCCGGGTGGATCAGGCGCCTGCGCGACCCGGCGTCCGACATGCGGGAGGTGGGGATCCCAAGGATGATGTGGGTGTCGCCGCCCATGAAGCGCCATTGCCCGGTCCGCGGCACGGCCTCCCAGAGAATCGCATCCACCCCCTGCAACAGGGTGTGCAGCCGCTCTACGGAGTCGAGCAGCCTGAGGTTCTGTTGCTCCAGGCTGGACCGGGATCGGTCCAGCTCCGTGGCCAGGGCATTGAGGCTGTGCGCCACCTCTCCCAGTTCGTCGCTGGACTGATCCGGGATGCGATGCCGCAGATTGCCCTCCTGGAAGGCCTGGGCACCTTCCTTGAGTTGTCTGAGTCGACGGGTGATCCCAAGGCCGAAGATGATGACTGCAAGGATGGACAACAGGAGCACAAGGATGCCCAGTATCAGGTGGCGCTGGCGCAGCACGGTCGTGAGCGCGTCCACCGATTCCGTCGAGTAGGCCACGCCCAGTGTCCCTAGCTTCTGACCTTCCAGGTGGATGTCCCGGGTAATCTGCACTTGTCCGGGCAGGATGCGGACGTGGTCGCTGGCGGGAGGCAACGGGTCCGGCGGGTCGCCCAGGTGCGCCAGGTGACGCTGGTTCGTGTCCATGACCACCACGTACATGAGGTCCCGTTCACCCGCCGAAAGTTCCACCACTTCCTGGAGCAACGCGGGATCCCTGTACGCCAGTCCGGGGACCAGGGCACTGGCCATGATCAGGCTCTGCTGTTCCATGTGGCGTGCCAGCAGCTGGGAATGACTCTTCTGGATCTCCTGGCCGGTACTCCACACGAGCACGATCACCATGGCCACCTGAATGGCCGCCGCGCCCAGGATGAGTTGCAGTGCGAAGCGAAAGCGCATGGTTCAGGGCGTGTCCGGAGGTGCTTCCAGGTGACGGCGGGTTTCAGTAAGGATAGGCCGGAACGGCTCGTAGGTCTGCGCCGAGGTGGATCGGTAGCCCGCGTAGTCCATCTGCCGGAGCACATCGCTGCCATCCGCCTGGTCGGCCATGGTGATCAGAACATCCGCGATATCGTCCCGCAAACGTTCCGTGAGCCGGCGGTGCGCCAGTACGCCGATACCCGGGAATCGATCGGACTCCTCCAGGATGCGCACGGCGAGATTCTGATTGATCTCGTGACGCGCCGCGTTGATGGAGGCAATGGCGGCACCCGCCAGTCCGCTGGTCACGGCGTGGATGGCGGCGTTGTGGGAGGGGTAGGCGACGAATGTGGGAAGCCGGTCGGAGGGGTCCATATAGTCGAGCAGGTACTCTTTGCCCACCATGGTGATCAGGGCCTCCGGCGGCGGCGTGGCGATTGTCCGCTCTGCCAGGTCATGCAGGGTGAGCGCCTGGTCGTCGCGTGCCACCACGAATGCGGCGGACAGTTCGCTCCGGTGCCCGGCGATGAGATGATAATGGCCCGAATCGAGGGCGATCAGTACGAAGTGCGGGGCCGTCAGTACCAGGTCATATTCACCGGCTTCGATTCGCGCCACATGCACCGCGAAACTGCGCGCGCTCTCCAGTTCGAAGGATGTGCCCAACCGGTCTGCGAGGTAATCCCTCAAAGGGGCAAAGCGCTGGAACAGCGACACGGGGCTTGCGAATGGCAGCAGGCCGAACCGAAGGGGCCCGCTGGTGTCGGCCTGTTCCGCCGCTGCCGGTGCGCAGAGGAGCAAGAGGCCGCAGAGGAGCGTGAGCCCCGGGAAGCCGGTCCCCGCGCGGCGCGCCGGGTCCTCGAGGTTGTCCGATGGCCGGGGTTCCTGCTGGCGTTCTCGCATCGGTGTCCTCCGGGTTAGTGCGATGGCCGCGATCCTCAACTCAGGGCTGCGGTGCGGATCCCCGCCTGACCCGGCGACGCCGTCTGTCGAACATCCGCGAACGTGCCCGTGCCCGGAGTGCAGCGTTCCGGTGCAAGGTCATGAAGGGATGGTCCTGTATTTTCCTGTCACGCAAGTATGCCAGTGTCGCGGCCCGGAGCCCGTTGGCGGCCCGGCGCAATCCGACAGGCAAGCGGTTATTGGCGACGAGTGATCGGGCGGCGTCCTTCAGTGCCCGTGATCGCAGGGCTCCGGGCGATAGGGGGTGTCGCGGATGCGATCGTGTTCGATCATCCGGTAATGGATGAACCGGTCCACCTCCCGGAAACACATGAAGGGGTTGCCCTCGATCTGTTCGGACAGGGTGGAGGTGGGTTTCTCGGCGTAGTTGTGGCCCGGGTGGATGACCATGTCCGCGGGAAGACCCTCGCGCATGCGCTTGAGCGTCTGGAACATCTCCTCCGGATCGCCGCCCTTGAGGTCGCAGCGCCCGCAGCCGAACACAAACAGGGTGTCACCGGTGATCAGGTCGTTGTTCAAGCGGTAGCAGGCCGATCCCGGGGTATGCCCGGGCGTGTGCAGGACTTCGATGGCCGTCTCGCCGAGCTGAATGTGATCGCCGCCGTGATGCAGTTCGGGGCGCGCCAGTTGCTGGCCCCAGAAACGGGCCTCGGGCTTGAGCAGGTGAATGCGGGCGTCGTGCGCCTCCATGATCTCGCCGATGCCGTTGATGTGATCGTGATGGCTGTGGGTGAGCAGGATATCGGTGATGCGCACCCCGAGCCGCTCGGCGAGGGCATTGATCTGCGGCACATCCCAGGCCGGATCCACCACGGCGGCGGTGCCCGATGCCCGGTCCTCGATGAGGTAGACGAAGTTTTCCATGGGACCCAGTTCCAGGGCGTGGATGCGGTAGGGGGCGTCTTTCTGCATGGGAACTCCTCCGGGCGTCACAATGCGCCGGGCCGGGAGGACCCGGCCCGGGTGGTGTGCCGGCGTTCCGGCCCGGTCAGCCGAAGGCCTGGCCGGGGGTGACGCCGAACTTCTTTAGGATGATAGCCAGCGGGCAGAAGCCCGTGAAGGCGGACTGCAGCAGGTTGAAACCCACGAAGGCGGTGAGCCAGTGCCAGTGCGGGGCGTGGTAATAGCCCAGCAGCAGGCTGATAAGGATCACCGTGCCGGCAAATGCCATGACGAAACGATCGATGGTCATTGGTTTTCGAGCCTCCTTATAACTATTAGAAAACTCTAATATACAGACCGGCTCATCGTTGTTCAATGGGCACGTACTTGCGGGGCTGGCTTCCGGTGTAGAGCTGACGCGGGCGTCCGATACGGGATTCCGGATCCTTCATCATCTCGTCCCAATGGGAGATCCAGCCCACGGTGCGGGCCAGGGCGAAGATCACGGTGAACATGTTCAGGGGAATGCCCATGGCCCGAAGGATCAGGCCGGAATAGAAGTCCACGTTGGGGTAGAGCTTGCGCTCGATGAAGTAGTCGTCCTCGGTGGCGATGCGCTCCAGTTCCAGGGCCACCTCGAACTGGGGCTGATTCTCGGCCCCCAGTTCCGCCAGCAGTTCATGGCACATGGCGCGGATGATCTTGGCCCGGGGGTCGTAGTTCTTGTAGACCCGGTGGCCGAAACCCATAAGGCGGAAGGGGTCGTCCTTGTCCTTGGCCCGCTTCACGTAATGATCCACGCCCCCGCCGTTCTCGGCGATCTCGTCCAGCATGTGGATCACCTTCTCGTTGGCGCCGCCGTGCAGCGGCCCCCAGAGGGAAGCGATCCCGGCGGACACCGCCGCGAACGGGTTGGCCTCGGAGCTTCCGGACAGGCGCACCGTGGAGGTGGAGGCGTTCTGTTCGTGATCCGCGTGCAGGATCAGGATCAGGTCCAGTGCGCGCACGAACGTGGGATTCGGCTGATACTCCTCCGTGGGTACGCTGTACATCATCTTCAGGAAGTTCTCGGTGTAGCCGAGGCTGTTGTCCGGGTACTGAAAGGGCTGGCCCATGGCGTACTTGTAGGACCATGCGGCGATGGTGGGCATCTTGGAGATCAGGCGGTGGGCGGAGATCTCCCGGTCCCTGGGGTTATGCACGTCGGTGTTGTCGTGGTAGAAGGCCGACAGCGCACCAACCACGCCGACCATGATGGCCATGGGGTGGGCGTCATGGCGGAACCCGCCGTAGAAGCGGCGGATGGCCTCATGGAGCATGGAATGCTCCTTGATGATCCGCGAAAAACGGCTCAGCTGATCGGAATCCGGCAGTTCCCCGTAGATCAGCAGGTGGCAGGTCTCCAGGTAGGTGCTGTGTTCGGCCAGCTCCTCGATGGGATAGCCGCGGTACATGAGCACCCCCTTGTCGCCGTCGATGTAGGTGATGGCGCTTGAACAACTGGCGGTGGACATGAAACCGGGGTCGTAGGTGAAGTAGCCCAGTTCCTTGTACAGGGTCCGGATATCGATGGCGCTCGGACCGTGTTCTCCCTCGTGAACGGGTAACTCCACCTGTTTTCCTGTGGTGTTGTCGGTGAGGGTGACGGTACGGGGTTTCATGGGGGGTCCTCGCGTGTCGGTGGGTCGAATCCGGTCGGGCAAAACGTATATTACACCACATGGGCCGGCCTTCGTCGGCGCCCACGGTGCGGCTGTGGGTTCGCGGCCCGGGCCGCGGTTTCAGGGCGTTCAGCCACGATCCTAGGCCGTCTGGTCCGGGATATCGATAGGATGTCGGCAATAGTGATTATTACCGCGCTTAACCCTGACATGGCTGCCTGCAGGGCCCCGGGCGGGTGCCCGGCGTCCGGCAGGTGTCGATGTCAGGGGCTGCGTGTGGCGAAGGCGATACGCCGCACACCGCTGCTCTGCAACAATGAAACCAGTTCGGCCACCGACTGATAGGGCACGGTGGCATCCGCGCCCAGTCGAATCACCAGTTGCGGTTCATCACGCAGGCGGACGGCGAGCATGTCGGGGAGTGCATGGCGGCGTACCGGCCGGTCCTCCAGCAGCAACCGGCCGTCGGCATGCAGCACGAGATTCGCCACCTGCGGCTCCGTGCCGGGTTGTGCCTCGGCCCGGGGCAGGTCCACGTTGAGCGCCTGGGCAAGAATGGGCGCCGCGATGATGAACATGACCAGCAGCACGAGGATCACGTCCACGAGAGGGACCACGTTCATCTCGGAAAGGGGCTGGTCGTCGTCTCCGAGCAGACCCCCGGCCATCAGCCCGCCCTCCCGGCGGCATGGCCGACGGCTGACACCGTGCTCGCGGGAACCGGTGCCTCGTGATTCAGTCCGGCCAGCATGCAGGCGGCGTTGCCTTCGAGCAGCACCAGGATGCGGCGCAGCCGGCGAAGCAGCAGGTTGTAGCCCACCACGGCCGGAATGGCGGTGAACAGGCCCGCGGCGGTCGCCACCAGGGCTTCGGCCACGGGACCCGCGATCAGATCCATGGAGACGGCCGTGCCCGTGCCTCCCAGTGCCTGCAGGGCGTGCATGATGCCCCACACGGTGCCCAGGAGGCCGATGAAGGGCGCCGTGTTGCCAATGGTGGCCAGGATGACCAGGCCGTTCTCCAGTTCGGTGCGCTGTGCCCTGACCCCATGCGCGGCCGTCTCCGCCAGGCCCTCGCGCGGGCCGCTGCCGCGCAGGGCGGCGGTTCGCAAGGCATCGTGCACGCGGCGCGACGCGGATCCGGCCGCCACGGATTCACCGGCCCCATGCGGCGCATCGAGCGCCAGTTGACGTGCGGCTGACCGCTCCATGCGAAGCGCCCGCCCGAGCTGCACACCCTTGTACAGGATCACGCTCCAACTGAGCAGCGACAGGCCGATGAGCAGCAGGAACACGCCGCGCACGATCCAGTCGGCATCCTGCCACCATCCCAACCACAGATTCTCGCCCATCATCGACCCTTCAGTGATATGCCGGGTACCGGTCGTTACCCCGTCTTGCGTTCGTCACCCTCTCCGCCGGGGCGGCGCGCCCGCCTACCCATTCTCCAGCGTGAAGCGGATGGGTACCTCGACCGTGGCGGCGACGGGCCGACCCATGCGCCGCGCCGGCTCGAAGCGCCAGCCCTTCACGGCATCCCGCGCCGACGTATCGAGGATGCGGAAACCCGAGCCTTCCAGCACCCGGACCGCGAGTGGCAGGCCCTGCGCGCTCACTTCCACCTCGAGCCGTACCACGCCTTCCATGCCTCGACGGCGGGCGGCCATGGGGTACACCGGCTTGGGATTGTCCAGGTAGGCGGCCCCGGCGGTGGGCGGCGTGTAGGCATCAGCCGGATCGTCCCGCTGTCCGTCGATCGGTGGGTGTGGTGCCGCGGCACCCGCCGCAGGTAAAGGTGGCGGGGATTCCGCAGATCGCTGCACGTCCCGGGGCTCCGGTACGGGTTCAGGTTCAGGTTCTGGATCAGGCATCGGTTCGGGCTCCGGCACGGGCACGGGCACGGGCTCGGGCTCAGGCTCAGGCTCAGGCTCAGGCTCAGGCTCAGGCTCAGGCTCCGGCACGGGCTCAGGCTCCGGCACGGGCTCAGGCTCCGGCACGGGCTCAGGCTCCGGCACGGGCTCAGGCTCCGGCACGGGCTCAGGCTCCGGCTCCGGCTCCGGCTCCGGCTCCGGCTCCGGCTCCGGCTCCGGCTCCGGCTCCGGCACGGGCCGGGCAGGTTCCATCGATGGCGGATCGGGTTCGGGATCAGGGGTTTCGTGCGTTGCCCCGCTGCTGGACATGGATTCAGCGAGCCGGACCATCTCGAATCCGGCCGCCATCGGCGTGGCTCCGGGACCCTCGGCCGATCCCCAGGCCAGCAGCATTGCGAGACCGGCATGCACCGTGGCCGCTCCGGCCACGGCGAGGAATTTTGCACCACCTCGCGGGAGGACATGTTCATGGGCAGGCGCGGGGGGGCTAGTCGTGCCCGCATCCGTCCCCCGTTGACCGGGCGCAGATCCGGCGTGCGCCCCGCTCCGCCGACCGTTTGCCGCTGACTGCATGGTGACTGTGATCCGGTGGGTAGAAGTAGGTGCGTGGCGGTTCGCCGTACCGGTCCCGGTCGATGGCCGGGCGAAGCCGACGCGCGATGGGGTGGGCAAAGATCCGATATCCGTGTTGGCGGAGACCACGGCCGTCGACGCGTTTCGTGGCCTCGTCGGCGAGCTCCCCGTCGTCCGCATGGATGGATCATGGTGACCTCGTTGGTTGTTGTCCGGTGACTCAGAAAGCAGGAAGCCAAAGGTGTGCCAATCCGTAAAACTGTCCGGATTTCCTCATGTTATGAACTCATGCGGTGATTGCCACAAGACGTATCGCAGGCATATGCCGCACCGAACGCGCCATCTGCCACACGCCTTGTCCCACGTGTCCGGCCGGGCATCACAGTGCGTGCCCTGGAAAGGAAACGAGGGGGAATCGGACGCGCCGCATCTTTCGAGCCGGGGCCGGTGCGGGAGAGGTATCCCGATGCATTCCGCGGCGTGGCTGTGCACGGCGCGTTGGAACAGGACAGCCGGGCCCTGTTCGGCAGCTTGCTAGGGGTAAAACAGGGTGGCCACCGCCACGGCCACGATGGTCAGGCCGATGATCTGACGCAAATGCGTGATCCGGGCCAGGCGGGCGAGCTGGGCCGCGAATACCCCGGCGGTCATGACGGCGGGCAGGGTGCCGAGGCCAAAGGCGAACATCAGCAGGGCGCCTTCCAGGGCATCGCCGGCCGTCAGGGTCCAGATCAGCATGGAGTACACCAGGCCGCAGGGCAGCCATCCCCAGGCGGCGCCGAACAGCAGGGCCTGCAGCGGCGATGAGACCGGCAGCAGGCGGCGCCCGTAGGGCTCCAGCCGCCGCCACACGGGGGCGCCGATGTTCTGGAGCTGTGCAAATCGGGGGAACCATCCGGCCAGGTACAGACCGATGCCCACGAGTACCGCGGCCGCCAGCGTCTGGGCCAGCACGTGGAGAAAGGCCATGTTGCCGCCGCCACGAAGCAGTATCGCGCCCACCGTCCCCGTAATCGCCCCGGCCAGCGCGTAGCTGCCGATGCGACCGAGTCCGTAGGCCAGCAGGTAGGCGGGCAGGCGCCAGCGGCTCTGGCGAACCTCAACGGGCAGGCTGAACGTGAGCGCACCGCTGATGCCGCCGCACATGCCAAGGCAATGGAAGGTGCTGGCGAGGCCGATGAGCAATGCGGTGGCGAGGCTGAGTTCCAAGGGGTCTCCCGGCAGGTCGTCAGGGCGCGCGCAGCCCCCTCACGGGTTGGGGGAACAGGCCGGCTGGCGCCTGTTCTGCCATGGTACAGGACGGCCGGCGGGCGATGTCGGGCATCGGGGTATAGGGTTCGTCATGGACAGGGGTTACCACGGGGAGCGGACGAGTGGGCGGGTAAGGCAGGGGTGCGATCGTTTCCGCTCCAGGCGGAACACGGTTTTCTTCGCCACCCGGCCGTCATGGGACAGGCGGCTTCAGTTGATGGCGTACTTCTTGAGGCGGTACTGCAGCGTGTCCCTGCTCAAGCCGAGAAGCCGCGCGGCGCGCGTGCGATTGCCGAGGGTCTTTTCCAGGGCCTGGCGGATCAGGTCCGCCTCCAGTTGCGCCAGGTGGACACCGTGCTCGGGCAGGGCAAAGTCACCCTCCGGCGCGTTGACGGGCGGTTCGGTGAACTCCTTCGGGAGGTTGGTCGCGTGGATGGTCCGCCCGCCCAGCAGGATGAGCATGCGCTCGCAGAGATTGCGCAGTTCGCGCACGTTGCCGGGCCAGGGGTAGCGTGACAGCACCTGGAAGGCGTCCGGCTGATACTCCGGGGCGGGCAGGCCGTGCTGCCGGGCGAGTGCCTCGGTGAGATGTCGCAGGAGCACCGGCACGTCTCCCCGGCGCTCACGCAACGGGGGCAGTTCCAGAGGCACCACATTGAGTCGGAAGAACAGATCCTTGCGGAAACGGCCCGCGCGAACCTCGCCCTGGAGATCGCGATTCGTGGCGGCGATGACGCGCACGTCGAGCTTCTCCGGTGCCGCCTGCCCGACCGCCTGGGATTCCCCGCACTCGAGAAAGCGCAGCAGTTTTGCCTGACAGTTCAGGGGCAGCTCGCCGATCTCGTCCAGAAACAGCGTACCGCCGGCGGCGGCCCGGATTCTCCCCGGCTGATGGGTGAGGGCCCCGGTAAACGCCCCGCGGCGGTGGCCGAACAGTTCCGACTCGATCAGCTGCTCCGGCAGCGCGGCGCAATTGATGGTGGCCATGGGGGCATGGCTGCGCCGGCTGGCGCCGTGGATGGCGCGTGCCATGAGTTCCTTTCCGGTCCCGCTCTCACCGTGGATGAGCACCGTGACGTCCACATGGGCAACGATGCGTGCGGCATTGACCACGGCCTGGAGTTCCGGGGATTCCCCAATGAGCAGGTCATCGAAGTCATTGGTCATGGTTGTCTCCATGCCTCGTGGGATGAGTTGGGCATCCGCCTGTTCCCGCCGGGAGCCTGCCTGCCCGTTGCGGGCCGTCAGGGGGCAGGCACTGTGCCAATGCTACCGTCATACGCCCGTCAACGGCTTGACTTCGGTCATGAGGCAGGTGAATGCCGGGGTTGATACCATCGGCCAGCGGTGTAGGCAGTCGGTCCCCGGTGAGACACGGGCTCGAGGCCGCCCGGGAGAAGGGGGCGGGTGTGCATTCTCCGTCCGTGCCCGGAACCATGCTGGCGGATGCCCCGGTGGCAATGAATCAGTGGTCCGGTTGTTCCAGCAGCTTCTTCCTGATGCGCGTGATATAGGACCAGGTGATGCCGCCCAGGAAGCAGGCGATCCCAATGGCGGAGAGTGCCAGACGCAGGAATCCCTTCTGCTCCTCCTGCGCTATGTTCGTCTCCGCCAGCAGTACGAGTCCGCCGATCAGGACCAGGAGGATCGAACCCAGGGAATGCCATCGGAGTTTCTTTCGGGTCTCGTCGATCTCCGCCCGTCGCCGGTCGTCGTTCTCGGGTTCATGGAGGGAATTGATGGGGGCGCCGCACTGGGGACAGGATGGTGCGAAGGGGTCGACTTTCGTTCCGCATTCGGGGCAATTGATCAATGCCATACTCATGCATCTCCGGGATCCCGGCCCGCCTCGACTGCGCAGAGGCATGCGCATGCGAGCCCTCGAACGGTTGCTGTCGGCTGCAGGCATTCAGGTGGGGCACAGTGCCGGGGAGAGAGTGTAGCAGGTGCCGGCCCCGGCCCGCATGCGCGATGGCGAGCGGCCGGAAACAGAAACGGCGATCCCGGGCATGCCGTAAATCGCCGTTTCTGAAGCGGTTTCTGGTGGGCGGTACTGGGATTGAACCAGTGACCCCTGCCGTGTGAAGGCAGTGCTCTACCGCTGAGCTAACCGCCCAGGAAGCGCGTCATATTAATGATCGGGTGGTGAGGCGTCAATGGTGGGCGGGGTACGGACATGAACGAGTATCTGTTTGTTTACGGGACATTACTGGGGGGGGCGCCCGACCCGGAGGTCAACCGGGTGGTGCGCAGCCACTGCCGCGATGCGGGCGCGGCGTCGGTGGCGGGGCGGCTGTACCGGTTCGACTGGTATCCCGGCCTCGTGCCGGATCGGGAAGACCCGCCACGGCGCGTCAGCGGCCGCCTGCTGCGGATCCAGGCACCGGAACGCTGCTGGCCCGTGCTGGATGCATATGAGGGGTATCGTCCCGGCGCGCCCGACAAGAGTGAGTTCGTTCGGCGGCGGATCGTTGCGCGCAGGGAACCCGAGGGTGAAGCCCTGGAAGCGTGGGTCTATGTCTACAACGGCGCAACGGGCGCAGGTCGCCCCATCGTGTCCTGGCCGTCCCCGGGCAGATGCGGATGAGCACCGCGAACCCCAACGGGCCGGTCTTGTCGGAGGTCCGGTGTGCCGGGGATCGTTTCTCGGCCGGAGCTACGCCCGCGTGTAGGTCCGCTGCACGTAGGCATCCACCAGTGCCTGGAACTCCTCGGCGATGTGATCCCCCTTCAGGGTGACGGTCTTTTCGCCGTCTTCGTAGACCGGCGCCACGGGCACTTCACCGGTGCCGGGCAGGCTGATGCCGATGTTGGCGTGCCTGCTCTCCCCGGGCCCGTTGACCACGCAGCCCATCACCGCCACCGTCATCTCCTCCACGCCCGGGTAATGTTTGCGCCACTCGGGCATCTGGTGGCGGATGTAGGACTGGATGTCCTGGGCCAGATGCTGGAAGTACTCGCTGGAGGTGCGCCCGCAGCCGGGGCAGGCCACCACGGACGGCAGGAAGCTGCGCAGGCCCAGGCTTTGCAGGATCTCCTGGGCGACGAGCACCTCCTGGGTCCGGTCCCCGCCGGGTTCCGGGGTGAGCGAGATGCGGATGGTGTCGCCGATGCCCTGCTGCAGCAGCACGGCCAGCGCCGCCGTCGAGGCCACGATGCCCTTGACGCCCATGCCGGCCTCGGTGAGCCCCAGGTGCAGGGGATAGTCGCAGCGTGCGGCGAGATCCGTGTAGACACGGATCAGGGGCTGCACGCCGCTCATCTTGCACGAGAGAATGATGCGGTCGTGGGGCAGGCCGATCTCCTCGGCCCGTGCGGCGCTCTCGAGCGCTGAGGTGATCAGTGCCTCGCGGGTCACGTCCTCCAGTTCCATGGGTTCGGGCCGTGCGGCGTTCTCGTCCAGCAGGCGCGCGAGCAGGTCCTGGTCCAGGCTGCCCCAGTTCACGCCGATGCGCACGGGCTTGTCGTAACGGCAGGCGATCTCGATCATCTGCGCAAACTGGGTGTCGCGCTTCGCACCGCGCCCCACGTTGCCCGGGTTGATGCGCAGCTTGGCCAGGGCCTCGGCGCAGGCGGGATGCTTGGCGAGCAGCTTGTGGCCGTTGAAGTGGAAATCTCCCACCAGCGGCACGTTCAGACCCATGGCATCCAGCCGTTCGCGGATTTCGGGCACGGCCGCTGCGGCCTGTTCGTTGTTCACCGTGACGCGCACCAGTTCCGAGCCCGCGCGTGCCAGCTCCGCTACCTGAACCACGGTACGCATGACGTCGGCCGTGTCGGTGTTGGTCATGGACTGCACCACGACGGGCGCATCTCCGCCTACGGTGACGGGGCCGATCTGTACGGGGACGGTGGCGTGGCGGGCGATGGCGGGATTGCGGGAGGTCATGGGCGGTCGGGGGAGCATGGGGGTGTAAGGGGGGTATTTTAACGCATCTGAATGAGACGAGTGACCGGAAGGCGTGACAGGTGAACCGTCATCCGTCACCAGTCGCTCGTTACGGGCATATCCGCATGGGTCAAGCGAAGCGGACCCATGCTGCGCGGGCGCTTCTCAGGTCAGCGAGAGCCGCAGGATCGTGGTGGCCACAGAGAAGTAGATCAGTACGCCGAATACGTCCGCCACCGAAGTGATCAGCGGCGCGCTGGCCGAGGCGGGATCGAAGTTGAGCCGCTCGAGGGCAAACGGCAGCACCATACCCAGCATGCTGGCCATGACCACCACCAGCACCATGGAGATGGCGACCGCCAATCCGACGTCGGCGCCGCCAAGCCATGCCCCCGCGCCCCAGACGGCGAGACCCATGGTGGTACCCAGTGCGATGGAGACCAGCAGTTCCTTGCCCCAGAGCCTGAGCCAGTCCCTGGCCTGCACGTCGCCGGTGGCAAGTGCGCGTACCATCAGAGTGGAGGACTGAGCGCCGGCGTTGCCGCCGCTGGCGATGACCAGGGGCAGGAAGAACACCAGCGCCACTACGGCCTCGATGGCCGTCTCGAACAAGGCGATGGCGGCACCGCTGAAGATGTTGACCACCACCAGGATCACCAGCCAGCCGATGCGCTTCTGATAGAGCAGACCGGCACTGGATTCCTTGAGGCTCAGGCCCACGCCCACGCTGGCCATCTTGTGGAAGTCCTCGGTGGACTCTTCCTCCATGACATCGAGCACGTCGTCCACGGTGATGATGCCGTGTAGCTGACCGGCCTCGTCCACCACCGGCAGGACCTCAAGGTCGTAATGGCGTATGATCCGGGCGGCCTCCTCCTGATCCGCGTCGGTGAGGATGCTGACCACGTCGGTCATGGCGATGTCACCCACCCGGGCGCCCGGATGCCCCAGCAGCAGGTCGCGAAGGCGCAGGCTGCCCAGAAGCTCCCCCCTTTCTCCGGTGACGAACACCATGTTCATGGTTTCGCCTACCTCATGTTGTTCCCGTACATGCTCCAGTGCCTGACCGACGGTCCAGTCCGGACGCAGGGCGATGAACTCGGGCGTCATCAACCGGCCGGCGCTGTCCTCCGGGTAGGTGAGCAGGGTCTGGAGGATCTGCTGATCCTCCGTTGGCAGCATCCCCATGAGCAGTTCGGTATGTTCATCGGGGAGATCGTCGAGCAGCGCGGCGGCGTCGTCGTAGTGCAGTTCGCCGATGATGCGCGCCTTGTCCTCATCCTCCAGCACATCGAGCACTTCGGTCTGCGCCTCGGTGCTGAGGTGGGAGAACACGTTGGATGCACGCTCCGGGCTCAGCAGGTGGGCCAGGAGGCGTTCGCGATCCATGGGTGCAAGGTCGGGGATGGCCTTGGCGATGTCCTGGTCCGCGAGATCGGCCAGTATGCCGCGCAGGGCGTCCCAGTCGCGGGTGGCAACCAGTTCCGGGAGTTTGTCGAGGATGTCGGTGCTTTCGGTCATGGATGTCTCACAGGATGCCGCCGGCCGGCAGGTTCAGCATGGCCACCGCGAGCGAGAAATAGATCAGGATGCCGACGATGTCCGCCGCTGAGGTCACCAGCGGCACGCTGGCGGTGGCCGGGTCCATGCGCAAACGGGTGAGAATCAGTGGCAGCATCATGCCCACCAGACTGCCCATGGCCACCACCAGGGTCATGGCGATGGCCACCAGCAGGGCCACATCGGGCCCGCCGCGCCAGAATCCCAGGGCGGATACCGCGAGGCCCATGGTCAGTCCGAGCGCGATGGATACGCCGAATTCGCGGCCCCACAGGCGCAGCCAGTCCTTTGCCTCGACGTCGCCCACGGCCAGGGCGCGCACCATGAGGGTGGAGGACTGGGCACCCGCGTTACCGCCGCTGGCGATGATGAGCGGCAGGAAGAAGATCAGTACCACCAGGGCCTCGATGGCCTCCTCGAACCCGGCGATGATGGTGCCTCCCACGAGGTTCAGTGCCACCAGCACCAGCAGCCAGCCGATGCGTTTGCGGTAGAGGAGTGGAAACCCGGCGTCGCGCAGGCTCAGATTGAACATGCCCACGGAGCCCATCTTGTGGAAATCCTCGGTGGTTTCCTCCTCCACCACGTCGATCACGTCGTCCACGGTGATGATGCCGAGCAGGATGTTGTCCTCGTCGACGACGGGCAGGACCTCCAGGTCGTAGTGCTGGATGAGCCGTGCCGCGTCCGCCTGATCGGCCTGGGCGTTGATGGACACCACCGGCCCCGTGGGAAGTTTTTCCACGGGGTCGTTGGCGCGTCCCAGCACGAATCGTTTCAGGGGGAGCGCATGGAGCAGATGGCGGTCGTCATCGGTGACGAAGATGACGTTCACCGTCTCGCCCCGTTCACTGTGCTCCCGGATGTGGGCCAGGCTGTCGGTGATGGTCCAGTCCGGGCGCACGGAGACGAACTCCGTGGTCATGAGCCGACCGACGCTGTCTTCCGGATAACCCAGGAGCGTCAGGGCACGGCGGATGGCCCGGAACGGGAGCAGGCGCAGGAGGCGCCGCACCTCGTCGCCGGGCAGGTCCTCCAGCAGCGCGGTGAGATCGTCCGGCAGCATCTCCGAGAGGATGTGGCGGGCCTCGGCGGAGGAGATGTAACCCAGCAGGCGGTACTGATAATGCGGATCCAGATAGGAGAACACATCCACCTTGCGGCCCCGGGGCAGGGTGGCGAAGACCTGCGGGATCTGCTCCTCTTCGAGTTCCATCAGCGCATGGGCGATGTCCTGGATGCGCATCAGGTCCAGCAGGTCGCGCAGGCGCGGCAGGTCCCCCCTTTCCAGGAGTTCCCGGATCTCGATCAGGTAATGTTCGAAATCATTCTCCATTGCTCGCTCTCCATGGTGCGACGCGCGCACGGGACCCTTGTGACATCGACGCACGAAAGGCCGATGTCAACTGCCCGAACCGGCACCGCAACGGCGGTCGGACGGACCGGTTCGCTGGAAACGATCAACTTGGGCGCCCGCAAAGGGGCATGCTGCACCAGGTCTTCCCGTTCCCGCCTGCTGAGCCTGCGGGAAGCGGAGCCTGGACGTCAGAGGGGTCTAGGCGGGCTTCACCGCAGGAAGGAGTCAGTTAAGGTACAACTGGAACTTTCCAAGGTAACGTGACCTCTCGTATCAGACATGGCTGATTATATAGAGCCGGTGCAAGGGGTCAAGGGAGCGGTGAAGCGGAAAGGGTCAATCGGGAAGTGCAAAGGCGAATCGGATCTGTATTCACGGTCCCCGGTCCGGGCTTCTGACCTACCACGCCGGTTGCAGTACGATGGCCGCGTAGCCGAGCAGTGCGTAGTCCTGATACAGGGCGGTGCTCGAGGGCACCACGTCCAGGTCCGGCGGGAAATCCGAAGCGTCCATGTTCATGTCGGCGGCCAGTGCGCCGCACAGGTGGACGTCGACGTTGTCCAGACCCGTGAGCGCCACGGCCTGTGCCTGAAGGTCGGGGTAGGCGGCGCGCAGGCGGTGGGACAGGGCGGCCAGTTCCGGACCGTAGCTGATGACGGCCACGTGGACGTTGGGCAAGTGCTCCCTGAGGTGGTCCGCGTAATAGCGGGCCCGTGGCAGCAGTTCCACCAGGGCGTCCTCGCGATGTTGCGGATGAGCAGCATCACGCCGTGAGGCGGGGGATTTGTCTCCAGCAGGGCATCCACCTGATGATGTTCCGGGTAGAACTCCGGAGGGAGATCCGGGTCTGCCCGGGAGGTGGCGGACAACGCGAGCACCCCTGCCAGGAAACACTGTCCCAGGATGCGGCCCGGCAGGCGGGGCGCGACCCACCGGCCGGCGGTGTTGTACGCACGGCGGGTCCACATCATCGGAGCATAGCATCAGGGTCGTCCCGCCACCCGAGCATGCACCCTTTCGACTTCACAGACCCGTGAACCCGCCAGCATGTCCGACACCGATCTGATTCGACTGGAGTCCGTTACGCGCCGCTACCGTGAGGGTGCGCGCAGCCGATGTGTGCTGGACGGCGTAAACGCCCGGGTCGCGCCCGGGGAGATCGTGGCCCTGCTGGGGCGCAGCGGCTCGGGCAAGTCCACGCTGCTCAATCTCATTGCCGGTATCGATCTGCCGGACGAGGGACGCATCCGGGTGGAGGGCCGTGACATTGCCGCCATGGACGAGCGCAGCCGGACCCTGTTTCGCCGGCATCGCATCGGGTTCATCTACCAGTTCTTCAATCTCATCCCGACGCTCACCGTGGCGGAGAACGTGGCCCTGCCGCTGGAGCTGGCGGGACACCCGGACCGGGGCAGGGTGTCGCGGCTGCTGGAGGCATTGGGGCTGGCCGGTCGCGCCAACGACGATCCGGACCGGCTTTCCGGCGGTGAACAGCAGCGCGTCGCGCTTGCCCGGGCCCTGATCCATGAACCCACGGTGCTGCTGGCGGACGAACCCACCGGCAACCTGGATGCCGAGACCGGCGAACAGGTCATGGGGCTGCTGGTCCGGCTGGTCCGGGAACGGGGCGCGACGCTGGTGCTGGTGACCCACAGTGCCGAGGTGGCGGCGGTGGCGGACCGGGTGTGGCGCTTGGCCGACGGCCGCATCCGGGACGAGGAGGGAGCGGCCCCATGAGCCTGCCGTCCCGGGCTCTGTGGCGCGATGCCCGGCGCCACCCCTGGCAATGGATCCTGGCGGTATTGGGTGTGGCGCTGGGTGTTGCGGTGGTGGTGGCCGTGGATATCGCCAACCACAGCGCCTCCCGTGCCTTCGGCCTCTCGCTGGAGGCCGTCTCGGGGCGTGCGACGCACCAGATCCTGCCCTCCGGCCCCGGTGGTATCGACGAGTCCCTGTTCACGCGGCTTCGACTCGCCGGTGTCCGCCCGAGTGCCCCCGTCGTGGAGGGCCATGCGCGCATCGACGGCGAGACCTTTCCGCTGCTGGGGCTGGAGCCCTTCTCGGAAGGCCCGTTCAGGGAACACGTGGCGGGCGTTCTGGATGCCGATGTGCGCGGGCTCATGGTGCGCGGCGATGCCCTGGCCCTGAGCGGGGGGCTGGCCCGCCGCCTGGGGGTCAGCGGGGGAGACAGGGTGCAGCTCACCGTGCCGGCAGGCCGCGTGGACCTGACCGTGACCGCGCTCATCGGGGACGGTCCACCCGGCCTGGACGGGGTGCTGCTCACGGATATCGCCACCGCCCAGGTGCTGCTGGATCGCGTCGGGCGGCTGGATCGGATCGACCTGATTCTTTCTGAGGGTGCCGATCCCGCGCAGGTGCTCGAAGGTCTGCTGCCGGAGGGGGTCCGCGTGGAGGAGGCCGGGGCCCGGGAACGGTCCGCCCGGCAGTTGACACGGGCCTTCCACATCAATCTCACCGCCATGAGCCTGCTCGCGCTGCTGGTGGGTGGCTTTCTCATCTACAACACGCTCATGTTCGCCGTGTTGCGGCGCCGTCCTCTCCTGGCCACGCTGCGGTCGCTGGGAGTCACCCGCGCCGGCGTGTTCCGCCTGGTGATGAGCGAGGCGGCCGTATTGGCCCTGCTGGGCGGCATACCGGGCCTGCTGCTTGGCGTGCTCATCGGGCAGGGTCTGGTCCACCTGGTCACGCGCACCATCAATGACCTCTATTTCGTGCTGTCCGTGACCGCGCTCCATGTGCCGCCCTGGCTGCTCCTCAAGGGCCTGGCCCTCGGCCTGGGTGCGGCCCTGATCGCCGCCTTGGGGCCGGCTTGGGAGGCGGTCCATATCCGGCCCCGGGAGGGGTTGCGACGCTCCTCCCTGGAGCGCCGCGTCTACCGCCTCACCCCCTGGCTGGCCGTGGCAGGCGTGGCCCTGATCCTGCTGGGATATATCCTGGTCCACGTGAGTACCCGTGGCCTGGTGATCGGCTTTGTGGCCCTGTTCTTCATGATCATCGGTTACAGCCTGCTGGTGCCCCTGGCGGTCCTGCTGCTTTCCCGCCTGCTCGCCCCGCCCCTGGGTGCGGTGCTGGGTGTCACCGGCCGGCTGGCCGGGCGCGGACTCGGTGCGGCCCTGAGCCGTACGGGCGTGGCGGTGGCGGCGCTCACGGTGGCTGTGTCCGCCACGGTGGGGGTGGGCGTGATGGTGGACAGTTTTCGCACCACCGTGCAGGGCTGGATCGGTCATACCCTGCAAAGTGCCCTGTACGTGACCTCGCCGGCCCCCGGGGACGAACGGGCAGGTTCCCTGTTGCCCCGGGGGGTGGCCGAGCGGGTGGCGGCGCTGCCCGAGGTGGCCTCCTTCAGCACCGGGCGACGGTTTCAGGTGGATTCAGGGCGGGGACCGGTGGAGTTGTTCGTGCTGGGGCCGGCGCCGGACAGCTACGCGGGCTTTCGCTTTCGCGCCGGCGATCCGGCGCGCGCCTGGCCCGCGTGGGAGGCCGGGCGCGCGGTGCTCGTCTCCGAGCCCTTTGCGTGGCGGCACGGGATTGCGGTGGGCGATGCGTTGAGCCTGCACACGTCGCGGGGGGAACGCAGCTTCACCGTGGGCGGCATCTACCAGGATTACGGTTCCCGGCAGGGCGTGGTGCTCATGGCCCGGAACACGTTCCGGGCGCTCTGGGACCCACGCACGGAAGGCACCCTCGGCGTGTATCTTGCCCCCGGCGTATCGGTAGCGCAGGGTGTCGAGGCGGTTCGCCGTGCCGTGGCGGACATGCCGGAGGCGGTGTTGGTTACGCCGGCCTCCGAGATCCGCGAGAACTCCATGGCGATCTTCGATCGCACCTTCGCTATCACCCACGTGCTGCGGCTGCTGACCGTGGGCGTGGCCTTCGTGGGCATCCTGAGCGCACTCATGGCCCTGCAGTTCGAAAGGGCCCGGGAGCACGGCGTGCTGCGCGCCACGGGCATGACGCCGGGTCAGGTCACCGGCCTGGTGAGTCTGCAGGGCGCGCTGCTCGGTCTGGCGGCGGGGCTGCTGGCGATTCCGTTGGGGCTGATGATGGCCGATGTGCTCATCGACGTGATCAACCGCCGATCCTTCGGCTGGAGCATGCTGCGCACGGTGCCGGCATCCGTGCTGTTGGAAGGCGTGTTGCTGGCGGTGGGCGCCGCGTTGCTCGCGGGGCTTCGGCCCGCGTGGCAAACGGGCCGCGCGCGGCCGGCGGATGCGTTGAGGGAAGAATGATGAAAGTGGGAAGTGTGAATTGGGAAGTCGGAAAAAAAACCACCTTCACCCCGACCCTCTCGCTGAGGGAGAGGGGGAAGAACGGATTGCGAATTTGCTCCCACCCCCGCTTGCGGGGGAGGGTTGGGGAGGGGGTCTTTGCCACTGTCGTTCTCCTTCTTACCTTGCTGGTCGGTTGCGCCGTTGATCAACCGTCGGAAAGTGTCGATGTCTCCGTGGCGTTGGGCGGTGACGACGTGGCGGGCTACCTGCGCGCGGACCGGCCGCGGGCGTTTCGCTTCCCCGAGGACCACGGGCCGCATCCGGGCTTTCGCAACGAATGGTGGTACGTGGTGGGCAATGTGGACAGCGAGGCGGGTCGGCGCTTCGGGTTCCAGATCACGTTCTTTCGCGTGGCGCTGACGCCCGATGTGCCGGAGAGCCTCTCCGCCTGGGCGACGGATCACGTGTGGATGGCGCACCTCGGGGTGACCGATGCGGGTTCGGGAGAGCATCACGCCTTCGAGCGTTTCGCCAGAGGCGCGGCGGGGCTTTCCGGGGCGGATCTGGATCCTTTCCGGGTGTGGCTGGAGGACTGGAGGCTCATCGCGCTTGAGGGCAACGACTTTCCGTGGCGCCTCGAGGCCGTCGAGGGGAACACGGGCGTGGACATGGTCTTCGAACAGCGCAAGCCGCCCGTGCTCCAGGGTGACGGTGGATTGAGCCAGAAGGGCGCGGGCGAGGGCAATGCTTCGTATTACTACTCCATGACCCGCCTCGATGCGCGGGGCAGCCTGCGGATCGGCGACGAGGTGCACGAGGTCTCCGGCAGCGCGTGGCTGGACCGGGAATGGAGCACCAGCGCCCTGGCCGAGGATCAGGCGGGGTGGGACTGGTTTGCCCTGCAACTGGATGACGACCGGGAGGTGATGTACTACCGGATGCGCCGCGAGGACGGCAGCACCGACCCCTACAGCAAGGGATTGATCGTGGCGCCCGACGGCGGCAGCCAGCTCATCCGGAGCGAGGACGTGAACCTGGAGGTGCTGCGCACGTGGCGCAGCGATACGGGCCGCAATTACCCGGTCGAGTGGCGTCTTCGCCTTGCGCCGATGGATCGCGAATTCGAGATCCGCGCCGTGCACGATGCACAGGAGATGAACATGACCGTGCGCTACTGGGAGGGCGCGGTGGATGTGTTGGAGGATGGCAAACCCGTCGGCAGGGGGTATGTGGAACTGGCGGGGTATTAGGAAAGGATGAAGGATGAAGGTTGAAGGATGAATGAAACCCACCCCACCCTGGCCCTCCCCATGAGGGGAGGGGAAGTACAGGGTTGGACTCTGGTTTCATCCTTCATCCTTCATCCTTCAACCTTCTGCCTTTCCTAGAACCATCCGCGCCGCTTGAAGGCGTAGAGCATGCCGCCGGCCACCAGGATCATGATGAACCACACCACCGGGTAGCCGTAGTAGGTGTAGAGCTCCGGCATGGACCAGGGGCTGTCCGGGTGTGCGAAGTTCATGCCGTAGACGCCCACCAGGAAGGTGAGCGGGATGAAGATGGTGGCGATCACCGTGAGCACCTTCATCACCTCGTTGAGGCGATAATTGACGCTGGAGATATAGACGTCCACCAGGCTGGCCGCCATCTCCCGGTAGGACTCCAGCAGGTCCATGATGTGCACGGTGTGGTCGTAGACATCCCGCAGATAGGGCATGGTGGCTGCGTCGAATACCCCCGTGGCCTCGCGCATGAGCCGCCCCAGGGCTTCCCGCGTGGGCCAGAGCTGGCGGCGAAGCAACAGGAGCTCGCGCCGCAGGTTGTGGATGCGTTCCAGCGTCTCGCGGGTGGCCGAACCCAGGACCTGTTCTTCCAGGTCTTCCAGCAGTGCGCCCAGGTCCTCCATGAGCGGGAAGGACTGATCCACCACCAGGTCCATCAGGGCATAGCCCAGGTAAGGCGCGCCCATGTTCGACAGGTTGCGATTGCGGCTTTGCATGCGCCGGCGCACGGGCTCGAAGGGGTCGCCCGACCCGCTGTGGAAGCTCACCACGAAGTTGGCGCCCACGAACAGGTTGACCTGCTCCAGGACAATCTCGTTGTCATGCCAGCGGGCGTGATTGAGGACGATGACCGCATGATCGTCGTACACATCGGACTTGGGCCTTTGCCCGGTATTGGCCACATCCTCCAGCGCCAGTGCATGCAGGCCGAACCACTCGCCCAGCTGTTGCAATTGGCTGTGGGACGGTGATCCCTGCACGTGCACCCAGACGACGCGGTCCAGGCGATCCGTCGTCCAGTCCGCGAGTTGTGTTTCGTCGGCCGCCTGGGCCTGTCCTTCGGAGAACAGCAGGATCGGCATGGGCGCCCCGTCCGCCGGAGGCTGCTGGCCGGTGGACAGGGTTCCGGGGGCGGTGCCCGGCGGATGATAGCTCTTGCGGAATACGTCAATCATTGGGCTGCCTCATGGGTGTCCGTGATGCCGCCGCGGGACACACCCCGGGGAGGGTCCGCGGTGCCCCGGGGATTCCCGGGGATGATGGATGGATCCGTCGGTCCGCGCCGCGCACCGGGCGTCATGGTCGTTTGCCGCCGTACGGGTTTCTTTCCGGGTGCCCCACGTTTCGTCCCGCTTCCGGGGAAGGGTGATCCCGTGGACATCGGACCGCCGGCAAAATCGGTTAACATATGCCCCCTAGTACTTTATCTGCCCCCACATGCCTATCCGTTGCATCACCTTCGATCTGGACGACACACTCTGGGACTGCATGCCCGTCATACGCAGGGCGGAACAGACGTTCCACACGTGGTTGTCGGTGCATTATCCCCGCATTGCCGAGCGTTACGACCATGATGCCATGGTGGAGCACCGCAAGGCCTGGTTCGCCCGGTTCCCGGAACTGCATCATGATCTGACCACCTTGCGCAAGCGCTGGCTTGCGCTGATCGCCCGGGAGTCGGGCTACGACGAGACCCTGGTGGAGCCGGCCTTTCGCGTGTTCTGGGAAGCCCGCAACCGGGTGGCCCTCTACGACGATGTGACCGTCACCCTGGAGCGCCTCCGGCCCCGCTATCGCCTGGGGGCCATCACCAACGGCAATGCCGATGTCCATCACATCGGCATTGGTCATCACTTCGATTTCGTGGTCACCGCGGCCCGTGTCGGCGTGGCCAAGCCCCACCCGGAAATCTTCACCGCCGCTCTGGACGAGGCGGGCACTGCCGCCCATGAGACCCTGCATGTGGGCGATGATCCGGTGCGTGATGTGGCGGGTGCGGCGGCCGTGGGCCTGCGCACGCTCTGGGTGAACCCGCGGGCGGACATCACCCCGAAAGGCTGTACGCCAGATGGCGTCGTGTATTCGGTGGGTGAGGTGGTGGAATGGGTCGAGTCGAGGGATGAAGGATGAAGGGTGCTCTCCCAATGGGGTGATGGACCCGGGATGTTTGATGATGCGATGGTTCCATGCCGCTCAATTGGGAAGGTCTGATCAATGGTGAACGTGCTTTTCGTCTGCATGGGCAATATCTGTCGCTCCCCCATGGCCCACGGGGTCTTTCAGTCCATGCTCGATGAGGCCGGTATCGCGCACCTGGTCCGGGTGGACTCCGCGGGCACCCATGCCTACCACGTGGGTTCGCCCCCTGACGAACGCGCGCAGCGCATGGCTACTGTTCACGGTGTTGACCTGAGCGGGCAAAGGGCCCGGTTGCTGGAGGCGCAGGACTTCGAACAGTTCGATTACGTACTCGTCATGGACGAGGACAATCTGGAGAACGCCCGGCGTATCTGTCCGCCGGACTGCCGTGACCGGATCCGCCTGTTCCTGGAATTCGCGGAGGGTCTGGGCGAGCGGGAAGTGCCCGACCCCTATTACGGCGGGAACGACGGGTTTGAACGGGTCATGGAAATGGTCCGGAGCGCGGCCCAGGGCCTGCTGGACGAGCTTAAACGCCGCTACCGGTTCTGATCCGGTAACGTGGCGCACGGTTGAAACGTAAAGAGGGCGATCCGGGGATCGCCCTCTTTACGTTGTGAGACCGGCCCCGGGCCGGGTTATCCGCCGCCCGGCTTGTCCGCGCCCACCGGCTCCACCGGGCGCGGCCGCTCCTGGGCACCTGTGGTTGCCGGTTCGGCTACCCGTGTGGCGGATTCGGTCGCTGCAGGGCGTGGGGGCGGTGCGGCCTTTGCCGGTGCCTGGGCCGCCGACGGCAGGACCGCCGACTCCGGACGGGTCCGGGGCGGTGCGGAGCTGTCCCGGGTGGATAGTACCGTCTCGGAGACCGGCCGCGCGGGGACGGGGGAGCCACGTCGTGGCTCTGACGGCTTGCCTTCGCTGACCTGTCCTGCGCCCTGGCCGGCGGGCGGGCGGTGCTCACCGGCCGGTGCTGCTTGCCGGGACGCGGGCGCGTCCGTGGAGGCGGTCTTGTCCCGGGCGGTCGGGCTGCCCGTGGGGGGCGTATCCCCGGAGGCCGGCCGCGCGCCGGCATCGCCGGACTGACGCGAATGCTCCGCAACGGGCTTGTTGCCGGTCGTGTCGCGGTCCTGGGCTTCTCCGGACCTGTCCCCCGGGGCCGGGGAGAGATCGCGCTTCCCGGGCGGCGTCTCCGGTCGGGCCGGCGACGTGTCCTGCCCGGCGCCGGGGCGCGGTGCACCGGCCGCCGGGGTGTCCGTGGCAGTGCCTTTCTCCCGGGCGGGCGGGCTGCCTGCGGCCACATCCCCGGCCGCATCCTCGGCGCCGTGCCGCGGTTCGCTGCCACCAGGCTGAGGCGGGTTGCCCCCGGCGGTTTTGCCGCTGCGGGTTTCACGTGCCGCCGAAGCGCGGTCCTGACCGGCACCCTGACCTTCACCGGAACTCTGGCGTTCGCCGTTCTGCCGGTCCTCGCCGCCGCCGCCGCGACGCCGGCGGCGCCCACCGCGGCGTCCCCGGCTGCGGCCGCTCGGTTTGCCGCCATCGGTGTCCTGGTCGGGCTTGTTTGCCTCGGTCCCGGTTCCGGAATCCGGGCGGGGGGAAGACTGGGCCTTCTTCTTGGCTTCCGCGTCGCTGCCCTCATCGGCACCACTGCGCCGGTTGCGTGTGCGCCCGGTCGTGCGCCGATTGCTCTGGGTGCGACCGCCGCGCTTGCCGTCGTCCTCCCGGTCGCTGCGCCCCGATGCGGCACGGGACTTGCGCGGGCGCGAGGGGCTGGCCTCGTCCTCCGCCCCACCTTGAGAGGTCCCGGCGAACAGGCTCTTCCACACGCGGGTGAGGAAACCCGGCCGGGCCTCGGTCTCGCGCGGTTCGCTGGGAGGAGTCCGGGGCGTCTCCTCAGCCCTGGGGGCCGGTGCCGGCGGGCGAATCGTCTGCACCGCGGGCCGCTCCAGGTCGGGCAACTCCGTGGTGGCGGAAATCACTTCCACCACGTCCGGCTCGGGAAGCATCTGATAGCTGCTCTTGTCGCGCAGTTCCTCGGGCACATCGTCGAAACGGATGCGGCGAACCTGGAAATGCGGTGTCACCATGTCCGGGGTGGGCACCAGGGTGACCATGACGCCGTGGCGGCGCTCGATGGCGTTGACGGCGTCGCGCTTCTCGTTGAGCAGGAAGGTGGAGACGTCCACGGGCAGCTGCGCCAGAACGCGGCCCGTTTTGTCCTTCATGGCCTCCTCCTCGACCAGCCGCAGCACCGACAGCGCCAGGGATTCCACGCTGCGGATGTGCCCGTGACCGCTGCAGCGCGGGCACACGATCTGGCTGGATTCCCCGAGGGAAGGGCGCAGGCGCTGCCGGGACATCTCCAGCAGGCCGAACCGGGAGATACGCCCTACCTGAACCCGGGCACGGTCCACCTCCAGGGCGTCGCGCAGGCGGTTCTCCACCTCACGCTGGTTCCTGGCCGGCCCCATGTCGATGAAGTCGATGACGATCAGGCCGCCCAGATCCCGCAGGCGCAGCTGGCGGGCGATCTCGTCCGCGGCCTCCAGGTTGGTGTTGAGGGCGGTGTCCTCGATGTCACTGCCCTTGGTGGCGCGTGCGGAGTTCACGTCGATGGAGATCAGCGCCTCGGTGTGGTCGATGACGATGGCGCCGCCGGACGGCAGGGAGACCTGGCGCTGGAAGGCGGCCTCGATCTGGCTTTCCACCTGGTAGCGGTTGAACAGCGGGACGTGTTCTTCGTAGAGCTTGAGCTTGCGCAGGTTGTTGGGCATCACCTGCTGCATGAACTCCTGGGCCTGTCGGTGCACGGCGGGATCGTCAACGATGATCTCGGAGATGTCGTTGCGCATGTGATCGCGCAGCGCCCGGATGATGACGTTGCTTTCCTGATAGACCAGGAAGGGGGCCTTGCGGCTTTCGGCGGCCTCGGTGATGGCGGCCCAGAGGGTCTTGAGGTACTCCAGATCCCACTGCAGTTCTTCCACGCCACGGCCCACGCCCGCCGTGCGCGCAATCAGGCCCATGCCCTGCGGCACTTCCAGCTGGCTCAGGGCCTCGCGGATCTCGCTGCGGTCCTCGCCCTCGATGCGCCGCGAGACGCCACCGGCACGGGGATTGTTGGGCATGAGCACCAGATAACGGCCGGCCAGGCTGACAAATGTGGTGAGCGCGGCGCCCTTGTTGCCGCGCTCTTCCTTCTCCACCTGGACGATGAGCTCCATGCCCTCCTTGACCAGATCCTTGATGGAACCCTGCTGACTCTCGTCGCCCTCGCCGTTGCCGCCGGAGGGCAGGCAGCTTCGGGCGATTTCCTTCAGGGGGAGGAAGCCATGGCGTTCGGCGCCGTAGTTGACAAAGGCGGCTTCGAGACTGGGTTCAACCCGGGTGACAACGGCCTTGTAGACGTTGGCCTTTTTCTGCTCCCGGGACGGGACTTCGATATCCAGGTCGTAGAGCTTCTGGCCATCGACCATGGCCACACGCAGCTCTTCGGGCTGCGTGGCATTGATCAGAATTCGCTTCATGAATGGTTTCTCGAGGGTTCGGTTTCGCCACATCGCGGGTTACGCCGGACTGTCCGGCGATCGTCGCCGCAGGCGCGGGCGTGCGTGCGCGCATCAACAGCAGCGCGCACAGGCACCACCAGGGGATCGCCAATCCCATGGGCCGGCCGGTGACGGATGCGGTGGCAAGGTTGTTCAATTGAGCGCTCGGGTGCATGCGTTCTCGTTGTGCTCCCGGTCGGTGAATCCAGGCGCTTTGGCGCGTGGAAACGCATCGTCCGGGGAAAATCTGCAGGTCACGACGGGGGAGGGCGCTCCGGGGCACCGCAACGAATGGGCCGGTGCAGAGGGAATGAGCCGATCCTTCCCTCGTGACACCCCATGATACCAATTGGCAACAGTGCGTTCAAACCCTTGATGGATCGGTTATTATCCGGGTCCATGTCAGCCCTGCCCTTTCCATGAAAGTGCCCGCGACAGCCCGTTCCGGGGTCGCCCTGGTCCGGATTGAAGCCGGCCAGGCGGGCCAGCGCCTGGACAACTTTCTCATGGGGCGGCTCAAGGGCGTGCCCAGGAGCCATGTATACCGCCTCCTGCGCAAGGGGGAGGTGCGGGTGAACAAGGGGCGGGTCAAGGCCGACTACCGCCTGAGCGAGGGGGACCAGGTGCGGATCCCGCCGGTGCGCCGATCCGGAGTGTCCGCCGATGACAGGGCACAGCCCCTGCCCGAGGGCCTGGCCCGCACGCTTCGCGGGGCCATCCTGCTGGAGGACGATGATCTCCTGGTGATGAACAAGCCCGCGGGCCTTGCGGTGCACGGGGGCAGCGGGGTGCGCCTGGGCCTGATCGAGGCCATGCGCAGGCTCAGGCCCGACGCGGCCTTTCTCGAACTGGCCCATCGTCTGGACCGCGAGACCAGCGGTTGTCTGGTGCTGGCCAAGCGCAGGGGGGCCCTGCTGGCGTTTCAGGAGGCCCTCAAGTCGGGCGGGGTGGAAAAGCATTACCTGACGCTGGTGGCCGGGGTCTGGCGCGGTGGTCCGCGCCGTGTGTCGGAATCGCTTGCCCGCAAGGGCCCCGGGACCCGGGTACGCCCGGTAACGGTGGACGAGACGGGCAGGCACGCGGAGAGTTTTTTCTTCCCGCGCCGGCATTTCAGCGATTCGACACTGATGGGGGTTGAGATCGGCACCGGCCGCACCCATCAAATCCGGGTACATGCGGCCCACGCGGGTTTCCCCGTGGCCGGCGACAGCCAGTACGGTGATTTCGAGTTCAACCGGCGCATGAAGCGCCTGGGGCTGAAACGCCAGTTCCTCCACGCGGAGAGCCTGCGTTTCCACCTGCCGGACCATGCACATCCGTACCGGATCCAGGCGCCCCTGCTGGCGGAACTGGAGGCGGTCCTGGAACGTCTGGAGCCTCTGGACGTCTGAGGGGTTCCGGGAATGATTTTTTTGCCACAAAGGTCACAGAGGTCACAGAGGTAAAGACAGCGGCTGGAAGACTCGGCCGGTGGCGTGCGTGCATCGGGCGTTGAGGGACGCACCGTCGCCGGTTCGAAGTTCTCTCTCTGTGACCTCTGTGGCCTCTGTGGCCAGTGAGGCTCCTGATTTATCATGTCATCCAGATCCTACCAACTCCTTGTGTTCGACTGGGACGGGACGCTGATGGACTCGGCGGCCCGGATCGTGTCGTGCCTGCGCGGCGCGATCGCCGAAACCCGGGCCGAGGCTCGGGACGACACCGCGCTTCGCGATATCATCGGCCTCGGGCTGGACGAAGCGATCCTCGACCTGTATCCCGAAGCGGATGCGCGCTTTCTGACGGATTTCCGGGACGCCTATCGGGCGTATTTCCTGGAGCGGGACGAGACCCCGTCGACGTTGTTCCCCGGAGTGGCGGAACTGCTGGCGGGGCTGGAGGCGGCGGGCTACTGGATGGCCGTGGCGACGGGTAAGTCCCGGCGGGGGCTCGACCGGGTGCTGGAGGAGACGGGCCTGGGGGATCATTTCCTGGCCACCCGTTGCGCGGACGAGACCTTCTCGAAGCCCCATCCGGCTATGCTCAACGAGATCATGGATCAACTGGGCCTCACGCCGGACACGACTCTCATGATCGGCGACAGCGAGTACGATATGCTCATGGCAAGCAATGCGGGCGCCGACCGGCTGGGCGTCACCTACGGAGTCCATGGGGGCCAGCGGCTTGCGCAGCATGGGCCGGTGGCGCTGATGGATGACCTGAGGCACTTGCCGTCGTGGCTCTCTGGAAGCGGGAAGCGTGAATCGGGCAGTGCGACGTAACGTCACCTGCTTCCAGCCAACCTAACCGTCAAAGGACGTGATGTATGGCGCAGGATGAAAACTGGGAACGCGAGGCCCTGACCCGGATCGCCCTCGCGGGTGTGCAGGAGCAGCGCAGGACGAGGCGCTGGGGCATTTTCTTCAAGCTCCTGGGGTTTGCCTATCTGTTTGCGCTGCTGGCACTCTTTCTGGCGGGGCCGCTGGGCACCGAGGCCCGCAAAGCGGGTCCCCACACGGCACTGGTGGATCTGCAGGGCGTGATCAGCGAGGGCAGCCGGGCCAGCGCGGACCTCGTGACTCAGGGCCTGCGCAGTGCCTTTCGGGACAAGAACACGGTCGCTGTCCTGATGCGGGTGAACAGTCCCGGCGGAAGCCCGGTGCAGTCCGCATACATCAACAATGAACTGCGCCGTCTCAAGGACGAGTACCCCGACACGCCGGTGTACGCCGTGATCAGTGATGTCGGCGCATCGGGCGGCTATTACGCCGTGGTATCCGCGGACTGGATCTATGCGGATGCCTCCAGTGTGGTCGGGTCCATCGGGGTGCGCATGGACGGCTTCGGGCTGGTGGAAGCCATCGACAAGTTGGGCATTGAGCGCCGCCTGATGATCGCGGGTGACAACAAGGGCCTGATGGATCCGTTCCTGCCCATCAACCCCGAGGAGCAGGCCCATGTGCAGCGTCTGCTGGACAATATCCACACCCGGTTCGTGGACGCGGTGAAGCTCGCACGCGGCGACCGGCTCAAGGGAAACGAGGACGTACTGTTCAGCGGCCTGATCTGGACCGGTGACGAGGCCCTGGAACTCGGCATCATCGATGGTCTGGGAAGCCCCGGCTACGTGGCCCGGGAAGTGATCGGTGAGGAGAACATCGTGGACTTCACGCCGCGCCAGGATCTGTTCCGCCGCCTGGCGGAAAGCCTCGGCACGGCCATGGTTCAGGCTGTCATGAAGCTGAGTGAACCCACCCTGCAGTAGGAGGCCCGACCCGGTTGCTCCTGCGCGGGTTTCAATCCGCCAGCGGGGTGATCTCCACGATCACCCCCAGCATCGGATGATCCAGGTAATGGATCTCCCGTGAGCGCATGCGCCGGCGTTCGCTGACGTAGCTCTCCACGAACTCGCGTCCTTCCAGTGTCTGTACATGATCCCCGGGCAGGGTTTCATTCGTGGCGCGGCGATAAAGCAGGTCGGTCTGCAGGTGCAGGAAGCGGGCGAGGCTCAGGGTGACCGTGCCGTCCACGTCGTAGAGGAGCTCCAGGTCCTGAGGCGCCCGGGGCGCGCGCTCCATCACCGGCATCACGTGCCATGGTTCGGACAGGGGTTGTTCCGGTGCGGGTGCCACATGGCCCAGCAACTGACCGCCACGGATGCGCACGGGCAGCGCCTGGTCCTGGGGCAGGCCCGGCTGTTCCCAGGCGTAACTGGCGATCACCTCGAACAGGGGCGACTGTTCCAGGCGCGTGACCACCCCGCGCAGCCCGAATGGCGTGCCGGAGACATCGCGAAACAGCGGTTCGTATTCGGTCTCTCCCGGCGCGCCGAACTCCACGGCATCCTCCAGGCGCGGCACGATCCCGCTTTGCCACACCTCGCTCCGGATCGCGTTGCGGTCCGTGTGACTGACCAGCACCATCTCCACCCGGAACATGCGCGGTTCCTCGGCGGCCAGCATTGCGGGCAGCGTCGCCCACAGGCACAGGGCCGCCGGGAGCCAGATGTGCAGGCGGGTGCGGCGCCTGGCACGCACGGTGACAGGCAGGGGTTTCCGTGGGCCTTCGGGAGCGCGCATCAGGCGGCCTCCTGTTTGAGGTCCAGTGAGTTGAGGATACGCTTCACGGCCTGCACGCGCTGTTCCAGGCTGTCCATGGTCTCGAAGAAGCGCAGCCGCTGTTCCGGATCCAGCCTGAACTTCACGGGGTCCGACTGTATCAGTGCAATCAGCCGTGCGGGATCCAGATCGGGATTGGCCTGGAAGGTGAACCGGCCGCCCTGGAGGCCTGCCTCCAGCTTGCGCACGCCCAATGGCTGCAGGCGCAGGCGCAGCCGGGTGACCTCCATCAGGTTCTTCGCCTGGGCCGGCAGCAGGCCGAAACGGTCGATCATCTCCACCTGCAGTTCCCGCAGCGCCGCCTCCGATTCGCACCCGGAAATGCGCTTGTAGAGAATCAGGCGCGTGTGCACGTCGGGCACGTAGTCGTCCGGGAGCAGGGCCGGGACACCCAGGTCCACCTCCGTGACCTCTGCCATGGGACGGTCCAGGTCCGGGATTTCGCCCTTCTTCAATGCCTTGACGGCACGATCCAGAAGTTCGTTGTAGAGCGTGAACCCGATCTCCTGGATCTGGCCGCTCTGGTCCTCGCCCAGCAGTTCGCCGGCCCCGCGGATCTCGAGATCGTGGGAGGCGAGGGTGAAGCCCACGCCCAGGTCTTCCAGGGATTCGATGGCCTCCAGACGCTTCACCGCGTCCGCCGTCATGGCCGAAGGGTGCGGCGTGAGCAGGTAGGCATAGGCCCGGTGATGGGATCGGCCCACTCGCCCGCGTAGCTGGTGAAGCTGCGACAGGCCCAGCTTGTCGGCGCGGTCGATGATGATGGTATTGGCGGTGGGTACGTCGATACCGCTTTCGATGATGGTGGTGCACACCAGCACGTTGTGGCGCCGGTGATAGAAATCCAGCATGACGCGTTCCAGGGTGCTTTCGCGCATTTGGCCGTGGGCAATGCCGATATCGGCGGCGGGCACCAGCTCGGCCAGTTCCCGTGCAGTCTTCTCGATTGTCTCCACCGAGTTGTGCAGGAAGTACACCTGGCCGCCGCGGCGGATCTCGCGGGTGACGGCTTCCTGGATCAGCGCATCGTTCCACTGGCTGATGAAGGTCTTGATCGCGTGCCGCTCCATGGGCGGTGTCGCGATGATGGACAGGTCGCGAAGCCCTGAAAGCGCCATGTTGAGTGTGCGCGGGATCGGGGTGGCGGTGAGCGTCAGCATGTCCACTTCGGCGCGCAGGGCCTTGAGGCGTTCCTTGTGGCGTACGCCGAAGCGGTGTTCCTCGTCGATGATCACAAGGCCCAGGTTCTTGAAGGTCAGGTTCCCCTGGATGAGCTTGTGGGTGCCGATGACGATGTCCACACGGCCGTCCGCAAGCCCCTGCATCACCGCCTTCTGATCCTTGGCGGAGCGGAAGCGGGACAGGGATTCGATGTGGACCGGCCAGTCCGCGAAACGGTCGGTGAAATTCTGGTAGTGCTGCTGCGCCAGCAGGGTGGTGGGTACCAGCACCACCACCTGCTGACCGCTGTTGGCGGCCACGAAGGCGGCGCGCATGGCCACCTCCGTCTTGCCGAAGCCCACATCGCCGCACACCACCCGGTCCATGGGCCGGTCGGCGGCCATGTCCTCCAGGACCGCTTCGATGGCGCGGGCCTGATCCGGGGTCTCCTCGAAGGGGAAGGCGGCGGCAAAGGCCTGGTATTCCGTGGCCTCCACGTCGAAGGCGTGTCCCTTGCGGGCGGCGCGGCGGGCATAGATCCCGAGCAGTTCGGCCGCCACATCCCGTGCCTTCTCCGCTGCCTTGCGCCGGATCCGGCTCCACTGCTCTCCGCCCAGCTTGTGCAGCGGCGCGTGTTCGGTGTCCGCGCCGGTGTAACGGCTGACCAGGTGCAGGGAGGCGACGGGCACGTAGAGCTTGTCGCCCCCCGCGTACTCGAGTGTCAGGAACTCCGCCTCCTGCCCGCCCACGGCGAGTTTCTGCAGACCCAGGTAACGGCCGACACCGTGTTCCTCGTGCACCACCGGCGCGCCGGGATGCAGGTCGGTGAGATTGCGGATGACTGCATCGGAATCCCGTGTCGGGCGCTTGCGCCGCCGCTCCTGGCGGACCCGTTCGCCGAACAGGGCGGACTCTGTGATGACGGCCAGCCCGCAGCAGGCCATGCGCATGCCGTCCTCGATGGGCGCCACGGTGATGGCCAGCCGCGCATCGCCATCCAGAAAGCCCTGCCAGTGATCCACGGGCGTGGGCCCAAGGCCAAAGGGCCGCAGGCTGTCGATGAGGAACTCCCGCCGTCCGGCGGATTCCGCGGCGAACAGCACGCGACCGTCGAAGCCGTCGAGAAAGGTCTTCAGCGCCGCTGCCGGGTCGGCCTGGCGGATCCGGATGCGAACGTCCGGCAGGGCTCCCACGTCAAAATTGACGGCGGGTTCGGTCCGCTCCAGCTGTTCGGGGCGTTCCACCCGGACACCGGGGCGGGCGGAAAGCCTGGACCTCAGCTCGTCCGGTGTGAGAAAGAGCTCTTCCGGTTCATGGATGGGCCGTTCACGGTCATGGCGGCGCTGTTCGTGGCGCTGAACCGCCTGGGCGAGAAACTCTGCGCCCGCGGTTTCGATATCGCCTGCCTGCACCAGGCGTACGTTGCCCGGCAGGTAGTCGAACAGGCTGTCCAGCTTGTCGAAGAACAGCGGCAGGTAATACTCGATGCCTGCCGGAGCCGTGCCCTGACTCACGTCGCGGTAGATGACGCTGGCCTGGGGGTCACCTTCAAAGCGTGTGCGGTATCGCTGGCGGAAGGCCTTGATCGCTTCCTCGTCCAGGGGGAACTCATGGGCCGGGAGCAGGCGCACCCGTTCCACCGTGTCCAGGCTGCGCTGCGTCTCCGGATCGAAGCTGCGGATGGACTCGATCTCGTCATCCAGCAGGTCCACCCGGAAAGGGATGTCGCTGCCCATGGGAAACAGGTCGATGAGCGAGCCGCGTACGGCGAACTCGCCGTGTTCCATCACCTGGCTTACGCAATGGTAGCCTGCCTGTTCCAGGTTGCCCCGCAACGCGTCCCGGTCCAGCCGGTCGCCCGTGGCAAGCATGAGCACGCGACCCCGAAGCCAGGCCCGCGGGGCGATGCGCTGCATGAGCGTGTTGACCGGCACCACCAGGACACCCCGTTCCAGATCGGGGAGTCGGTGGAGGATTTCCAGGCGCTGGGAGATGATGTCTTCGTGGGGCGAGAACAGATCGTAGGGGAGTGTTTCCCAGTCCGGCAGGGTGAGCACCGGGATCTGTTCGCCGTGCAGGAAGAACTCCAGCTCCCGCGCGAGCGTTTCCGCGTCCCGCGTATCCGGAACCATCACCACGCCGGGGCCTGCATGGGCGCGCAGCGCACGCGCAATGGCCAGGCCCCGCGCGGCGCCGTAGAGCCGGCCCCAGCGACGGATGCCGGGGCGCTCGGGAATCGGGGGCGGGGTCAGTGGGCTGTGCAGTGCGTGGGCGGACATCAGGGCAGTCGGTGTCTGAACAAACGGCCGCCTATTCTACTGCACCGGGGATAGCAGTGCAGTAAAGCAATGGCAAGTCTCAAGTGGTCAGTGGCAAGGGAAAACCGCCGGATCCTCCCCCGCATGGCGAGGGCGGGGGTCGTTTCCCTTGCCACTTGAGACTTGCCACTTGCTACTTACAAGTACGCATGCCCAGCAGGCTGTAGGCGGGACACCAGCTGATGACTGCGGTGGCCAGCGGGATGATGCCGATCCAGCCCCAGGGGGTCTGTGGGCCCACGAACACCAGGCTGATCAGCACGAGCCCCACGATGGCGCGCAGGGCGCGGTCCACGGTACCCATGTTCTTCATGCCTTCCAGATCCATGACTCTGTCCTCGCGGTTGAGGGACGACATCATGAAGGATAGTGCGCGGCGGGGCGGATTTCAGTGATTTCATCACCCAGAGAAGTGGTGACGGGTGAACGGGCGGATCGGCGGCGGAGAGGATTGCGAATCGCGCGGTTTTCCCTGACCGGCTGTTCCCGCATCCCTCGCGTGTACCGGTGCGGTCTGCCTGTTCATTTTCCCGAGGGTTATCCCTCAGCCACCAAGCGCAGGGCCTGGATGTCCAGCAGATCGATCTGACCCCGGGCGAGGCGTACCCAGGCGTGGCGTTCGAAGTCCTTCAGGACACGGCTGATCACTTCCCGCGCGGTGCCCAGCTCCACGGCCAGGTCCTGGTGGGTGCAGTGCAGGGTGCCGGCGCTGTCGGCCAGTTCCAGCAGGCGATGGGCCAGGCGGGCATTCAGCCTCCCGAAGGCCACCTCGTCGATCAGCGTCATGAGTTCCGCGATGCGCCGGCCGTAACTCTGGAACACGAAGCGCCGAAAGCCTGTCGAGTGTTCGATGCCTTCCATGAAACGGACCTCTGGAATGGCGATGCCCGTCACCGGGGTCTCGCAGATCCCCTCGGCGCTGTAGCGGCTTCCGCCCAGGAGGCAGGACGTGGTCAGTACGCAGGATTCCCCGCCCTGAACCCGGTAGAGGACGATCTCCCGACCGCTGCCGGAGATCTGCTGTACCCGCACGGAACCCTGTATGACCAGGAGATACTGTTCACAGGCGCTGCCCGGGCGGAACACGACGGTGCCCGCCGGGGCCTCCAGCGGGCAGGCGTCGCGCAGCAGCGTGCGCCCGACCGGGTCGTCCACCTGGTCGAGCCGGGTGAAATTCCGGGTCCATGCGGGCAGGTCATCGAGGGTCATGGGTATGCTCGTGTCAGTCCCGGTAGCGTTTGAGCAGATCGTGGTAGGCGTCGATGCGCCGGTCGCGCAGGTAGGGCCAGATCCGGCGTACCTGCTCCGCCCGGGCCATGTCCACATCGGCCAGCAACACCGTCTCCGCGTCCGGGGGCGCCTGGGCCAGCATCTCCCCCTGGGGTCCGCAGACGAAGCTGGAACCCCAGAAGCGGCTGCCGGCGGTGGCGCCGCCGGGATCGGCCTCGAAGCCCGTGCGGTTGCAGGCGGCCACCGGCAGGCCGTTGGCGATGGCGTGGGCGCGCTGGATGGTGATCCAGGCGTCGCGCTGGCGGGCCTGTTCCTCCTCGGAGTCGTTCGGGTCCCAGCCGATGGCGGTGGGGTAGATGAGCAGTTCTGCTCCCGCAAGCGCCATGAGCCGCGCGCCTTCGGGGAACCACTGGTCCCAGCATACCAGCACGCCGAGGCGGCCCACGGAGGTGTCCACGGGTTCGAAGCCCAGGTCTCCGGGCGTGAAATAGTATTTCTCGTAGTAGCCGGGGTCGTCCGGAATGTGCATCTTCCGGTAGAGGCCGGCCAGCCCGCCGTCGGAATCCAGTACCACGGCGGTGTTGTGGTAGATCCCCGCCGCGCGCCGCTCGAACAGCGACCCGACGATCACGACCCCGTGTTCCGCCGCCGCTCGCGACAGGAAATCCGTCCCCGGGCCGGGGATGGGTTCCGCCTGATTGAATACCGCGGGATCCTCGGTCTGGCAGAAATACAGGCCGGTGTGCAGTTCCTGGAGCACCACCAGGCTTGCTCCGGCCTGTGCCGCCTCGGCGATGCCCGCCAGGCTCTTCTCCAGGTTCGCCTCACGGTCGGCGCTGTTGGCCTGCTGCACGAGCGCGATCTTCATGATTTTTGGTCCGGATGTGTTCTGTCTTGCGAGATTAAGTAACCCGTGATGGGAACGCAAAGGGCGCGGAGACGCAGAGACCGCAAAGGGGGTCTAAACAGAGGGCTTCTCCGCATCCTCTGCGTCTCCGCGCCCTCTGCGTTTCAGCCAGCGGTTGGGATCAGCACGCCTTCCGGCAGTTGCATGGTGACGCAGTGCAGGCTGCCGTACTGGCGGATGAGGGTGCGGCAGTCGATGCCGATGATCTCGCGCCCGGGGAAGACCCCGGTGAGGCGGTCCAGCGCCAGGCGGTCCGCGGGGTCATCGTACGTGGGCACCAGCACCGCGCCGTTGATGATGAGAAAATTGGCGTGGGTGGCGGGCAGGCGCCGGCCGTCGGTGTCACGGATGGGGGCGGGCAGGGGCAGGGGGACCAGCCGGTATGGTCGTCCGTCCGCCGTGCGCAGGGCCCGGAGTTCCGCCTCCATGGCCTTCAGGGGGCCGTGGTGGGCATCGTTCCTGTCCGTACAGGTGATGTAGGCGATGGTGTCCGGGGAGCACAGGCGGGCCAGGGTGTCCACGTGTCCGTCGGTGTCATCCCCCTCCAGACGCCCGTGCTCGAGCCAGAGCACCCGTTCGACCCCGAGGGAGGCCTTGAGCGCATGCTCGGTGGTTGTCCGGTCGAGATGTGGATTGCGGGTCGGTGTGAGCAGGCAGCCCGAGGTGGTGAGCAGCGTGCCCAGACCGTCGGACTCGATGGAACCGCCCTCCAGGACCAGGTCGACCGGTTCCAGGGGCGTCTCCCCGAAGACAGCCTGCGCGTGCAGGCGGGCGGTGATACGGTTGTCACGGGCAGCCGGGTACTTGCCGCCCCAACCGTTGAAGATGAAGTCCAGCAGTACCGGCCGGCGGTCTTCCAGCACCGTGACGGGGCCGTGGTCCCGGGCCCAGGTGTCGTCCGAGGGCGCGAGCGCTGCGGTCACGCGGGCCGGGTCCGCGCCCTGCTCCGTCAGTCGGCGGGTGACATGCCCGCGATGCTCCTCGTCGCGGCACACCACCAGCAGGCGTTGAAATCGGGTGACTGCAGTGCCGATGGCGGCAAAGACGGTGTCCGCCTCGTTCAGGAGGGGTGCCCAGTCGCTGTCGTCATGGGGCCAGGTGAGCATGACGCCGCTCTGGGGCGCCCACTCGGCGGGCAGTACGCGGGTCATGCGGCGGGCTATCGGGATTCCGAGACCTCTTTGCGTACCACGGTATGGATCACGAAGGGGCCTTCGAAGAACACGGAATAATCGTTGTAGTCCCAGCGGCTGATGGGCGGCTCGCCCACGGCGTCATGTCGCGTGCCGGGTTCACCGAAGCGGGACAGTACTGTACGTTCGTGCATGCCGCGGGTCGGCTGGTCCGCCCGCTCCACCACCCGGGGTTCGCCGTCAATGAGCAGCACGTCGGCGGATACGGGCAGGGTGATCAGGCCGAGGGCCAACAGGCAGGGAAGGAATCCGCGTAGAATGGACATGATGCGCTCCGGCATGCTCAAGGGACCATCGTCAGACTATAGCATTGAACTTTAGCCTCAGGAAACCGATCCAGGTTGTTGACCAATCGACATTTTTGACCTTTCGTCAGCCGCGTGGACTCCGTCACGGAATCCCTGGCGGCGACGCTCCCGGCCCAGGTGAACTCACCATGCATTTCGATCCTGCCCTGACGGAGGCCAGACTCGTGCGGCGTTACAAGCGTTTTCTGGCCGATGTGCGCACCGACGACGGCCGTGCGTTCACGGCCCACTGCCCCAATACGGGGTCCATGCTGGGCTGCATGACGCCGGGGACCCGGGTCTGGCTGAGTCATTCCTCGAATCCCAAGCGCAAGTATGCGTACACCTGGCAGTTGGTGGAGGCGGACGGCACGATGGTCGGCATCAATACGGGACTGGCCAACCGGCTGGTGGAAGAGGCCATCGCATCCGGCGTGATCTCCGAGCTTTCGCGCTGGCCGTCGTTGCGCCGGGAGGTGCGATACGGGGCCCGGCGCAGCCGCATCGACCTGCTGCTGGAGGCCGGGGACAGGAGATGCTATGTGGAAGTCAAGAACGTTACCGCCGCGGTGGACGGGGGAGTGGCCATTTTTCCGGACGCGGTGTCCGCTCGGGGCACCCGCCATCTGGAGGAACTGATGGCCATGCGCCGCGAGGGTCACGAGGCGGCCCTGGTGTTTTGCGTCCAGCGGGGCGACGTGAGGCGTGTCCGTCCCGCCGATCACATCGATCCCGCCTATGGGGAACGCCTGCGCGAGGCGGCGGATGCGGGTGTCCGGGTGCTGGCCTACCGGGCCGACGTGGACTCTGCAGGGGTCCGGCTGGCGAAACCGCTGAACGTGGACCTGTCTCCATGACGCATCCAGCTCACCGGCGGTGGCGTCAGTCATGCAACGTGTCGTCCGCTGTGATTTAATCCGCGCATGTTCCGGCCTCTAGAACTGTTTATCGGGCTGCGCTATACCCGCGCCAAGCGCCGCAATCATTTCATCTCGTTCATCTCCCTGATCTCCATGGTGGGGATCGCGCTGGGGGTGATGGCCCTGATCACGGTGCTTTCCGTGATGAACGGCTTCGAGAAGGAACTGCGCGAACGCATCCTCGGGATGGTGTCCCATGCCACGATCAGCGAGTATTCCGGCCGCCTGCGCGACTGGGAGGGGCTGGCTGCGCGCCTGGAGGGCCAGCCGAGTCTGCTGGGTGTTGCACCCTACGTGCAGGCCGAGGGCATGCTCACCGCCCCGGGGCAGGTCAGCGGCGCCATGATTCGCGGCATTGTGCCCGACCGGGAGGAGACGGTGTCCCGGGTGACCGAACATATGCAATTCGGCAGCCTGGACCGGCTCGCGGGCGGTGATTACGGCATCGTTCTGGGCCGCGAACTGGCGGCGACCCTCGGCGCCGGCGTGGGGGACCGGGTGACCCTCGTGACGCCCCAGGCCTCGGTGACTCCGGCGGGTGTCATGCCGCGGCTCCGGCGTCTGCTGGTGGTGGGTATCTTCGAGGTGGGCATGTACGAGTACGACCGGGGCACCGCCTTTGTCCATCTCGATGATGCCCGGCGCATCTTCCAGATGGGCGATGAGGTCACCGGACTGCGCCTGCGAATGGACGACATGATGCGCGCGCCGTTCATCGCCCGGCAGCTGGCGCAGGATCTGGGCGGCGGATTCTGGGTCAACGACTGGACGCGTCAGCACGCCAATTTCTTCCGTGCGGTACAGACCGAGAAAACCGTGATGTTCATCATCCTGTCGCTGATCGTGGCGGTGGCCGCCTTCAACATCGTCTCCACGCTGGTCATGGTGGTGACCGACAAGCAGGCTGATATCGCCATCCTGCGAACCCTGGGTCTGTCGCCCCGTTCGGTGATGGGGGTGTTCATGGTGCAGGGGACACTGATCGGATTTATCGGCACTACGGTGGGCATCGTTCTGGGCATACTGCTGGCCCTGAATGTCGAGACGATCGTGCCCGCCATCGAGCAGCTGCTCGGGCGGCAGTTTCTGGCGCCCGACGTGTACTACATCAGCGACCTGCCCTCCGAACTGCGCGGCCTGGACGTGGCGCGGGTGGGGGGGCTGGCCTTCCTGGTGACCGTGCTTGCAACCCTGTATCCCGCCTGGCGCGCATCGCGTACCCAGCCGGCCGAAGCCCTGCGCTACGAGTGAACCATGGTGGATTCGGATTTCATGACAGGCCCCGTGCTTGAGGCAACCGCCCTCTCCAGGACTTTTGATGAGGGCGGTCTCAAGGTGACCGCGCTGAACGGCGTGAGCCTTGTGGTGGAGCGTGGTGAGCGGGTCGCGATCGTGGGTGCTTCCGGCAGCGGCAAGAGTACGCTGCTGCATCTGCTGGGTGGGCTGGATCGGCCGACCTCGGGCCACGTGAAGGTCTGCGGTCGGGACATGAGCGCACTCGGCGATGCCGCCCGGGGGCATGTGCGCAACCGGCACCTGGGTTTCATTTACCAGTTCCACCACCTCCTGCCCGAGTTCACGGCCGTGGAGAACGTGGCCATGCCGCTGCTGATCCGCGGCATGCACCCCACGGCGGCGGCGGACCGGGCCGTGCACCTGCTGGAGCGGGTAGGGCTGACCAACCGGCTCATCCACAAGCCCGGCGAACTCTCCGGCGGAGAGCGCCAGCGCGCCGCCATCGCCCGTGCGCTGATCACCGAACCCGAGGCGGTGCTGGCCGATGAACCCACGGGCAACCTGGACAGCCGCCGCGCCGAGGATATCTATCAGCTCATGATGCGCCTCAACCGCTCATCCGGGACCGCACTGGTGGTCGTCACCCACGACATGCGCCTGGCCGACAGGATGGATCGCGTGTTGACGCTGGTCGACGGCAAATTGCAGTGATCTATGGTCAGTTGTCAGTGGTCCGTTGTCAGTTGTTGAAAACCCCTTGACATACACTCTGCCGGATTCACGCTCCTGACAACTGACAACTGACAACTGACAACTGACAACTGACAACTGACAACTGACAACTGACAACTGACAACTGACAACTGACAACTGACAACTGACAATCACCCCCTCTTCTGCCGCCGCCAGTTCAGGCGGCGCAGGATGTGCAGGCGCCACAGCAGGCGGATGGCGATGTAGCCGGTCACCGCCGCCGCCACGCTGAAGATCAGGCTGCCCAGGAGCAGCGGCTTCCAGATGATCAGCATCTCCTCGGTGAACCACGCCATGCTCCACTCGAAACGGAACCGGACCTTGGGCAGATCCAGTATCCGTCGCCCCAACTGGTAGGCGCTGTAGTAGATTGGGCCCATGGTCAGCGGATTGGTGATCCAGACCAGCAGTACAGAGATGGGGAGGTTGACCCGTACCAGGATTGCAACGGCTGCTGCGGCCACCATCTGGAAGGGAATCGGGAGAAAGGCCACGAACAGGCCCACGGCGAACGCACCGGCCACGGAGCGCCGGTTCAGATGCCACAGATTGGGATCGTGGAGCAGCGTACCGAAGAATCGCAGGGATTCGTGGTCCCGGACCCGGTGGTACGACGGAAACAGCCGCTTGATGATCTTCTTTGCCATGCAGATTGATTGCGGGTTCTAATCGTTTCTCATGGCAGCCTGATCCGGCCCGGCGCCGGGATTCCCAGGGAGGGGAGAATGCCCGCCATCGCAATCGGTTTCCTGCTGGGTGTCTGGATACTCCAGCAACAGCCTCATCTTCCGTCGCCCGTGTGGTGGATGTCGCCGTTGGCGGTCGTCTTCGTGCATGGACTGGCATTGTACCTGCTGCGCGGCCGGAATCATCCCCGATGGGCGCGCCCCGCCATGTTCTTCATCGTCGCGGTCTCCGTCGGGTTTTCCTGGGCGCTGCTGGATGCGCGTGGCCATGCTGATGCACCACCCGCCGAAGATCGAGGCGAGGCGGTTCTGGATGGGCGCATTGCCTCCCTGCCGGTTGAGTCCGGCCATGTGGTGCGGTTTCTGTTCGAGGTGCCCGGGGAAATCGGCCACCGTCGCATACGCGTCAGTTGGTACGGGACAGCGCCCCAGGTGCGCCCCGGCGAGACCTGGCGGTTGACGCTGCGGCTGCGGGTACCCAGGGGCTTCATGAACCCGGGCGGGTTCGATTATGAAGGCTGGTTGCGCCAGCAGGGCGTCGGGGCGGTGGCCACTGTGCGCCCGGGGCCGGAGAACCGCCGCCTGGCGCCGGCCCGGGGCGCGGACGGCCGGGTGGACCGGGTGCGCCTTCGCGTCGTGGAGGGTTTTCGAGCGCAAGCGGAGCGCCGGCCGTTCCATGGCGTCCTTATGGCGCTGGCGGTGGGTTACCGGGCGGATATCAGCGACACACATTGGGACGTGTTCCTGGCCACCGGCACCAATCACCTGATGGCCATCTCCGGTCTGCACATCGGTCTCATGGCCGGACTGGGCTTCGCGCTGATCAACCTGCTCTGGCGGCGGCTTCCCGGCGCGGCGCTGGTTCTGCCCGCTCAGCGGGCGGGGGCCCTGGGGGCCATCCTGACCGGTACGCTCTATGCGTTGCTGGCGGGCCTGTCCGTGCCCACCCAACGGGCGCTGGTCATGCTTTGCGTGACCATGATCGCCGTGTGGCTCGGTCGAACCGGCCGGCCGTGGCATGTGCTGTCGGTGGCCCTGCTGGCCGTGCTGCTGTTCGATCCCGCCGCGGTCCTCGGACCTGGCTTCTGGCTCTCCTTTGCAGCCGTCGCCGTGATCCTGATGGCGGTGAGCGGCCGGCTGCGGCCGCCATCCGGCTGGTATGCAGCCGCCGTGATCCAGGTGGTGGTAGCCGTGGGACTCACGCCCCTGCTGCTGATTCACTTCAACCAGACTTCGGTGGTGGCGCCACTGGCAAACTTTCTGGCCGTGCCCATCGTGGGTCTGGCCGTCGTCCCCGTCACCCTGCTGGCCGCGGCCCTCATGCTGATCCATCCCGAACTGGGAGCCCTGCCGGCTGCCCTGGCCGACTGGCTCATGGGCACTGTATGGCTGTGGCTGGATTTTCTCGCCGGCCTGCCCTTCGCCCGATGGCAGGCCGCCCGGCCGGCCTGGGTCCTGGCGCTTGCGTCGCTGGGCATTGTCCTGTGGCTTGCGCCCCGCGGACTGCCCGGGCGTGCCCTTGCGCCCGCGCTTTGCCTGCCGCTGTTGTGGCCGCCACCGCCGACCGTGCCAGCGGGGGGATACCGGCTCACGCTCCTGGACGTGGGGCAGGGCCTGGCCGCGGTGGTGCAGACGCGCCATCACACGCTGGTCTACGACACGGGGCCCGCTTTCCCGTCCGGCCTGAACACGGGGGATGCGGTGGTCGTGCCGTTCCTGAGGCATCAGGGGATCGGGCGTGTCAACCGCCTGCTCATCAGTCACGGCGACAATGATCATGCCGGCGGTGCCGCTGGCATCCTGGCACGCATGCCGGTCGATGCCGTGAAGGGTGCCTGGGGACGAACCCAGGATCAGGTCCCGGCACTGGATTGCGAGCGTGGCACGCGCTGGCAATGGGATGGCGTGGAGTTCCGGATCCTGCATCCGCCGCCCGCGTGGGGTGATGACAACGTCTCGTCCTGCGTGCTGCGGGTGTCGGGTCCGGGAGGCGCTGTCCTGCTGCCCGGAGACGTGGACGGTCTGGGCGAACGGGTGCTCCTGGATTATGCCGGGGAGGCCCTGCACAGCGAGGTGCTCGTGGTACCTCACCATGGCGCACGCGATGCGGCCAGTGAGGCGTTTCTCGACGCAGTGTCGCCGCAACTGGCGCTGGTGTCGGCGGGCTTCAACAGCCACTTCGGGCATCCCCACGCGGAAGTCAGGGCACGCCTCGATAACCGGGGAGTCGTCTTGCGGAATACGGCCGAGGAGGGCGCCATCCGAGTGGACGTGTTCCCCGGCGAACCCATCCGCAGCCCGCCGGGCTGGCGTATCACCGCGCGCCGCTACTGGCATGGGGAGTGATTCAGGATTCAAGGTTCAAGGTTCAAGGTTCAAGGTTCAAAGTGGGGCGCGGTGCCTCCCACCGTCGCCGTGCCGGACCCGGGGCCGCTTGAACCTTGAACCTTGAACCTTGAATCGCCCTTACGGGGCCCGCCTTCCGGCCCCGCGCGCAAATCAAGTATCATGGCCCACGCCGGGGAATTGCCGGCCCGAGTTCATTGCCTGCGAGGAATCCAACACCGTGTTCGAACTGGTCAAGGCCGGGGGGTGGTTGATGCTCCCCATTATCGCCTGTTCCGTGGTGGCACTGGCCATCGTGGTGGAGCGTTTCTGGAGCCTGCAGCACCGAAGGGTGGTCCCGCGTCAGCTGGTGGTCCGGATCTGGCAATTGATTCAGGCGGGCAAGCTCACCGAGGAGCGCCTGCGCGAACTGCGCGATGGCTCTCCCCTTGGGCGCGTGCTGACGGCGGGGCTGCTCAACCTGGGGAACTCCCGGGAAGTGATGAAGGAGGCCATCGAAGAGACCGGCCGGCACGTGGCCCACGACCTGGAGAGATTCCTCAACACCCTGGGAACCATTGCCGCCATCACGCCGTTGCTGGGTCTGTTGGGTACCGTGGTGGGCATGATCCAGGTGTTCTCGGTGATCACCGATGTGGGGGTGGGCAGTCCCGGTGAACTGGCCGGGGGAATCTCCCAGGCCCTGATCACCACGGCCGCGGGCATCTCGGTGGCGGTGCCGGCCCTGATCTTCCATCGCTATTTCCGGGGCCGGGTGGATGAACTCGTACTGGAGATGGAAATGGAATCCATCAAGCTGGTGGAGGTCGTTCACGGCGAGCGCGAGGCCTCCGGCGCGTGAACTTCCGGCCACGACAGACCGAAGAGGTGGGCATCAATCTCACGCCGTTGATCGACGTGGTGTTCCTGATGCTGATCTTCTTCATGGTCTCCACCACCTTCGAACGTCATGCGGAACTGCTCATCGACCTGCCGAAGGCGGACGCGGCCCAGGAAGAGCAGCGCCGTGAGATCATCGAGCTGGCCATCGACGCGCAGGGGCGTTTCTTCGTCAACGGCCAGGAACTGGTGAACACCCGGCCCGCAACCCTGGAGGCCGCCCTGACCCGGGTGTCCGAAGGTGATTCATCGCTGCCCCTGATCGTGCGCGCCGACGGGCGCACGCCTCACCAATCGGTGGTGACGGCGATGGATGTGGCCGCGCGCCTCGGCTTCTCGCGCCTGTCGATCGCGACCACCCCCGATCGCGACGGCGATTAGTGCCCCGCCCATGACCCGTGAACCTGAACAGTACACGGGCGTCCAGGTATACCGGCGCCTGCTGGGGTATTCGCTGCGCTACTGGCCGGTGCTCGCCCTTTCCGTGGTGACGATGATCGTGGTGGCCGCCACGGAGACAGGCTTCGCGGCGCTCATGCGCCCCCTCATGGATGACAGTTTCGTGGCCCGGGATCCGGCCGCCATCAAGTGGGTGCCCCTGGCGCTGATCGGCATCTTCGCCCTGCGGGGCGTCGCGGAGTTCACGGCCGTGTACACCATGAAGTACGTGGGCCGCATGGTGGTCAAGGAACTGCGCGGCGCCATGTTCCATCACCTGCTGGGCCTGCCGGTACGCTATTACGACGGCTCCTCATCCGGACAGCTCATCTCGCGCCTGTCCTACAACGTGGAACAGGTGGCACGAGCGGCCACCGATAGCGTCTCGATCCTCATCCGCGACACCCTCACGATCCTCGGCCTGCTGGGCTGGATGTTCTATCTCAACTGGATGCTCACCCTGGCGGTGCTGATCATCGCGCCCATGGTGGCACTGCTGGTGAGCCAGGTGACCCGGCGCTTCCGGCGCATCAGCCATCGCATCCAGCACAACATGGGCGACGTCACGCAGGTGGTGCAGGAGGTGATCGAGGGCAACCGGGTGGTGAAGATCTTCGGCGGCGAGGCCTATGAGCGGGACCGTTTCGAGGACATCAACGAAAACAACCGGCGCCTGCACATGAAGATGGCGTTTACCCACGCCATGCACCTTCCCCTGGTGCAGTTTTTCGTGGCCCTGGCCCTGGCCCTGATCGTCTGGCTGGCGACGCTGGAGCCCGTGCTGGAAACCGTTACCGTGGGCACCTTCGTGTCCTTCATCACCGCGCTGCTGCTGCTGCTCACCCCGATCCGCCGGCTCACCAACGTCAACGAGATGCTGCAGAAGGGGATCGCCGCCGGTCAGAGCATCTTCGCCCTGCTGGATTCGGACCTCGAACGCGACCGGGGGGAGCTGCGCATCCGGCGGGCCCGGGGCGACATCCAGTTCCGCGACGTGCACTTTTCCTACGACGCGGACAAGGGCGACGTCCTGTGCGGCATCGACCTGCACATTCGCCCGGGCGAGACCGTGGCCCTGGTGGGCCGTTCCGGCAGCGGCAAGACCACACTGGTGAACATGCTGCCCCGTTTCTACGATCCCCAGCGGGGCCAGGTGCTGCTGGACGGTGCGGACGTGATGCAGTACCGGCTCGCGGACCTGCGCAACCAGATCGCTTACGTGGGTCAGCACGTGACCCTGTTCAATGACACCATCGGTCGCAACATCGCCTACGGCAGCCTGGGTGACGTGAGCGAGGAAGATATTGTGCGCGCCGCAGAGGCCGCCCACGCCATGGAGTTCATCCGCAACCTGCCCAAGGGTCTGGACACGCCGGTGGGTGACAACGGGGTGATGCTTTCGGGAGGGCAGCGCCAGCGCCTTGCCATTGCACGTGCCCTGCTCAAGGATGCACCCATCCTCATCCTGGATGAGGCCACCTCCGCGCTGGATACCGAGGCCGAGCGGCATATCCAGGCTGCCCTGGAGAACCTGATCCGCAATCGGACCACGCTGGTGATCGCTCATCGCCTGTCCACCGTGGAGCGGGCCGACCGCATCGTGGTCATGCAGGACGGAACCATGGTGGAGTCCGGTCGCCACAAGGAACTCGTCGAACGGAATGGGGTGTACGCGCGGCTCCATCGCCTGCAGTTTGAGGGCGAAAGCCTTGGCTGAAGCCCGTGGTTCCGTCCATGGCGCCCGGCCGGAGAGCCGACGGGGAGTTCGGGAGGCGCGCAGGGGCATGGATTCCATGATGTGCACATGTTGGCGACGCGGGGGCGGCCGGTGACTCGGCGGGCCGTCGGCCGTCGTGACGGCATGACCGGTCTGACCCGGTTGTGGGACACCCGCAATCCGGTGGCCCTGTGCCTGTTTCCGGTCTCGCTCGTCTATTGCGGACTGATGCGGGTGCGGCGCCTTGTGTACGGGTGGTTATCCGTGCGGCGCGTGCCGGCGCGGGCGGTGATCGTGGTGGGCAACATCACCGTTGGCGGCACGGGCAAGACGCCCATGGTCATCTGGGTGTGCCGCCTGCTGGCCGATCATGGCTACCGCCCGGGCGTGATCAGCCGGGGGCACGGCGGACGCCGGGATCATGGCCGGCCCGTGTTGGTGACGCAGGAAAGCGATCCCGCCCGGGTGGGTGACGAACCGGTGCTGATCGCGACGCGCACCGGCTGCCCGGTGGTCGTGGACCGGCGCCGCGCGCGCGGCGCCAGGGCACTGGTCACGGAGCTGGGCTGCGATGTGGTTGTGGCCGATGACGGGTTGCAGCATTACGCGCTGGCGCGGGATGCGGAGATCATCATGGTGGACGGGACGCGCCGCTTCGGCAATGGCCTGTGCCTGCCCGCCGGACCCTTGCGCGAGTCCGTGGAGCGTCTGCGGGATGCCGATTTCGTGGTGGCAACAGGGGGCACGCCCGTATCCGGCGAGTACGGCATGGGCCTGGTGGCCCCGGTGGCCTTGATGGTCAGGGATCCATCGCGGGCAAGGCCGCTCAGCGACTTTGCGGGCATGGCGGTGCACGGAGTGGCGGGAATCGGCCATCCGCCGCGGTTTTTCAGCATGCTGGAGGCGGCCCGCATGCAAGTGGATCGCCACCCGTTTCCCGATCATCATCCTTTTCGGGCAGCCGATATCCGCTTCCCGGACAGCCTGCCGGTTCTGATGACGGAGAAGGATGCCGTAAAATGCAGGAGCTTCGCCGATGAAAGACACTGGTTCGTGCCCGTCAGCGCCTCGCCGGATGAGGACCTCGGGCCGGCCATCCTGTCCACCATACAAGCGGTTTCAAGTCTGCACAGCCTGAGGTAATCCCATGGACAAGCGTCTGCTCGACATTCTCGTCTGCCCCGTCACCAAGGGTCCCCTCATCTATGACAAGGCCCATGAGGAACTGATCTCCCGCAGCGCGCGTCTCGCCTATCCCGTCCGCGACGGCATTCCCGTGATGCTCGAGGATGAGGCCCGGCCATTGAGCGACGACGAACTGGATCAATGGAAGGACAAGTAGGCGTTACGCGCGTCTGAGGCGGGAGACATGTCGTTCAAGGTCGTCATTCCGGCCCGTTACGCCTCCACGCGCCTGCCCGGCAAGCCGCTGCGCCTGCTGGCCGGCAGGCCCATGATTGAGCACGTGTACGAACGTGCGCTGGAGAGCGGGGCGGGGGAGGTGGTGATCGCCACCGATGACGCACGTGTGTGCGAGGCCGCCGAGGCCTTCGGAGCGCAGGTGTGCATGACCGGCGCGGAGCATGAATCCGGCAGCGACCGGATCGCCGAGGCAGCCCGCACGATGGAGTGGCCGGACGAGGCGATCGTGGTCAACCTGCAGGGTGACGAACCGCTCACGCCGCCTGCGATCCTGGGCCAGGTGGCCGGGGCCCTGCTGAGGCACGTGGACGCGGCCATGGCGACCCTGTGCACGCCCATCACGTCGGTGGCCCAGATGCTGGACCCGAATGTGGTCAAGCTGGTGCGCGACGCCAATGACTTCGCCCTGTACTTCAGCCGTGCCCCCATCCCCTGGGACCGGGATGCCGCCACCCCGGAAACGCGCAGCCTGGAGGGTTGTTACCGCCACATCGGTCTGTATGCGTACCGGGTCGGTTTCCTCAAGGCCTTCTCGGCGATGTCTCCCTCCGTGCTGGAGGTGACCGAACGGCTGGAGCAACTGCGCGCACTCGATGCCGGTGCCCGGATCCAGGCGCCGGTGGCGGCCGAGGTGCCGGGCCAGGGGGTGGATGTGATGGAGGATCTGGAGCGCGTGGAGAAGGCGCTTCAGGATTCAGGATCCGGATCGCGAGCGTAAACGAAGCCCCCGCAGGAGCTTCGACCCCGTATCCAACTCGGTTGATGCCAGCAGAACAGCGGCCCGTGAACGACGTCCTGGCGTGTGCGAGGGCAGGCAAGCAACCCAAGGGCAGATGCCCCCTGTTGCCCTTCCCGGCCTGCGGCTGAAACGGGTCCCTACAGAAGCGAACGCAGCCTTCGGGTCAGCTCGTCACCGGCGAGGGCGCGCACCACCGGGTGCAGGTCCTGCTCCAGCTGGCTTCTGAGCGGCAGGGTATGGGTGCGGGGCACCCGGCGCTGGGGATCTCCGTACTGATTGGACTGGATCTCGGCGCCGGCGGTCTCGCACACGACCACGCAGGGCCCCGCCTCCAGGATCTCGATCACCTGGCATCGGACGCCGTCCACCAGCGCCTCGCGCCCGATCAGTTCCCGCAATGTCAGTACCAGCGTATCCATCACCGGCGAGTATAGATTAGCCGGGCAACAGCGGTATACGTGCGCCCGGATTCCCCTGTATCTTGTAGCCGTTCACAGGTATCGGGTGTTGTCATGAAATGGGAAATTCTCGACGACCGTCTCGCCTACACGGGCTTCTTCCGCATCCGCAGCCTGCGCCTGAGTCACAGCCGTTTCCGGGGCGGTGCCCCCCTTGAGATCAGCCGGGAACTGCTGGAGCGGGGTCACGCGGCGGCGGTGCTGCCCTATGACGCCGTGCGTGACCGGGTGGTCCTGATCGAGCAGTTCCGGGTGGGTGCGATGGAAGGGGAAAGCAGCCCCTGGCTCATGGAGGTGGTCGCCGGCATGATCGAGCCCGGAGAGCTTGCCGAGGAGGTGGTCCGGCGCGAGGCCATGGAGGAGGCGGGCTGCCGGCTGGGGGAACTGGAGCATCTGTACGAGTACCACTCAACCCCCGGCGGTTCGTCGGAGCGGATCTCCCTGTTCGTGGGGCAGACCGACAGCGACGGCCTGGGCGGCGTGCACGGCCTTGAACACGAGGGTGAGGATATCCGTGTGCACGTGCTGGACGCGGAAGAGGCCTTTGCCCGGATGGACAGCGGGCTGATGAACAACGGTATGACGTTGATTGCGCTTCTGTGGCTTCGGTTGCATCGGGAGACGCTGAGAGAGAAGTGGAGCGCATGAAGCGTGAAACCGGAAGAGCAAGGTGCAATGGAGGAAACCCGGTTCCGACCGGGAGGTGCGTATGACCGGGGACGAACTCAAGAAGGTACTTCGCGACTGGGGTCTGAATGCGGCGCAGGGGGCGAAGGTTCTATGCCTGCACAGCAACAAGCTCAGCGAGTACCTGGAGGATGTGAGCCGCATTCCCTGCGCGGTGGCGTTTCATGTGGAGGCGCTCAATCTTCTGCCCGCAGGGCAACGGGAGCGTCTGCTGGCGCAGCGGCTTCAGCGCAAGACCCATGAGCGGCCGGGCAGCGGCCCCTGATGGCCCCGAGTTCTAGCTGCTGACAATCCGTGGCCCTGCCTCTCACCTTGCGATTGATCCGGATCAGGGCACGCTTCCAGCCCTGGAATGGACGCGTGACCCTTCACCAGGATGTATGCGCCGTTCATGCGGGATTGAGGCGGCGCGTGGCACGACCACCCCGTGTAGTGCGTCCGTAACGCCTGCAGCGTATTGGGCCATATATTCACCGCGATTACGGGTCTGCGCTGCTCCTCCCGGAGATCAGCCAGCGCTTCCAGGGACAATACGGCCTGCGCAGGATCCGGTCCCATGTCGGGAGCGAAGTAGAAGGTATACATCCGCGGCCCGGGACCGCCAAAGAACCAGCAATGCGGCGAACAGAGGCCTTCCCTCTGCACGATCTCCGCGAGCCCCTTCCAGTCCTGTCGGGGTGCCCAGCGATTCTCCATCATGCGGTAGCTGACATAGGCCGACGCGAGGACGTGGCCGGTGACCGCAAGAATCAGGATGAACTGGAGGAACCTTCCTCTATAGGTGTTCCAGAAGGCTTGCACCACCAACCCGTACATGAGCGCCATCGGCGGCAGAAGGACAATGTAGTTGCGCCTCGTCGACATGGGCGTGTGCAGGTCGATCGCAGCCATTACCGCAACAAAGCTCAGCACAATGGCCGCTGCCTTGAAAAGCGCCCTGCGTTGCGCGTGCCCGGCAATTCTTGAGAACCAGATGAGGAGAGCCAGGATTCCCGCCGCGAGAGCGATGTACCCTGCGGTCGCGCTTAGGTACGGAATGCGCTCGATGGTCTCGTGAAAGGGGCGCAGATGTGCCGAGGAAAAGGTCAGCAGTGTCGAATGAATACCGTCCGACGTGATCCAGAGATGTCCGCCTGTCCGGTTGAGAATGCTGCCGAAGGAGAGATGGATGAGGGGATAGACGAGCAGTACGGCGCCTACCAGTACCCGCTCAATCACCCCCTTGATATGCCGGACTGAGACAAGATCCGCAAGCAGCAGGATACCCGCAAGCACGAGACCGAAGTAGTGCGTCAACGAAAGCGCGAGGAGCAGCAGATACCAAACCGTCCGCTGGCGTGCCCCGGATGTGTGCGTGCCCTCCATGTAGAGAAAAAATCCGAGGGTGGAGAACATCAGAAGCATTGCGTAGCTCCGAGTCTCCTGCGAGTAGTAGACAAACAGGAAGGAACTCACGAAGAACGCGATGGTAGCCATCGCCAGGACACGGTCCCTGTCGCGCATGAATCTCAGCAGGGAGGCGAGCGTGACCAGGGAGAAGACGAGACTCAGACTTCGTGTTTGTGTCTCACCCGTCCCGAACAGGAGAATCCACCCTTTGAGAACCGTCTGGTAGAGCGGTGGATGGACATCGTTGAGCATCGAAATCCGGAATTGGGCCCATCCTTCCGAACTGACCGAAACCGAAAATATCTCATCCAGCCAGTAAGAGTATGGAGACCAGATGTTCCAGACAGCAAGAACGACAAAAGGCGCGGCTATTGCCAGTGAGAGCATTCCTGTGTGTTGTTGATGTGGTCTGCGCATGGTGGGTCAGAGAACGGCTTCCGGATGTTCGTTTGGCGTGTTGAAGGAGTACTTCGGTGGTGCGAATCAAGGTATCTCGGTCAGGCGGAATGATCCCGAAGACGTGTTGTTCCGGATGGGGTCCGCCGGTACCGGCATGCCTCCATCACAGACGCATTCGTTTGAAGATGTATCGGGGGATACCGCGGATGACGAGCATGATGAGTGCCCAGAAGCGTGGCGTATAGATGACATTCCGCTGACGCGAGATGCCCCTCGTGACGGTCATGGCCACTTTCTCCGGGGTGCTGACCAACAGGGCGGGCAGCGAAAGGTGCCGGGTCATGGGTGTGTCGACGAATCCCGGACGGATCTCGGCAACGTGTACGCCGGTCTTGAAAAGCCTTGCCCGAAGGCCTTCACAATAGGTGGTGACCGCGGCCTTGGCGCTGCCATACAGGTAATTGGATGGCCGTCCCCGAAGGCCTGCGACGGAGGTGATCACAGCCAGCGTGCCGTGTCCTTGCGCTTCGAGGCGCGGTGCCACGGTGTTCATCAGGGCAATGACGCTGGTGCCGTTAATGGCAAATTCCCGGAGCGCGGAATCGGTATCCCGATCGCAGGTCGCCTGGTCGGGCAAGGTGCCGTAAGCGATCAGGACAATGTCGATGCCGCCCAGTGCCGCCCAGGCTGCATCCAGTATCACACCATGAGCCCCCATGTCTGTCATATCAAGGAAATGGGTATGGGCTTCATGTGCACCCCGGGCGCGAAGATCCCCGGCGGTGTGAGCCAGGCGGCTCCGATCACGGGCAACCAGAAAGAAATCAACACCCTCGCCGCCGGGTTTCCCGAACTCAAGGGTCCATCTCCGGGCACAGGCGCGGGCAATGGCGGACGTGGCGCCAAGGATCAGGATGCGTTTCATGAAAGCACCCGTTTCCAGAAGCTCGAACAGAATGCGGGATCACGGAGGGCTTCCAGGCGCTCCCAGGCGGGATAACTTCGGCGAAAAAAGGGCCCTGCCATGTGCGCATCCTTGGCCGGATACAGCCTCCCACCTGCGTCCTGGACAATGGCGTCCAGTTCCGGGAACAGCGCCTGTTCGAGATTCCTGGACTGCGGAAAATCCAGGGCCAGTGTCACTCCCGGCATGGGAAAGGACAGCAACCCGGGCGATGCCCGGTGACCGAACTTCTTGAGCACGGCCAGGAGCGAGCCCTGGCCGCGATCGGCGACGGTCTTGAGCAGCGCGGCCAGGCCCGCCCCTGCCGATTCTTCAGGGATCACGCACTGATACTGCTGAAAGCCCCGGCGGCCGTAGATACGGTTCCAATTGGAAATGGCATCCAGTGGATAGAAGAAGGACCGGTAGCCCTGCGTGCTATGCGCAAGCGAGGTTGGGTGGCGGCGCCAGTAGAACTCGTTGAAGACCCGAGTCGTCAGTGTGTTCACGAGTGGAATCGGCGGGATGAAGGGCACGGTCAGCGAAGGGGATCGGGATCGATCGTTGAGCGAACCAGAGGTTGTGAAGTTACCGGCCATGAATACTCCGCGACCTGCGGAATCCCCCTGCGCGAGGCAATCTATCCATGACACGGAAAACTCATGCTGGGTGTCGAGCGCGGCCGAGACTTCGAAAAACTCTTCGAGGTTCCGGAAGCGCTGCGCGGTGGTTTCGATATCGCTGGCGTGGATGGGTGCCAATTGGATCTCCACCCAGTGAATCAACCCTGTCAGGCCGAGTCCGCCGATGGTGGCCTGAAACAGTTCCGGGTTCTCCATCGGGGAGCATACGACCGGTTCGCGGTCCGAGCGCACAAGCCCCAGGCGCAGCACATGGCAGCCGAACGTTCCTGCCCGATGATGATTCTTGCCGTGCACGTCGTTGGCCACGGCTCCGCCGAGCGTGACATGGCACGTCCCGGGCGTGACCGGCAGAAACCATCCGTGGGGAATCACCACTTCCAGAATGTCGGCGAGCAGCACCCCGGCCTCCGCGCACAGGATTCCGGTGCCGGGGTCAAAGGCGATCAAGTGGTCCAGCCCCTGTCCCAGGAGCACATGACCGCCGTCATTGAGACAGACATCCCCATAGCTCCGGCCGTTTCCGAAAACCAGCATCGGCAGGTCACTGTCCGGCAGCCGCGCATTGCGATCGGCAAGGCGCGTCACCCTGGCGGGCGTCGCCTGTGGATACCTGCCCCATGATTCGATCGGTCGCATCAGATGGAGACACCCGTGGCGGCCAGCATCACGATCCCGGCAATCAGGGCCCCGCTCAGGACGCTGGCTCGGTCCTTAAGGGCGAATACGACCGGATCGTCGTGCATCTCGCCGCGATGTGTCTTGAGCCACAGCCGGATGAGCCAGTAAATCAGCAACGGGCATATCAGCCACAGCGCTTCCGGCACCGCATAGAGGGCAAGGGCGGGGGTGCTGTGAATGTACAGGGCAAGTACGAGCACGCATGCCAGGCCCGAGCTGATACCCAGCCATCGCACCAGGGGCAGGTCATCCACGGTCCAGCCTCGACCCGCAGCGCGGAGTTCCCCGCGCCGCGCCAACTGAAGCAATTCGGTATAGCGCTTGCAGAGTGCCAGACTCAGAAAGATGAACGCGGAAAACGCCAGCAGCCAGTAGGATGGCGGGATCGCAACCGCCGCGGCTCCGGCGATGATCCGGATCGTATAGAGAGCCGCCAGCAGAATCACGTCGACAATGGCCACTTGCTTGAGGGCGAGCGTATAGGCAGCGTTCAACACCAGATAGCCCGACAGCACCAGGATGAAGCTGATCGGCAGAAACAGCAGGCTCAATATGACGGCCGTGCACAACAGGATGGGTGCAAGCAGTAATCCCCAGACCAGGGGCAGATCGCCCGAGGCGAACGGACGACCGCGCTTGCCGGGATGACGGCGGTCGGCCGGCAGGTCCAGCAGATCATTCAGGAGATAGACCGAGGACGCGGCAAGGCCGAAGATGAGGAAGGCCAGTGTGGCAGACAACAGATCCGGACCATGAGTGAGCTGATGCGCGGCAATCAGCGGAACGAATACCAGCAGATTCTTCACCCATTGGTGCGGGCGCAAGGCGCGCAGCACAGCCGGAACGCGCGGTGGGTCATGGGGGATTACATGCGCCACTTCGGCAACCCGGGCAGCGGCCTTTTGCAGGGACGGGCCGCCAACCACGATCGCCCTTCGTGCGGCACGCCAGACCGGGATATCGGTGCGGGCATCACCGGCGTAATCAAATCCGCCCGTACCAAAACGGGAGACGAGTGCGGCGGCCTTGCGCTCGCCCTTGAGATTGCGGCCGTTGTCGGTGGCGAGTACACCATCAAACAGCCCTATCCGGGCCGCCACTGCATCCGCAATGCGCCGGTCTGCTGCAGTGACAAGCAACAAGGTCCTATTGGCCGAGCGTTGCGTCCTGAGCCACTGAATCAGTGTTGTATTGAGGGGTAGGGAATCGACGTCCGGCAAGACCTGATCGGCAATCCACGCCTTGAATCCGGCGCGGCCACGGGTCAGGGCGGCGGATGCGCCGGCCAGCGCGCTCGGTCTGGCACGCACCAGCGACAGTACGGCTTCGACCAGCGTATCCGTCTTGACCAGTGTCCCGTCCAGATCAACGGCCAGCACCGGCTCCTGGGACGAATCGTTCTGTTGGAAATCTGGCTGTTCAATCATCCTTTTCCCGATCACTCTCGGATACCAAGCCACCGGGTCAGGTGAGACCGCGGCAAGAGTGACCGGTGGCGCCCCGGGACATCTTAAAGAAAAAGTGTGTTTCGATGTTGAAGAATTGGAGTCAGGCCTGGTGAGGCATCGCCTGCCCCCCGTGACCCGTTTCAGGCGGTATCCGGAACGTCACCCGAATCAGGGTGGGGTTGGAGTGGACGTGATGCATGCTGATGCCGTGTCGGCGTGGCCGTTCATGATGGCCCGCTCCCGGTCGGGTCTTCGTACCCGGCGAGACGGTCTGCGGATTCGGGCACGTTGCCGGCGACGGCGATACGGGTGACGCAGACGAAGAATTCACCGCTGGCGATGGCGCGGCCCACATCCCCCCACCACAATGTGAGGCGCCGGGCGTCGACGCCAGCCGCACGGGCGACATCCAGACGCGATTCCAGGAATGCCACCCAGTGGGGGTCGCCGGTGTTGACGCTGTCCACGAATGCATGCACCTGCACATCCCGGAGCCCCGCACGGCGGAACAGGGAGGTCAGGCGGCGGCCGGAGGCGGCATTCGCCTGCCGGTCGGTATTGGCATGTACGATGCGCCGCACGAGGTCGGTGTCTCCGGGGGAAATGCACAGGGTGTCCCAATCCGTTTCCACGACCAGCAACCGGCCGCCGGGGCGTGTCACGCGCCGCATCTCCATGACGGCCGCGAGGGGATCGGGCAGGTGCAGCAGCAGCCATCGGGCGAAGACGCGGTCGAACCGACCTGCGGGGAAGGGCAGGGCGGCCGCGTCTCCCTGTATGCCGAACAGATTCCGGTTCCGTTGTCGGGCGTGAGCCAGCAATGCTGCGGAGAGGTCCAGTGCACAGACGGTGCCGTGGGCTGTGACACGGGTGGCCAGATGGTTCGCGATGTGGCCGGCCCCGGCACCCACATCCAGCACGTCGTGTCCCGGCTTGAGTTGCAGGAGGTCGGGATAGCGAAGCACCGCCGCCTGTTCCGCCGGTGTGCCGTGCAGTTGCTCGATGCGCGACAGTGCCATGTGCGCATTGTCGCTGCTGTCGACGGTCGCCCAACGGTCGGGCTCATACGGGCTAGCCCGCATATCTGTCCGTTATGGCCTGTGCCGTGCGCAGGGCGTGCCGGCACAGGGCCTGTTGGCGGCGGTCGACCTCGGGGTCGTCGCCTGCGTCGTCATTGTCGGCCAGCACGAAGCCCAGTTGCAGAAAGACCCGTAGCCAACCGAGCTCCCAGGCCCCATTGAAGGCCTTTCGATCCACCTTGTGTCCCAGGAGATTCTCCAGTTGCTCCAGGTACGCATCCCGCATCCAGAGCCTGTCTTCGGGCCGGCGTCCGTCATCGGGCGGATAGGCCCAGTACTGCAGAAACCAGTGCCAGGTGAGATCCAGTGCCGCCGGCCCGTGCATGGCGAAGTCCCAGTCGAACATGACCACCCGGTCCCTTACGAATGCGAGGTTCGCTCCGCGTGTGTCGCCGTGGAGGCGGGTGGGTGTGAACGGTTCCAGGGCGGCGACCACCTTCGGCCAGGCCCGGCACAGGTCGAGGTAGATCTCGGCGTCCCGCGCGCCCAGCAGTTCGAGAAAGCGCGGCAACAGCGCAGCCGCAACCCTGAACTCCCCGGCGGCACCCTCGGCCCAGTTGGCGCGGGCATCGCCGGTTGCGGCGTAGATGGCCGTCTCGACGAACACCCGCGTGGTGCCGGCAGGCGTCCCCAGGGTCTCTGCCAGTCCGGCTTCGCCCCAGGCATCTGCATGAAGGGCCGCCAAGGCCTCAAACAGCCGCAGGGTGTGTCGTTCGGTCCAGTGCCCGCGGGGCACGATGCCTTGCGAGACGTCATCCATCAGGACCCACCACTCGTCCCGCTCCTGATGATAGGCGACGTCGAAGGTGGGGTTCGCCAGGGGCGGGGGCAGGTTCCGGGTCGAACCGGCCAGCCAGAACACCGCTTCGCCCTCGGCGCCGAGGCCGCGGGCGAAGGCCCGCCGCCTCGGCACACGCTTGAGGACATAGTGCGGACCCGTCCCGCACACGAACCGGCTCACGGGCTGGCTGGTCCTGCCTCCTGTCAGGGGGACGCTCCGTGGCGCCCGTGCGCCGGCCGGCGGCTCCCGGCCCGCGCGGCGCAGCGCCGCGGTGAGAAAAGCGCCATCGGGCGCCCCCCTGACGGTGGGTGCGCGTGCGGTGGGTTCGCTCGTTGTTGACATGACTTGCCTCCTGGCAGGAGACCCGCGTCGTCCGTCCCGGCCACGCGCGGCTTCCCATTCGGAAGCCGACATGCCGAGCGGATCACACGCGGCGCCGGGGCGGGTCTGCTGCGTCATTGTCCGGAGAACATGGCGTCCACTTCCCGCTGCCAGCGGGTTTCGCTGTACTGCGATCCGTTGAGCATCGTGCTCCACTTGCGGATCAGCGAAGCGACTGCCAGGGCTTCCCGGATCTCGGCCTCCGTGGCGCCGTGCGCGCTTGCTGCCCTGGTGTGGTAGTACACACAGTAGTCACAGGGCACCTGTGCCGCAACGGCGAGGGCCATGAGTTCCTTGGTCCTCGTGTCCAGCGCGGCATCCGGATCCAGGAAGACGGACTTGTAGCTCGACCAGGCTGCCTCCACCCCCTGTTCGGGGAATGTCTCCTGAATGAATGCAGGTGGCTCTCCGCCTTGCGCCGGACTGATCATCGCCATGAATGTGAAGGCCAGTGCGGATGCTGTGGTGATCATGATGGAGTTCATGGTTACCTCCCATGCAGGTTGCATTAAAGGACAGGTTGCTGCTGCGGCCCTCAGGCCAGTTGACGCGGGGGCAGCCCGATGGCGTGCGCCTCGGCGACCGGAAAGTAGCGTTGCGTGCTTGCGGTCCCGAGTGCGCAATCCAGGTAGCTGCGAAGATGCTCCACCGACGGCGCCTCGTAGAGGCAGGCGGCCCTGCTCAGGTCGTCGGCGGGCAGGAAATGGTGCACACGCAGGTCCTCCGGCAGCGGGAAGACCTGTTCGGCGCACCGCCGGAACGCGTCGGGGTCATGAATCGCGTGCTCGATGGCAATGAACATGGTCGTCTCCTTGGTTGTGGGTTTGAGGGATTCGGGCGGACCCTGATCGGTTGCCTGTCTCCCTGTGGCAAACGATGCGCCTTGAAACATGCCCGTCCCAGAGCCAGACTGCTCGGAAGCGGCCCATTCCGATCATCGGAGGAGAAAAATGGCGTCGATTGCCCCGCCCAGGCGTGTCAGTGTCCTCGCGCTGCCCGAAGAATCCACGGGCACACCCATCAATGGCCTCTACGAGACCCTGGTCCTCGTGGATGCGGTGGCCAGTTCCCCTGACGGCGGCGCGGCGCGGCTGTTTGACGTGGAGATCGTCGGTCCCGAGCGCGGTGTCTTTCAGAGCGCCTGTGGTCTGCCTCTCAAGGTGCACCGGGCGCTTCGCGAGGTCGATGACACCGACATCGTGATCGCCGCCTCCATGCTGATCGAGAACCTGGAATGGGTGACCGGACGTCACCCGGAAACGGTGGAGTGGCTGCGCCGCATGCACGGCAAGGGCGCGGATCTGTGTTCAGCCTGTGCCGGCGCCTTGCTCCTTGCCGAGACGGGCCTGCTCGACGGGCTGGAGACCACGACCCATTGGGCGTTCGCCCCCACATTCCGGCGCAATTTCCCGAACGTCAACCTGCGGGTCGAAGAGCTGCTCATCGTGGCGGGGCGGAACGGCGAGTTCGTCATGTCGGGCGCCGCCAGTTCCTGGCAGGACCTGATCCTGTACCTGATCTCGCGCCATGCCAGCGCGACGACGGCACAGGCGATCGGCAAGTTTCTCCTGTACCAATGGGACTCCAGGAGCCAGGCACCGTTTGTGCCCTTCGCCCCGCCGACGGATCATGGGGACGGCGCCATACGGACAGTACAGGACTGGCTTCATGGCGGCGACGCACTGGACGTTTCTGTCGACCAGATGGCCCATCGGTGCGGATTGCCCCGCCCCACCTTCAATCGCCGCTTCAAGCGCGCTACCGGCCACTCGCCGGTTCACTATCTGCAGCATCTGCGTGTCGAGCAGGCCAAGCAGCTGCTTGAGCGGACCGATACTCCGGTGGAGGAGATCAGTTGGAAGGTGGGCTATGAGGAAACGGCCGCCTTTCGGCGCGTATTCAAGCGCATCACCCGCCTGAGCCCCAACGAATACCGCCGGAAGTTCCGTTTCCCCAGGCACGGCGCCTGCACGAAGAATGGGGTCAAGTCTAGCAATATATAGTTTATCGTCCTGGAGTGCTTTCAGGGCATCCTCACGCCGCCACCCTGTCCAGGGGTGACCAGCAGATCCGGTGATGTTCTGTGACGCCGGTCCCCGGAGGGGACACGGTGACGATGGCGAATCCGGATCGCGGGGGGCATGTGGGGCCTTGCTGATTTTGTGTGATCGATGGGGCATCCTGCCGGATGGTCCCCGCGCGGATTCCCGCCATCCGGAACCCACGCCACGGTTGGTGCCGGGGCATGCCCCTGGCCCGGAGAGCCATCCTGTCCGACCCGTTGACCCCGCAACCATGGGCGCGGTGACGGGGTCAACGGGTCCGGATCAGCGGATCTGGCCGCGGACCTCGCCCGCGGGATGGGCCTCGGTGTGGACGTTCACGTAGGTCTCGCCCGCTTCGATCGCGTCAAGAAGGTCCTCAAGCAATTGTCCGGCAAGCGGCCCGACCAGGTCCGCCGACGTGATCGCACCGGCGGCGATCACGCCGTCAGACCGCCCGGGTATCAGCACGGCCGGCGGAGTTGCGGGATACAGCCAGGCGACGACCGGGCCGTTGGTGCCTGCGGGCGCAAGATGGATGTGTGCCTGCGTGACGTCCTCGATGTTTGCCACCATGAGACGGTACTGAAGGGACATGCCGTCGCTTGTGAGCTGGAAAGTGGCCTGGCCCCGTGCCCGGGTATCCACGGGCGCAACCTCTTCAGCCCCCGTGAGATGGGTTCGGTAGTTGACGGGCTGGGCGTGGGCGGCGGCAAAGAGACCCGCGACGATCATGATCATGCCGATGTGTAATGCACGCATATCGACCTCCTCGACCGGGATGGCCAAAAGGTTGGAAATCCCCCGGAGCGCGCAAAAATCCGACTGCTCCGCGCGGAATAATGGTCGGGATCCCGGGGGTGTCAAGGCAGGAGGGGAGAATATGCAGACCAGGTCAAGCAATGGATCCGGAACCATAAAACGATTCAATCGGGCTCCGTATATCCGCGTTATGCGCGAAGGCGTCTGACCCGCAAAGATGCTCGTAATCACACTGGCAGAGTGCCTGTGCCAGGTCGTACGCCTCGCTGACATCATGCTCCTGTACGTACGATCATGTCGGCCAGTTCGCCGCCGGGCTGGATGAACGGTTGGAAGATGGAGTTCACATGCGTGTGCACAAGGGGTGCTGTAGCAGCATGACGGGTGAACCGCGTCCGACGAAAGGTTGGCGCGAGCAGACCTGGTCAAGTAGCTGGAAGAAGCCCTGGCCCTCGATCTCCGCCAGGGTCTCGCACCGGTTTGCCGGGAATGTTGCGATGGCCGACACGGGTCCGCACGGGCGCGCGAGGGACTGCGCTTGCCGCCTCGATCCTTCCATGTGCTGCAAGGTGCGGTCAGCGGTCCGGTTGATCCAGTGCCTCCACTTTTTCCCGGACCTGGCGCAGCCGGCTCGGACTGGTGCGCACGATGAGCCTGTGGCCGGTGCCGGTGAGCGCGTCCCGGGGGCCGAGCAGAGGTTCGATGTGGGGCAGCAGATCATCGGCGGTGCGATGCTGGAGCTCGATGATCTCTACGGGGACCTTGTCATCGGTCTCCGCATGGATACCCCCAGGGATCAGGATGGCCAGCAACAGGAAGGAGGGTGTGAGGTGTTTCAAGCTTGGTGATTTCCCTGCGGTTCTGGGGGCGTTGGAGCACTCGGGCAGCATACCCAGGACATATCGTCAGACAGGATGAACAGGATTCACATGATGATGCAAAACGCCTTGAATCTGGCAACCGCAGCTTCAAATCTTCAGTCGCCGCAGTTCAGGATCGGGTATCGCGTGGTTCCAGTAGGTGCGAAAGCGTCCCTCCAGGGTCTGAACCCTTGGGGGGGCGTTGGCGTCGGCGAGGGCTACCGGATCACCGGCGCGGGGCTGATGCAGGTAGGCGCCCGCATCCACGAGCAGCATGGATTCCTCCAGCGCCGGTTCGTCCGGGGCCTGGCGGCGCAGGTGTATGCGGCTGCTGATGCGCAGGGCCAGATCCACCAGCCGGTGCTTTTCGGCGGGGAGGCTGCGCCGGTCCTGGATGAGGATGCGTACGTCCGCGTGGCGGCTGCGCCGGGCCAGCCCGGAGATGGCGTCCACCAGATCGGCGTCGTCGTAAATGACGGGACTGAGGTCCGGACTCAGTATCCATACGCGGCGCCGGGCATCGGCGACGCGTGCGTGGACGAACTCGCGAATGGTCTCCAGGCCTTCCAGGCGCATGAGGCCGGACGGTTCAGTCGGCGTCCGAGGCGGTTCTTGAGTCCCGGTCATGGCTCAGGATCCCTTGTACCATGCGGATGTGTGGAATGCCGGCGTCCATGAAGACATCCCCGATCTCCCGGAATCCGGCGTTTCGATAGAACGCGCTCGCATGGCATTGCGCGTACAGTTCCACTTTATCCATGCCCAGTTCTTTTGCAAGTTCCACGGCGGCGGCGACCAGGGCCATGCCCACACCGCGTCCCCGCCACGCGGGAAGTACCGCCATGCGGCCGATCCGTCCGTCCGGGGACAGTCGCGCGGCACCAACGGGCTGACCGTCGCTGCTTCGGGCCAGCAGGTGCAGGCAGGCGATATCCATGCCGTCGCGTTCCAGTTCCAGGGGGACGCCCTGTTCCTCCACGAAAACCGGTTCACGCACGCTGCGCAGAGCCGGGGCATCCCGGGGCCACATGGCCTCGACCACATCAAAACCGGAGTACCCGGCGGGGCCGTTCTGCGAGGTTGTTGATGCCTGCTTGTGCGACATGCGGTTATCGTTTGCCTGCATGTTGGGCGAATGAGCCATCCTAGTCATCACGCGCCCCCGGCAACAGTGACCGGGATCAATGGAAGTGTTGGTTGCGCCGGATCCCGGTTCAGGAGGGACGGGGGGCTGCCTCGGCAACGCCTTCTTCGTGTCCAGTGCCACCTCCGTCCCGCAGACAGGTACACACCCGGCCGCCGGGCGTGTGCCCCTGTCCATTCGGGATCCATGGGATCGTGCATTGGCCTTCGGCGGGGTGCCTCCCGCCCCCCCTTCCGATGGCGTTGACCCTGGTGCGAGCCACGTATTTATGCGCAATCCGGTGGGCCCGGGTATGATCAGCGCCTGAGCCGGTTGCCGGGTGCGGCGGTCAGGTTGTGTGCCGGGCAACCCGGCTGATCATGAGCGTGACCGGCAAGCGACCGTAGCGTCATGCCGCGATAGCATAGGCAGGGAAAGGAAAAAGCTGATGACCGACCACGATTGCCATAGCGACGACGATGATCCCGCAACTGACTCGGAGCGGCGCATGGCCGAGGATTTCACCCGCATCATCCGGGGGATCGGGGAGGATCCGGCCCGCCACGGACTGTCGGGCACGCCGCTTCGGGCGGCCCGGGCCATGGCCTACCTTACCCGGGGCTATGCACAGAGCCTTGAAGCGCTGGTCAACGGCGCACTGTTCGACACCGACAACGATGAGATGGTGCTGGTCCGGGACATCGAGTTTTACTCCCTGTGCGAGCACCACCTGCTGCCCTTCCTGGGCAAGTGTCACGTGGCCTACCTCCCCAAGGGACGGGTCATCGGATTGTCAAAGATCGCGCGCATCGTGGACATGTTCTCCCGCCGGCTGCAGATCCAGGAGACGCTCACCCGCCAGATCGCCGAGGCCATCGAGTCAGTGACGGATGCCCGCGGCGTGGCGGTGGTCATGGAGGCACGCCACCTGTGCATGATGATGCGCGGGGTCGAGAAGCAGAACGCCACCATGACCACGTCCATGATGCTGGGCACCTTCCGGGAGGACGCCCGGACCCGGGCGGAGTTCATGGGACTGCTGCGGGGCGGATGAGGGGGCCAGGCACCGGCCGTACCCGGTGCGGACATTGCCATCCCGCCAACGTAAAGAGGCCGCCGGCATCCGGCGGCCTCTTTACATTGGACTTGAATGCGCTTTCCCGGGCTACATGGGCTGGCGCACGATGAAGGCACCCCGCAGGTCGCCGATCTCGTAACCCCGGGCGGCATCCTGCGGATACAGGCGCTTGAGCGCGTCTTCCACCGGCGTGGCAACCTGGGCCCCGTGGCAGTTCAGGCAGACTTCGCCCGTGGGGATTGCCTTCATGAAGCGGTATTCCTTCTCTTCGCCACGGATGTAGATGGCCTGTGTCTCGATGTGGGCCGGGTTCTCGCCGGCGGCGCGACGGGCGTCAAACTCTTCCAGGACCTGGCGTTCCCAGGCGTCCGGCTGGTTGTTCGGATTGCGGATCTTGAGGCTGGTGCGGCCGATCTCCACCCCCCGTTCCCGGGAGACCTGGCTGGCGATCTCGGGTGCGCGGTCGCTGCAGATTTCGATGGCCTGGACGGGGCCGCCGGCCTTCATGGCCGCCTGAAGCTCGCCCTGCAGGCTCTGGGCGAACTGCTGGATGGCGGCGCGGCTGGCCTGCAACTGCGGGCTGAGGTCCTGGGCGGCGACGGGAACGGCGGCCATGGCCAGCAGACTGATTGCAATGAATCGTTTCATGAGAGACTCCCTTGGTAGCGTGCTTTACGGGTTGACAGGCTGGATTACGGCATGTAATCCGCCGCCTCCTCAGTGACATGGTCACCGAGGGAGACACACATTCGCGTGGACGAGCATAGCCCCCTCATCCCCCGCATTACCTGACCGGCGTCATGTCCTTTGACGAATCAGCACGTAGACGGCGCCCGTCCCCCCATCGGCGGGCCGTGCCGAGCAGTAGGCGAGCACTTCGTCGCGCTGGGATAGCCAGTGCGCGACGTGGGACTTGAGGACGGGGCCGCGATTGGAGGAACGCAGGCCCTTGCCGTGAATGATGCGCACGCAGCGCCAGCGGGCCTGCCGGGCATCCGCCAGGAACCGCGCCAGGGCCTGGCGCGCCTCGACGGTGGTCATGCCGTGCAGGTCCAGTTCCGCGCCGATACGGTACTGGCCCCGCCGCAGCTTGCGGTAGACGCTGCGTTGCAGGCCGGTGCGTGCGAACTGGAGTTCATCGCCGGGCTGAACGTCGGTGCCGCCGAAGGGGTCCGACATCAGGTCGCGCAGCACCTCCCGGTCGGCGGCCTCGGACTGGCGCGGCCGGGGCGCGGGGGCACGGGCGCGTCCCGCATGGCGGTCCTGGGGCAGGCGCCGCACCGGCCCGACGGCGGCACGGAACAGGGTGGTGTCATCATCGTCCGGCGGGGTGTCATGAGCCATGGGGATGGCCTCCGGTAGATTGCGGTGTCCCTGGCGCGCACAAACCCGGATGAGGGGGCCGTATCGGGGGACAGACAGGTCTGCGATTACCGCGGGCTTTCAAGTATATTACCCGTCATGCCGCGAACCCGCCCACCGATGCGCATCCTGCTGAGCAACGACGATGGCGTGCACGCTCCCGGACTGCAATGTCTCGCGGCGGCCCTGCGCACCGTGGCAGAGGTGTTCGTGGTGGCCCCCGACCGGGACCGCAGCGGAGCGAGCAACTCCCTGACCCTGGCGCGCCCCCTGCGGGCCACGCGCCTGGACAATGGTGACGTACGCGTGGACGGCACCCCCACGGACTGTGTTCACCTGGCCATTACCGGGCTGCTGGAGGAGGAGCCGGACATCGTGATCTCCGGTATCAATTCCGGCGCCAATCTGGGGGATGACGTGCTTTACTCCGGCACGGTGGCGGCCGCCATGGAGGGGCGTTTTCTGGGCCTGCCGGCGATTGCCGTATCCCTCAACAGCCACGAGGGAAAGCACTACGATTCCGCGGCCAGGGGTGTGCTGGACCTGCTGCGCCGCCTGGGACACATGCCCCTGCCGGCCAACACCATTCTCAATGTCAACGTGCCGCACCTGCCCTGGAACGAGATCCGCGGGTTTCAGGCCACGCGCCTGGGCCATCGGCACAAGTCGGAGCCGGTGGTCCGGAGCCAGGATCCGCGCGGCAGACCGATCTACTGGGTGGGCCCGGCGGGCCCCGAACAGGACAGCGGGCCCGGCACGGATTTTCACGCCGTGCGATCCGGGTTCGTGTCGGTCACACCCATCCAGGTGGACCTGACCCGCTACGATGCCATCGACACGGTGGCCAACTGGCTCTCGGAAGGGGGCGGTGAGTGAACAGCACGCACACGACCGGCATCGGCATGACGTCCCAGCGTACGCGGGACCGTCTGGTACGCCAGCTGGAAGAGGCCGGCATACGCAACCGGCGCGTGCTCGACGTGATCGCGAACACGCCGCGGCACCTGTTCGTGGATGAGGCCCTGGCCAGCCGGGCCTACGAGAATACCGCGCTGCCCATCGGCTTCGGGCAGACCATCTCGCAGCCCTATGTGGTGGCGCGCATGACCGAAGCGGTGCTCGAGGGGGGGGTGCGCAGAAGGGTCCTGGAGGTGGGCACCGGTTCCGGATACCAGGCAGCCGTGCTGGCGCAGCTGGTGGAGCGGGTGTACAGCGTGGAGCGCATTCACGGATTGCAGCGCCAGGCGCGGGAGGTCTGCAGCGCCCTGCGCATCCGAAATGTCAGTCTCAGGCACAGCGACGGGATCTGTGGCTGGCCGGAGCAGGCTCCCTTCGATGCCATCGTACTGACCGCCGCGCCGCGGGAAGTGCCGGAGGCACTGCTTCAGCAGCTTGCGCCGGGCGGTGTGCTGGTGGCCCCTGTGGGCGGGGATGGGGGCAGCCAGGCCCTGGTGCGGATCACACGGCATTCGGATGTGTTTGAACAGCAGTTTCTGGAGTCGGTGAGTTTCGTGCCGATGCTGCCGGGAACGTCCAGGTGAAGCTGTTCGAACCGCTCTATGATCGGGTCATGCAGTGGTCGCGTCATCGGCACGCCCCCCGCTATCTGGCGGCCCTGTCGTTCGCGGAATCCTCCTTCTTCCCGGTACCGCCCGACGTGATGCTCGCGCCCATGGCCGCCGCCCGACCGGATCGAAGCGTACGGCTGGCCTTCATCACCACCGTGTTTTCCGTGCTTGGGGGCGTGCTGGGCTACCTGATCGGGTGGCTGGCCTTCGGGCTGGTGGAGCCGTGGGTGGTATCGGCCGGTTATGGAGACCGCCTGGAGACCGCCCGGGCGTGGTTCGATATCTGGGGGGTCTGGGTGGTGCTCATAGCCGGCTTCTCACCGGTGCCCTACAAGCTGTTCACCATTACGGCGGGGGCCCTTTCCATGGCCCTGCTGCCCTTTGTGATCGCCTCGTTCATCGGCCGGGGGGCGCGGTTCTTCGCCGTGGCGCTCCTGATCGGCTGGCTTGGACCCCGGGTGGAGCGCCAGCTGCGCCCCTACATGGAGTGGCTGGGGTGGTTCACCGTGCTGCTGCTGGCGGTGGCGGCAGTCATTTACCAGATGCAGGGGAGATGACGGTCTGGCGCGCTGTTGTGCTCGTGTCCATCTTGGTGGCCCTGCTGGCGGGTTGCGCGGCCCCACGGTCCACTGACACGGGGTTTCGCACCGGTTACTACACGGTGCGCGCCAACGATACCTTGTATTCCATCGCATGGCGGTACGGCGTGGACTGGCAGAGCCTTGCCCGCTGGAATGGAATTTCGGAACCCTACACCATTCGTCCGGGGCAGCGGCTGCGGATGAATCCGCCGCCCGGCGCCACGGTGGCGACGACACCTCCGCCACCGGCGCGTACGCAGAGGTCATCGACGCCCCCGCAAGGTACTGCCCCCCGTCCTCCCACCCGATCGGCAGAGCCCGCACGCAGCGTCCCCGCGCCGCGACAGACCGCGCCCGCGAGTCCGCCTCCCGCCGCGGCCGCAACCGGCATCCGCTGGCAGTGGCCCGCCGACGGACAGGTGATCCGCACGTTTCCCACCGGTGATACCGGCAAGCGAGGCATAGGAATTGCCGGCACGCGTGGACAACCGGTGAGGGCGGCGGCAGCGGGCCGCGTGGTCTACAGCGGAAGTGGACTTGTCGGATATGGTCGGCTTATCATCGTGAAGCACGACGAGAACTTCCTAAGCGCTTACGCGCACAATGAAAAACTGCTGGTCAACGAAGGGATGGACGTGGCCGGCGGACAGCAGATTGCGCAGCTTGGTGATACGGGGACCGATCGCCTCATGCTGCACTTCGAGATCAGGTACGACGGCAGGCCTGTAGACCCGATGCGGTACCTGCCGAGGCGATAAAACGGGGAACGATGAAACCCCAGCTGGAGGTGACATGCCAAAGCGGCGAAGGGTCGAACCCGATTCCGACGTGGCGGAGGAAGTGCTCAAGGAAGAGGAGCCCGTCCTGGCGGGCAAGGTCGATGCAGACGAGTCCGGGGCCAATCTCCTGGACAGCGAGGAAACCGTGCTGGACACGGACGCTGCGGATGACGACGAGGACGATGGTGCGGATGCGAAGGCGAAGGTCTACGCCGCGGGCGACGTCCCCAAGGGAGAGCTGGACGCCACCCGCCTGTACCTGAACGAGATCGAATTCCGGCCCCTCCTGACCCCGGAGGAGGAAGTCCACTACGCGCGCCTTGCGCAGAAGGGGGACGAGTCCGGCCGCCGCAAGATGATCGAATGCAATCTGCGCCTGGTGGTGAAGATTGCACGCCGCTACATGAACCGGGGCCTTGCCCTGCTGGACCTCATCGAAGAGGGCAACCTGGGCCTGATCCGCGCCGTGGAAAAGTTCGATCCCGAACGCGGCTTCCGCTTCTCCACATATGCGACATGGTGGATCCGCCAGACCATCGAGCGGGCCCTGATGAATCAGACCCGTACCATCCGCCTCCCCATTCATGTCATCAAGGAACTCAACGTCTACCTGCGCACGGCCCGCAAGCTTGCCCAGGAACTGGATCATGAACCGACCGCCGAAGAGGTGGCCCGCCACCTGGACCGCCCGGTGGCGGACGTGAAGAGGATCCTGGCGCTCTCCGAGCGGGTGACCTCCGTGGACCTGCCGATAGGCAAGGATGGAGAACGGGCCCTGCTGGACGTGATCCCCGATGAACACACCCCGGAGCCCTCGATACTCATCCAGGACGAGGATGTCGTGCAGTTTGTGGACGAATGGTTGCTGGAACTGGACGACAAGCAGCGCGAGGTGATCGTGCGCCGGTTCGGACTGCACGGTTATGAGCGCTGCACCCTGGAACAGGTCGGTGCCGAACTGGGCGTCACCCGGGAGCGGGTGCGACAGATCCAGATGGATGCATTGAAGCGCCTGCGCAAGATCCTGGAGAGCAGAGGGTTTTCGGAAGAGGCACTCTTGCAGGGGTAGGAGCGATTCAGAGTTCAAGGTTCAAAGTTCAAAGTTCAAAGGGTGAATGGCATCATCTCGTTGAACCTTGAACCTTGAACCTTGAACCTTGAACCTTGAACCTTGAACCTTGAACCTTGAACCTTGAACCTTGAACCTTGAACCTTGAACCTTGAACCTTGAACCTTGAACCTTGAACTTTGAACCTTGAACCTTGAACCTTGAACCTCCAATCGCCTTCAAATCATCAACAGCGCCGCCGCCACGGGCCGTCCCTCGGCCATGATGATATTGTATGTCCTGCAGGCGGCGCCGGTGTCCATGACCTCGAAGCCGATGGAGCGGCTGCGGAAGGCTGCCAGTATCTCCCGGGGCGGGAAACGCTGACTGGCGCCGGTGCCCAGGATCACGATCTCCGGCGGATCCTCCAGCACGGAGCAAAAGCACGCCAGATCCAGTTCCTCGAACCGCTCGGGGGCCCAGGCCGTGTCCAGCGTTTCCGGTGTCACGATCAGGCTGGTGGTATGAGGCGTCTCATTGATCCGCACCATGCCCGGCCCGTAGCCGGTGATCAGATGGGTGGCGGTGCCGAAGTCCTCGGTCATCTTCATGGGGTGAGCCCGTACAGCGTGCCGGATGCGGATCAAGCTACCCCTGACACACCCGGCTTCGCAAGGGCGGGGCATCCATCACGGTTTTCGGGTCTCTCGGGGCCCGGTTACATTGACAGCCCAATCACCCCGAAGTAACTTTGCCAGTTTACCCGCGCACGCCGCCTGACGGGCGGCGCGGGACCTTCGTTGAACCACCAGCCCCGGCGAAAACACCCGTGATCGATGAATTTCCCAGAATCAAGCGCCTGCCGCCCTACGTTTTCAATATTGTCAATGACCTGAAGGCCAAGGCCCGGGCCCGTGGCGAGGACATCATCGATTTCGGGATGGGCAACCCGGATCAACCGACGCCAAAGCATATTGTCGACAAACTGGTGGAGGTGGCGCAGCGCGATGACACCCATCGCTACTCCATGTCCAGGGGCATCCCGCGTCTGCGCCGTGCCGTCACACGCTGGTACAAGGACCGCTTCGATGTGGACCTGGATCCGGAGACCGAGGCCATCGTCACGATCGGATCCAAAGAGGGTCTGGCGCACCTGTCGCTGGCCATACTGGGCCCCGGTGACGCGGTGCTGGTGCCGAATCCGGCTTACCCCATCCATCCTTACGGCTGCGTCATCGCCGGCGCGGACATCCGGCATGTTCCGCTGACCCCGGGTGTGGATTTCTTCGCGGAACTGGAGAAGGCCATTCAGGACAGCTGGCCCCGCCCCAAGATGCTGGTGCTGAGCTTTCCGGCCAATCCCACGACCCAGTGCGTCGAGCCGGGCTTCTTCGAGAAGGTGGTGGACATCGCAAGGGAATACGGTATCTGGGTGGTGCACGACCTGGCCTACGCGGAGATCGTGTTCGATGGTTACCGGGCGCCTTCCATCCTGCAGGTCCCGGGCGCCCGGGACGTGGCGGTGGAGTTCTACAGCCTGTCCAAGAGCTATAACATGCCCGGCTGGCGCGTGGGCTTCATGTGCGGCAACAAGACCCTGATCGCGGCCCTGGGGCGCATCAAGTCCTACCTGGACTACGGGATGTTTACGCCCATCCAGGTGGCCGCCATCGCCGCGCTGGAAGGTCCCCAGGAATGCGTGGATGAGATCCGGCAGGTCTACACGCGGCGTCGCGATGTGCTCTGCGATGGGCTCAGTGCCTTGGGGTGGGCCGTGGAGAAACCCAAGGCCACCATGTTCGTATGGGCGCCGATTCCGGAGCAGTATGCCCATCTGGGCTCGCTGGAGTTCAGCAAGAAACTTCTCAGGGATGCCAAGGTCGCCGTCTCTCCGGGCATCGGTTTCGGCAGTTACGGAGACAGCCATGTGCGTTTCGCCCTGATCGAGAACGAGCATCGTACGCGCCAGGCGATCCGCGGCATCAAGGCCATGTTCCGGGACGACAGCCGGGAAGCCGGCACCGGCGGCTGAGCGCCGATGGCCCGACGAAAAATCACATGCTCGAGGAACTTACGTGAAACCGGTTAATGTCGGCCTGCTGGGCCTGGGCACCGTGGGGTGCGGTGCGATCAATGTACTGGCCCGCAACGGTGACGAGATCGCGCGCCGCGCGGGACGGGGCATCGAGGTGGTCGCGGCCTCCGCCCGGGATCTGGAGCGGCCCCGTGAATGCAGCCTCGACAGGATCCGCCTTCACGCCGACCCGTTCGATGTGGTCAACGATCCGCAGGTGCAGATCGTGGTGGAACTGATCGGGGGCACAAGCCCTGCCCGGGAGCTGGTGCTGGCGGCCATCGAGCAGGGCAAGCACGTGGTCACCGCCAACAAGGCGCTCATCGCCCTGCACGGCAACGAGATCTTTGCCGCCGCCCAGGCGCGCGGGGTGATGGTGGCGTTCGAGGCGGCCGTGGCCGGCGGAATTCCCATCATCAAGGCGATTCGCGAGGGGCTATCCGGCAATCGCATCCTGTGGCTTGCCGGCATCATCAACGGCACCGGCAACTTTATTCTCACGGAGATGCGCGACAAGGGCCGCGAGTTTGCCGACGTGCTCGCCGAGGCACAGCGCCTGGGGTACGCCGAGGCCGATCCCACGTTCGACGTGGAAGGCATCGACGCCGCTCACAAGCTCACCATCCTGGCTTCCATCGCCTTCGGAATCCCGCTGCAGTTCGACAAGGTCTACACGGAAGGCATCGCCCGCATCACCCGGGAGGACGTGGCCTACGCCGCCGAGCTGGGTTATCGCATCAAGCACCTGGGGATTGCGCGCCAGAGCGAGCAGGGCATCGAACTGCGGGTGCATCCCACCCTCATTCCGCATCGCCGCCTGATCGCCAATGTGGACGGAGTGATGAACGCCGTGCTGGTGATGGGTGATGCCGTGGGTCCGACGCTCTACTACGGTGCCGGTGCCGGCGCCGAGCCCACCGCTTCCGCCGTGGTGGCGGACCTGGTGGACGTGGTGCGGGCGCTCACGTCCGATCCGGAGAACCGGGTACCGCACCTGGCCTTCCAGGCGGATGCGCTGTCCGACACGGCCGTGCTGTCCATGGAAGAGGTACAAACGGCGTTCTACCTGCGTCTGCGGGTACAGGACAGGCCCGGCGTGCTGGCGGATATCACCCGCATCCTGGGCGATCAGGACATCAGTCTGGAGGCTGTACTGCAGCGCGAGCCCGACGAGGCCGCCGCCGAGGCCAGTGTCATTCTGCTCACGCACAAGGTGCGCGAGGGCAACATGAACAAGGCCATCGAGGCCATCCAGCGGCTGGAGACCGTGATCGCCCCGGTGATCCGCATCCGGCTGGAGAGCCTGAAGTAAACCCTAAACCTCGACGCGAAGGCGCAAAGACGCGGAGGTTCGCAAAGAGTGCCTTTTGAAGTGATTTCAAGCTCTCTTTGCGTCATTGCGTCTTCGCGTCAAATCTTTTGACTTTCAGCCTCGAAAGCTGAATCAGATACGAGTACATCAAGATGCCATTTCGAACCCGCTACACCGGTCTGATCGACCGTTACCGTGACCGGCTGCCGGTGCACGACGATACCCGCATCATCAGCCTCGGCGAGGGCAACACGCCGCTGATCCGCCTGAACAACATTCCGCGCATCGTCGGCAGGGAAGTGGATATCTACGTGAAGTACGAGGGGCTGAACCCCACAGGTTCATTCAAGGATCGCGGCATGACCATGGCCGTGACCAAGGCGGTGGAGGAGGGTTCAAAGGCCATCATCTGCGCCTCCACGGGCAATACGTCCGCGGCCGCCGCCGCTTATGCGGCCCGTGCCGGCATCGCCGCTTTCGTTATCATTCCGGACGGCAAGATCGCCATGGGCAAGCTGGCCCAGGCCATGATGCACGGCTCGGTGGTCATCCAGATCAAGGGCAACTTCGATGACGGCATGCGCCTCGTGAAGGAAGTGGCCAGCGAGGCACCGGTGACCATCGTCAACTCCATCAATCCCTATCGGCTCCAGGGCCAGAAAACCGCCGCCTTCGAGATCACGGAGGAACTGGGGCGCGCGCCGGACTATCACTGTCTGCCGGTGGGCAACGCCGGAAACATTACCGCGCACTGGATCGGCTATTGCGAGTACAGTTCCGCCTCCGGCGATCATGTCACCGAGGCCTGCACCTTCTGCAAGGGACATTGTGCGTACGCGGGTGGCGCCATCGTGGGAAACCGTCCGAAGATGGTGGGGTACCAGGCCGCCGGCAGCGCACCCTTCATGCGCGGCGAGATGGTGGACAACCCCGATACGGTGGCCACTGCCATCCGTATCGGGCATCCCCAGTCATGGGATTCCGCCTGGAAGGTGAAGGAGGAATCCGGCGGCTGGTTCGATGAATGCACGGACGCCGAGATCCTCGCGGCGCAGAAACTGCTGGCCGAAAAGGAGGGGGTGTTCTGCGAACCGGCCTCCGCCGCTTCCCTTGCCGGCGCGTTGCGGGACGTGCAGAACGACAGGATCCCCGAGGGCTCCAGCATCGTCTGCACCCTCACCGGCCACGGGCTCAAGGATCCCGACACCGCCATCGCCCAGAGCACCCGCCCGCTGATCAACGTCGAGGCCACTCTGGATCAGGTGAAGCGGGCGATTCTGGATAACATGTAATCGAAGTGGGAAGTGTGAATTGGGAAGTGAGAAGTGAAACCCGGGGCGGTGCCAATCGCTCATTCATCGATTGTTCGGATATCCCTTCTCGTTCGCACTTCTCAATTCCCACTTCTCACTTCCAGCCCCTTCCGCCCCGCCCGGTCCTTCGCGAACTGCCAGGCCACGCGTCCGCTGCGTGAGCCCCGGCCCAGGGCATAACGCAGGGCCTCGGCGCGGCTTTCCTCTGTCATGGTGCCGCCGAGCCTGACGAGCCAGTGGTCCACCACGGCGAGGTACTGGTCCTGCGTGAAGGGATGGAAGGCGAGCCAGAGGCCGAAGCGCTCTGACAGGGAGATCTTTTCCTCCACCGCCTCGCCCGGGTGAATCTCGTCGTCCACCCGTTTCACCTCCAGGTTGTCCATCATCTTCTCCGGCATCAGATGGCGCCGGTTGGAGGTGGCGTGGATGAGCACATTCTCGGGCGTCCCTTCCAATGAGCCGTCGAGCATCGCCTTGAGCGCCTTGTAGCCCGGATCGCTGGCCTCGAAGGACAGGTCGTCGGCCAGCAGGATGAAGCGCTCGGGCCGTCCGGCAAGCGGCTTCGCGATATCCGGCAGGTGTGTCAGATCCTGTCCGTCCACCTGGATGATGCGCAGGCCGTCCTCGCTGAACTCGTTGAGCAGCGCGCGCATCAGCGAGGATTTGCCCGTGCCCCGGGCGCCCCACAGCAGCACGTTGTTGGCGGGCAGGTGTTTCAGGAACTGCCGGGTGTTGCGCACCAGCAGCGTCTTCTGGCGCTCGATGTGGAGCAGGTCGTCGAGGGACAGTGGCGCGATCCCGTGCACCGGGCTCAGGTGCCCGTCGCGGTGCCAACGGTGGGCCGGGGCGGTCCAGTCCGGGTCCGGCGCCGGCGCAGGCAGCAGCCGCTCGGCCCGGTCCATGAGCCGGGAGAACTGTGCCAGCACGGCTTTTAGTTCGGTGTCCTGGGGCATGGTGGATGTCCGGTTAATGCATTTCTGCAAGCATCGGGGAGAGTTGCTTGAAAAGTCAAAATCCAAAGTCTCTGCGCCCCTGCGGCAAGCTTATAGGGTTTATGGACACAGCTCCCATCGCATCGGTTAATCTGTGCCGTCCCGCAAGCCGCCATGAAGCACATGTCCCAGGACCGTATCCGCATCTTCGGTGCCCGCCAGAACAATCTCAAGGGCCTCGATATCGAGCTGCCGCTCAACGAATTGATCGTGGTCACCGGCGTGTCGGGGTCCGGCAAGTCCTCGCTCGCCTTCGATACGGTGTATGCGGAGGGGCAGCGCCGCTATGTGGAGACCTTCTCGCCCTACGCCCGGCAGTTCCTGGACCGCATGGACAAGCCGGCGGTGGATCGCATCGAGGGCGTGCTGCCGGCCATCGCCATTGACCAGACCAACCCGGTGCGCACCTCCCGCTCCACCGTGGGTACCATGACGGAGCTGAACGATCACCTGAAGCTGCTCTATGCCCGGGGTGCGCACCTGCACTGCCGGGGCTGCGGCGCGCGGGTGAGGCGGGATACGCCCGAGTCGATCGCCGGCGAGTGGCTCACCCGGGACGGGACGGGGCAAACGCGCGTCATGGTGGTCTTTCCGGTGTCCGTGCCGGAGAACTTCACAGTCGAGGAAGTGAAGGGGCACCTGAGGGCCCAGGGTTACGAGCGTCTCCACCTGGATCTGGCGTCGCGACTTGAGGTGATCCAGGACCGGTTGCGGGCGCAGCCCGCCAATCGTGGGCGCCTGGTGGAGGCCCTCGAGGCGGCCCTGCACCATGGCCAGGGACGCGTGCGGGTCTACCCCCTGGGCGAGGACCGCGAGCCCCACGCGCCCATAGACTATTCCGCGGATCTGCACTGCGCCGCCTGCGACCTGCATTACAGCGAGCCCACTCCCAACCACTTCTCCTTCAATTCCCCCATCGGCGCCTGCGAGGCCTGCCGGGGGTTCGGGCGTACCATGGGCATCGATCTAAACCTGGTGATCCCGGACGGCCGCGTGAGTCTGGGGGACGGGGCGGTGAAGCCCTGGCAGACCGATGCCTACTACGAGTGTCAGGCGGAGCTGAAGACCTTCGCCCGCAAGCGGGGCATTCCACTGGACGTTCCCTGGGACGAGCTGACCGACGAACAGCGGGAATGGGTGATCGAGGGGGAGGGGGATTTTGATGAGGGTGTCTGGTACGGCGTCCGGCGCTTCTTCGACTGGCTGGAGACCCGGAGCTACAAGATGCACATCCGGGTGCTGCTGTCGCGCTACCGCAGCTATGAGCCCTGCAAGGCCTGCCATGGCGCGAGGCTCAGGCCCGACTCCCTGCTGTGGCGCCTGGGCACGAAGCCCGATGCGGATGCCGTGCTGTCACCCACCGCGCGCTTCCTGCCCGCGGGGGTCTCCTGGTCTCGGGATCTGCTCCAGTCATTGCCGGGCCTGTGCCTGCATGATCTCATGCAGGTGCCCCTGGAGCGCTGCAAGCAGTTCTTCGATGGACTGCATCTGCCCAAGCCACTGGACGAGGCCACGGACCTGCTGCTGTCCGAGATCCGCGCGCGGCTGAACTATCTCTGCGAAGTGGGGCTTCGTTATCTGACCCTGGACCGCCAGTCCCGCACCCTGTCCGGCGGCGAGGTGCAGCGGATCAACCTGACCACTGCGCTGGGCACCTCGCTTGTGAACACCCTGTTCGTGCTGGACGAGCCCTCCATCGGCCTGCACCCGAGAGACATGGATCGGGTGGTGGGCGTGATGCGCCGGCTGCGGGATGCGGGCAACTCCCTGCTGGTGGTGGAACACGATCCCCAGGTGATGCGCGCCGCCGATCGCATCCTCGACATGGGGCCGGGTCCGGGTGAGCGGGGCGGGGAGGTGGTGTTCTTCGGCACGCCGGCGCAGATCCTGCGTTCCCGCAGGTCCCTCACGGGGCAGTATCTGACTGGCCGCAGACAGGTGGCCCCGTCCTCCGCCAGCCAGCCTCCGGACCGGGACACGGCGTGGCTGGAACTGCGCGGTGCCGCCGAGCACAACCTCAAGGGCATCCATGCGCGCTTCCCCCTGGGGCGTCTGGTGTGCGTCACCGGCGTGTCCGGCTCGGGCAAGTCCACCCTGATCCAGGATCTGCTGTATCCGGCGCTGGCCAGGCTCAAGGGTCGCCCGGAGTATCCGTCCGGGGCCTTCGAGTCCTTGTCCGGTCACGAGTCCCTGGACGCGGTGGTGATGGTGGACCAGTCCCCCATCGGCCGCACCGCCCGTTCCTGCCCGGCCAGCTACGTGGGCGCCCTTGATGCCATCCGCAAGCTGTTCGCCGAGGAGCCCCTGGCAAAGGAACGGAGCTACACCGCCGGGACCTTCAGCTTCAACTCCGGCAACGGCCGCTGTCCGGTGTGCACAGGCTCCGGCTTCGAGCATGTGGAGATGCAGTTCCTCTCGGATGTCTACCTGCGCTGCGGCGAATGTGACGGCAGGCGCTACCGGCCCGAGGTGCTCCAGGTCAAGGCCCTGGGGGCGCAGGGTCACGCCGCGGATCTGTCGGCGGTGCTGGAGATGACCGTCTCCCAGGCCCTGGCATTCTTCGCCCATGTTCCCGAGGTGCTGCAGAGTCTGGAGCCGTTGGCGGCCGTGGGTCTGGAATACCTGCGCCTGGGCCAGCCGGTTCCGACGCTCTCCGGCGGCGAGGCCCAGCGCCTGAAGCTGGCCGGACACCTGGCGGCGCGTCAGCGGGGAAAGGGCCGGGGCACCACACTGTTCCTGCTGGACGAGCCCACCACGGGCCTGCATTTCGAGGACATCGCCCGGCTGCTCAAGGCCCTGCGCCGACTGCAGGCGGAGGGGCACTCCCTGATCGTCATCGAGCACAACCTGGACGTGATCCGCGCCGCCGACTGGCTCATGGACCTGGGCCCCGAGGGGGGCGACGGGGGCGGCGAGATCGTCTGCGAGGGCGCCCCCGCGCAGGTGATGAAACATCCCCGCTCCCATACCGGTGCCGCCCTGCGCGCGGACGCGCAAGGACTCGTCGCGGAAACCGCCGCGCCTGCCTACAGGACTTCACGGGCCCTGCCCGCGGAGATCCGCATCAGCAACGCCCGGGAGCACAACCTCAAGGGCGTGGACATCCGGGTGCCCCGGGACCGCTTCACGGCGATCACCGGCGTGTCCGGCTCCGGCAAGAGCACCGTGGCCTTCGACATCCTGTTCAACGAGGGTCAGCGCCGCTACCTGGAGTCGCTGAATGCCTACGCCCGCTCCCTGGTGCAGCCGGCCTCCCGGCCTGAGGTGGACGCGGTCACCGGCATCCCCCCCACCGTGGCCATCGAGCAGCGCACCAGCCGGGGCGGACACAAGAGCACCGTGGGCACGCTCACCGAGGTGCACCACTTCCTGCGCCTGCTGTACGTGAAGCTGGGGACCCAGTACTGCCCGGACTGCGACGTGGCCATCGAGCCTCAGACCCCAGAGGCAATCCTGGCCGCGCTGCTCAAACAGTGGAAAGGCAGGGAGGTGCAGGTGCTGGCGCCCCTCGTCTCGGCGCGCAAGGGCTATTACACGGATCTTGCCCGCTGGGCCCGTGCCCGGGGTTTTGAACACCTGCGCGTGGATGGCGAACTGATCCCCACCAACCCCTGGCCGCGCCTGGATCGCTACCGGGAACACGACATCGAACTACCGGTGGCGAGCCTTAAGATTACGCCAATGGCCGAGGCAGAGCTGCGTCAGGCCATTGCCCGGGGACTGGATCTGGGCAAGGGCATGATCCGGGTGGCAACCGTCGCAGGCCGTGCCGCCGAGAGACTCTATTCCACGGAACGGGCCTGTCCCTCCTGTGCCCGGTCCTTCGACGTGCCCGATCCGCGCCTGTTCTCCTACAACGCCCGCCACGGTTGGTGCATTACCTGCTTCGGCACCGGCGTGGTGTTGAAGGGCTTCGACGAGGTCCACAGTGGCGAGGAAGGGGAATGGCTGGAAGAGGGCGAGACGCGCCAGACCTGTCCTGCCTGCCATGGCCAGCGCCTGCGGCCCGAGGCCCTGGCCGTGCGCTTCCGGGAGCGCTCCATCGGCGAGCTCTCGGCCCTGCCGGTGAAGGTGGCGCGCGGCTGGTTCGAGAAGCTGAAACCGAAGGCGCGTGAATCTGCCATCGCCCGGGACATCCTGCCGGAGATCCGCGGCCGGCTCGCCTTCCTGGAACAGGTGGGGCTGGGTTATCTGAGTCTGGATCGCGGCGCTCCGACGCTGTCCGGCGGCGAGGCCCAGCGCATCCGCCTGGCGGCCCAACTGGGCACCAACCTCCAGGGGGTCTGCTACATCCTGGACGAGCCCACCATCGGCCTGCACCCCCGGGACAACCGCATGCTGCTGGATACCCTGCATCGCCTGCAGGCCAAGGGCAACACCGTGGTGGTGGTGGAGCACGACGAGGAAACCATCCGCAGCGCCGAGCACGTGATTGATCTGGGCCCCGGTGCCGGGGAGCGGGGCGGACGGCTGGTGGCCCAGGGCAGTGTGAAGCAGCTGATGAACACGCCCGAGTCCCTGACCGGGCAGTTCCTGGCGCACCCTCTGAAACACCCGCTCATGGCGCGCCGCCCTACCCGGGCAGGGCAGGAGCCGGCCCTGCGCATCCGGGGAGCCCGGCTCAACAACCTGCGCGACGTGGACGTGTCCATTCCCCTCAACCGCCTGGTATGCGTCACCGGCGTATCCGGCTCCGGCAAGTCCACCCTTGTGCGGGAGGTGCTCTACCGGAACCTTTCCGGGCGGGTGGGCAGGCGGGGCCGCAAGCCGGCCCTGACGGGCTGTGACGCCCTGGAAGGCTGGCAGGACCTGGAACGGGTGCTGGAGGTGGACCAGACCCCCATCGGGCGCACGCCGCGATCCTGCCCCGCCACCTACGTGGGCGTGTTCGACCGCATCCGCAGGCTGTTCGCCGAGACCCCCGAGGCACGACTGAGGGGCTGGAACGCCTCGCGTTTTTCCTTCAACACCAGTGGCGGGCGCTGTGACGTCTGTGAAGGGCAGGGTGTGCGGCGCATCGAGATGAGCTTCCTGCCCGACGTGGTGGTGCCCTGCGAGGCCTGCGGCGGCGGGCGCTACGGCCGGGAAACGCTGGAAGCGCGCTACCGGGAATGTTCCGTCGCGGACGTCTTGCAGATGAGCGTGGACGAGGCTGTGCCCTTTTTCACCGCCCACCCGGCCATCCACCACACCCTGCAGTTGCTCCAGAACGTGGGCCTCGGTTACCTGCGCCTGGGCCAGCCCAGCCCGACCCTGTCCGGTGGTGAGGCCCAGCGAATGAAGCTGGTGACCGAGCTTGCCAGGGTGCGCCCGGATGTGCGAGGGCGCCGCAAGGAACCCAAGGGAAGTCTCTACGTCCTCGACGAACCCACCGTTGGTCTGCACATGGCCGACGTGGTCAGGCTGATCCGCGTGCTGCACCACCTGGTGGAGGCGGGGCACTCGGTGGTCGTCATTGAGCATAATCTTGACGTGATCGCCGAGGCCGATTGGATCGTGGACATGGGCCCCGGGGGGGGTGACGGGGGCGGCCGCGTTGTGGCGCAGGGAGCGCCTGAGCGCATGGTGCGGCGAAAGTCGGCCACCGGTCGTGTCCTGCAGACGTTTCTTGCCGACCGTTGATGACCGCGTTGCAGGCATCCCCGGACGTTGGAATCAGGAAAGACGGGGGCCTCACGGGTCCGGCCACTCCCGAGGCCGGCATTCTGCGGATCGGTCCATCGTCTGGCCCGGCCGAACGTGATATGGTTTTCACTTGAACACGGATCCGTGAGAGAGCCCCATGAACCACGACGCCAATCAGAGCAGCGACCCCGATCGGGCGGTGGCGTTCATGTCCCATGACCACGAGGAAGCCCGGCATCTTCTGGAGCGGATCGTGGAGAGCCTCGCGTCCAGCACGGGCGGCGAGAGCCCGGACCTTCGCAAGGATCTCCGGGATTTCATCGAGCACACGCGCGCGCATTTCAACCGGGAAGAATCCCTGATGCGGGAGATCGACTTTCCGCCATTGCCTGTCCACAAGCAGGAACACGACGCGCGTCTGGAGGAACTGGTCAGCTGCCTTGACGATCTGGACGCGGGCGCTGTGAGCCTGGACGAGGTGCGGGAGCTCTTCATGGGCCGGTTCCTGCCCTGGTATCGCCGCCATTGCGCCACGATGGATGTCGCCACGGAGAAATTCGCCAAGGCACATATTGAAACCAAGGATGACGGTTGAAGGATCGGGGATGAACGCCTGATCTGCCCGCTGACCGGGAGGGGACCCATTCAACGGTCCACCTTCACCTCTTGGTGATCAGCGTCCCCGCCAGTTTGCTCTCCCGGTTCCGGACCAGGTCGGCCAGGGTGACCCGGTCCAGTGTGTCCATGAATGCGTCCCGGGCATCGTTGAGCACGTTCTTCAGGCGGCAGTCCGGCAGGATGACGCACAATGAAGGCGCGCTGCAGTTGATGATCTCCAGGTTCTCTTCCATGTCCCGGACCACATCACCCACGCGTGTCTCTTCGGCGGGTCTTGCGAGGCGCATCCCGCCGCTTTTGCCACGGAACGTCCGGATATGGCCCAGTCCGGCCAGTTCATGGACGACCTTGACCAGGTGGTGGCGGGAGATCTGGTAGGCCTCGGCGATGTCCGAGATCCGGCTCAACCGGTCCGGGTTGACCGCGAGGTAGATCAGGACGCGCAGGGCAAAGTCAGTACGGCGGGTGATCTGCATGTGGGGTTACCAGGGGCAGGGGGGCCATACTCACCGAGCAGGCGTCGGCGGTCCCCGGTGCGGATAGCGTGGTCATGATGATCGACTCGAAACCTGTGGCATAACATTCAGTAAACCATGTAATCCCCTCGGGTTTACTGACCGGGATCAACCAATTCCCTGCCCCTGCGTCCTCGCTTCGGCCGACGAATCCCCAATCAATGCTGCAGCCGCCGGTACTTCATGCGGTGGGGGGTGTCCGCGTCGCTGCCCAGTCGCTTGTGGCGATCGGCCTCGTACTCAGTGTAGTTTCCGTCGAAGAACACCACGCTGCCGTCATCCTCGAAGGCCAGGATATGGGTGGCGATGCGGTCCAGGAACCAGCGGTCATGGGAGATCACCACCGCGGAACCCGGGAAGTCCAGCAGAGCCTCTTCCAGGGCGCGCAGTGTCTCCACGTCCAGATCGTTGGTGGGCTCGTCCAGCAGCAGCAGGTTGCCGCCGCTCTGCAGCAGCTTGGCCAGATGAACCCGGTTGCGTTCACCCCCGGAGAGCTCCTTCATGAGTTTCTGCTGGTCGGAGCCCTTGAAGTTGAAGCGGCCCACATAGGCCCGCGAGGGCATCTGGAAGTTGCCCACCTGGATGATGTCCTGGCCGTTGGAGATCTCCTCCCAGACCGATTTCTCGGCGGCGAGCGCATCGCGGCTCTGGTCCACATAAGCCACCTGTACCGTCTCGCCCACGCGGATGTCGCCGCTGTCCGGCTGCTCCTGCCCCACGATCATGCGGAACAGGGTGGATTTGCCGGCACCGTTGGGGCCGATGATCCCGAGGATGCCGCCCCGGGGGATGCTGAACGAGAGGTCTTCGTAGAGCACGCGGTCACCGTAGGACTTGGTGATGCCGTCCATTTCCACCACCACGTCACCCAGGCGAGGGCCCGGCGGGATGTAGATTTCCTTGGTTTCGCTGCGCTTCTGGTAGTCCGGCGACGACAGTTCCTCAAAGCGTTTGAGGCGCGCCTTGCTCTTGGTGCCGCGCCCCTTGGGATTGGAACGCACCCATTCCAGCTCCGCCTCCATGTTCTTGCGCCGGGCGCTTTCCTGCTTCTCCTCCATTTCCAGGCGCTTCTCCTTCTGCTCCAGCCAGGAGGAGTAGTTGCCTTCCCAGGGGATGCCGTGACCGCGGTCCAACTCCAGAATCCAGCCGGCCACGTTGTCCAGGAAGTAACGGTCATGGGTCACCGCCACCACGGTACCCGGGAACTCCTGCAGGAATCGCTCCAGCCAGGCCACCGACTCGGCGTCCAGATGGTTGGTGGGCTCGTCCAGGATCAGCATGTCCGGGTTGGACAGCAGCAGTTTGCACAGCGCCACGCGGCGGCGCTCACCGCCGGAGAGCGTGCTGACGTCCGCCTCCCAGGGCGGCAGGCGCAGCGCATCGGCCGCCACCTCGAGCTTTCGCTCCAGGTCCCAGGCGCCGGCGGCGTCGATCTTGTCCTGCAACTCCGCCTGCTCGGCCAACAGGGCGTCGAAGTCCGCGTCCGGGTTGGCGAACGCCTCGGCGATGGCGTTGAAGCGGTCCACCAGGGCCTTGGTCTCGCCGACGCCTTCCTCCACGTTGCCGCGCACGTCCTTGTCGCTGTCGAGTTGCGGCTCCTGGGGCAGGAAACCGATCCGTATGCCGGGCTGAGGACGGGCTTCGCCCACGTACTCCTTGTCGACGCCGGCCATGATGCGCAGCAGGGTGGATTTGCCGGCGCCGTTGTAACCCAGCACGCCGATCTTGGCGCCGGGGAAGAAGTTCAGGGAGATGTCCTTGAGGATTTCCTTCTTGGGCGGGACGACCTTGCCCACACCGCTCATGGTGTAGATGTATTGAGCCATGGATACCTTGAGAGAATCGGGAACGATTGTGAATTGATGGACTCGTAATGGACGGGCATTATCCGGCAAAGGTCCCGCTGCTTTCCAGTCGGGCTCCCCCTGCCGGGCGGACAAACAAGAAAAAATAGCAACTTCCAGAGGATATCCAGCATGTACCGACATATCTGCAAGACATCCCTTCTGGCCCTGACGGGCGCCGCGTTTCTCACAGTCGCGGCTGTCCAGGCCGCCGAGCGGGTGGAACTGGAAAGGGACGGCCTGACGCACATCGCTCACCTGGAGATGGCTTCGGGCAAGTCCCTGGAGGATGGCGTGATCCTGATGCTCCACGGTACCATGGCCCACGGGCGCATGGAGATCATGGAGAGTCTGCAGGGGCTCATGGCGGAGCGGGGCTATAACAGCCTCTCCATCAACCTGAGCCTGGGCATCGATGCCCGGGAGGGCATGGTCGACTGCGCAATCGATCACGTGCATCGCCACGAGGACGCGCTGGCGGAACTGGATATGTGGATGGGGTGGCTGAACGAACAGGGTGCGGGCAGGGTGGCCCTCATGGCCCATTCCCGGGGTGGTGCCCAGATGGCGTGGTATGCGGCAGAACACAAGCCGCAGGGCGTGGAACACGCGGTGCTCATCGCTCCGGCAACCGCCGATCATGCTGCCACCGCCCGGGCGTATGAGGAGCGCTATGGTGCGCCGCTGGCACGGGTCTACGAGCAGGCTGCGGAACTCATGCGCATGGGCCAGCCGGACACCCTCATCGAGGACATCGGGTTTCTGTACTGCGAGGGTGCCAACGCCAGTGCGGCGGCTGTGGCCTCCTACTATGCGGATAACCCTGATTTCGACACGCCCGCGCTGCTGCCCGGGATGGACATGCAGGTACTTGTGATCGCCGGCAGCGAGGACGCTACCGTGGCCGATCTTCCTGAACGAATGGCGGAGCTGAAGGGCGAAGCCCACATCCAATATGGGGTTGTAGACGGGGCCGAGCACTTTTTCCGTGACTTCTTCGCCGACGATGTGGCCGATCTGGCGGCCGAATTCATCGGCTGGTAATCCGGTCCTGACAAGACGGATCATCGAACACTCGAGGCCCTGGGCAGGGGCACAGTGCAGGGTCGAATGAGCGATTCCCGCTGAAGTGGCCCCCGCGTTTCCCGTGTGCCTCGCATCGTTGGCAGTGCACTGTTGCGGGTCTGAACATGAACACACATGGTGTGTGAGAATGTGCCGGTGCCGACCGGATGTCCCGAGTTGTTCGGTCTGACCGCACTCAACCGTTCCATGGCCCTGTGCTATGGTGGAAACGAGCGCACTGCACACGCTCAACGGTGGCGCCCACATGCGGTAGTCCGTGCACGTCCGGTTTCGGACCTGCACACCATGAGGCGGCTCAACAGCCGTTGTTGCCGTTGTGCAATCACGCCGATCGGCTGATCGGCCGGCAGCTCCGGTGCGGGCCGGGCGCAAGGCTGCCACCCACGACCGGAACGAACGGTCGCACCGGTGGACCACTCATTGATATAGCGGAGGGGTTGGCATGGCGGGCCAGCGGATCGATTTTCCCGGAGCGGACGAACACACACTGGCGGCGAGGCTGGATACGCCGCCGGGAGAACCGCGGGCCTGGGCGCTTTTCGCGCATTGTTTCACCTGCGGAAAGGATATCCGCGCGGCGAGTCGAATCGCGGCCGCGCTGACCGAGCGCGGCATCGCCACCCTGCGCTTCGATTTTACGGGGCTCGGGGCGAGTGAGGGAGAATTCGCCAATACCGGTTTCAGTTCCAATGTCGCGGACCTTCTGGCCGCGGCGCGTTTCATGCGCGAAAGCGGACGCCCGGTCTCCATTCTCATCGGGCACAGCCTCGGGGGCACGGCGGTCCTGGCCGCCGCCGGCGAGTTGCCGGAGTGCGCCGCGGTCGGGGTGATCGGTGCCCCGTTCGATCCGGAGCACGTGCTCGATCATTTTTCGGACAAGCTGGAGGTCATCGAATCCGAGGGGGAGGCCACCGTCACATTGGCTGGACGCCAGTTCCGGATCCGCCGTCAGTTCCTGGAAGATGCGCGCGACCAGAACCAGGCCAGGCACATTCGTCAGCTGCAGCGTCCCCTGCTGGTCATGCATTCCCCTGTGGATGCCGTGGTGGACGTGGACAATGCCCGGCGAATCTTCGAGCATGCCAGGCACCCAAAGAGCTACGTCTCACTGGACGATGCGGACCATCTGCTCAGCAAGCCCGAGGATGCGGAGTACGCGGCCGGGGTGATCGCCGCGTGGGCGGCCCGTTACCTGCCGGACCGGGACGATCCGGCCGATGAGGCCGGCGGGGATGGTGGCGTGACGGTGGAGGAACTAACGCCGGACGGCCTTGCACAACAGGTGCGGGTGGGCCGTCACCGGCTGTTTGCCGACGAGCCGGAGAGTGCCGGCGGTGCTGACATGGGTCCGGGCCCTTACGACTACCTGCTGGCCGGACTCGGGGCATGCACCTCCATGACGCTGCGCATGTACGCCCGGCGCAAGGGGCTGGACCTGACCCGTGTGCAGGTGAGCCTGACGCACGACAGGATTCACGCCAGGGATTGCGAGGCGTGCGAGACGCAAACCGGCCGGCTCGACCTGATCACCCGGCGCATCATCCTGGAAGGCGAACTCTCTGATGCGGAGCGCAAGCGGTTGCTGGAGATTGCCGACAAGTGCCCGGTGCATCGCACGCTCCACGGTGAGGTCGAGATCCGGACGCTCCCCGGTTGAGGTTGCTCGGGCCTGAATCCACGCATTACCTGTAACCAGAGAGAATTGTCCATGCAGAAACCGGACCGGCCGGTTCTAAGGGATATAGTGCTGATCGGGGGAGGCCACAGCCATGTGGGGGTCCTCAAGCGTTTCGGCATGAAGCCGGTGCCCGGCGTGCGTCTGACGGTGATCTGTCGGGATACCCACACGCCGTATTCCGGCATGCTGCCGGGGTACGTGGCCGGACACTACGATTTCGACGACATCCATATCGATCTGAGCCGGCTGGCGGAGTTCGCCGGCGCCCGTTTCTACCGGGATGAGGCCGTGGGCCTGGACCGGTCCGCACGGACCGTGCTTTGCCGGGAAAGACCGCCCGTGCCCTACGACAAGCTGTCCATCAATATCGGATCCACGCCGCAACTGGGGCACGTGACAGGTGCGCACGAGCACGTGGTCCCCGTAAAGCCCATTCACCGCTTCAATGACCGCTGGCAGGCATTGCTGCACCGGGTGAAGGAACACCCCGGCAGGAGACGCATCGCAGTGGTTGGCGCGGGCGCCGGCGGCGTCGAACTGGCGCTGGCGATGCAGTACCGGCTGCGCAGGGAGCTTTCCGCCCAGGGGCGTGACCCCGGGGAACTGGAGTTCCATCTGTTCAGCCGAAGTGCCGACATTCTGCCCACGCACAATGCCCGTGTGCGCGGGGTGTTCGAGCAGGTCCTGGCCGAGCGGGGTGTGGTCCTGCATACGGCCGCGGAGGTGGAGCAGGTGGGTGACGGATGCCTGCGCACCGTCGAATCCGGTACCTTCGACGCCGATGAGGTCGTCTGGATCACGCGGGCGGGCGGGGCGCGCTGGCTTGGGGATACCGGGCTCGAACTGGATGACGACGGCTTCATTCGGGTCACCGATACCTTGCAGACCGTCACGGATCCAGAGATTTTTGCCGCGGGGGATATTGCCTCGATGGTCAACCATCCGCGGGAGAAGGCCGGTGTGTTTGCCGTGCGTCAGGCTCGGCCGCTGGCGGACAACCTGAGGCGCGCGGTCACCGGGCGGGCACTGCGGCCCTATCGGCCCCAGCGTCACTGGCTTGCCCTGATCAGCACCGGAGAACGGTACGCGGTGGCGTCCCGCGGCCCCATCGGATTCAAGGGGGCGTGGGTGTGGCGCTGGAAGGACCGGATCGATCGCCGGTTCATGGCCCGGTTCAATGATCTCCCGCCCATGGACACCGACAGGGACGATGCATGGCATTCGGTGCGGCTGGACGGGGAGGAGGCGGTGCAGGCCATCTCCGCGGTGGCCATGCGCTGCGGGGGTTGCGGCGCGAAGGTGGGCGCATCCGTACTGTCCCGCACCCTTGGCCTGCTCACGCCGGTGGATCGTGACGATGTGCTCGTGGGTCTCCACGCGCCGGATGATGCCGCCGTGCTGCGCGTGCCGGAGGGCAAGGCCCTGGTGCAGACCGTGGACTTCTTCCGTGCGTTCATCGAAGACCCGTACCTGTTCGGCAAGATCGCGGCCAATCATGCCCTGGGCGATGTGTTTGCCATGGGCGCGGAGGCACAGTCGGCCACGGCGATTGCCACCGTGCCCACGGGGCTGGAGTCCAAGATAGAGGACGTAGTGCTCCAGATGATGTCGGGGGCCATCGAAATCCTCAACGATGCGAACTGCGCGCTGGTGGGCGGCCACACCGGGGAGGGCCGGGAACTGGCCCTGGGGTTTGCCGTGAACGGGCTGGTCGACGAGGACGCCCTCCTGCGCAAGGGGGGGATGCGCGCGGGTGACGTGTTGCTGCTCACCAAACCCATCGGGACAGGCACGTTGTTCGCCGCGCACGCGAGGCTGGCCGCCCGGGGCCGCTGGATCGATTCCGCCCTCGCCTCCATGATCCAGTCAAACCGGCAGGCTGCCGCGTGTCTGCGAGAACACGGCGCCACGGCGTGTACGGACATCACCGGATTCGGGTTGCTGGGACATCTGGTCGAGATGACGCGGCCGTCCGGCGTTGACGCCGAACTGGATCTCACCGCGCTGCCGCTCCTGGAGGGCGCGCAGGAGACCGTGGCCCGGGGGATCATGAGTTCCCTGCAGCCCGCCAACGTGCGTCTGAGCCGGGCGCTTCGCAACCAGGCGGACATGGCGGACCATCCCCGTTACCCGCTGGTGTTCGATCCCCAGACCGCAGGCGGCCTGCTGGCCAGTGTGCCCGCGGATCGGGCGGAAGCCTGCGTGCAGGCGTTGCGGGCGCTGGGGTATTCCGACGCGGCCGTCATTGGCCGGGTGCTCGCCCGGAGCGATGCCCTGGAACCCATCGTCCTCAATCCATGACCGGCACGTCAGGACAAATGCCCGACCACGTTCTCAAGCGCAGCCTTCTCCTCCTCCGGCCGAAAGGCGGGGGCACGGGCCTCGCAGCTCCGGCGCAGGGACTCCACATAGTCCGGATCGCCCTCGGCGCGCAGCAGGCGTTTCCGCAGTGCCGCCGTGTCACCCACCGGATAATATCCCGGGTAGTCTTCGCCCAGCAGGCCGATATTGCCCGGGATGTCGGAGGCGATGACGGGCAGGCCCGCCACGCACGCTTCGGAGACCACGTTGGCGCCGCCCTCCATGATGGAACTTATCACCATGAGCCGCGCCCGGGCCATCAGGCGGCGTACCTGCCAGTGAGGCACTTCGCCGCGCCAGACGAAGCGCGGATTGATGCGGGTTTCCTGCAGCGCGGCGGCTTCCCATTCGCTGTCATGGGCGCGGCCCATGAGAACGATCCGCAGCCGCGAACCCGCCGGCAGATCACGCACGGCATAGGCCGGACGCAGCGAATCCTTTTCCTCGCGAAGATGTCCGGCCACACAGACATCGAAGCGGGATCTGACCGGGGGCAGGCGCCGGGGCAGGGGATCGGCGGACTGCAGGACGGTATGCAACCGGGTACGGAAACGGGCCGGAATGTCTTCATGGACCCGGTCATGGAGGCCGATCAGGGCGTCCGCCCGATCCATGCTTGCCAGAGTGGTCTCGGCGTGGGAATACTGGAACCGGTAAATGTCCGTTCCCGTCAGCACGACGATCAGCGGCCGGTGCGGATGGCGGTCACGGAAGGCACGGACGGCGTCCGCGCTGCGCCATGCATGCAATGCGATCATCATCCCGGCATCGCGCCCGTCATAGGTCGTGGAGACGCGGACCCGATGACCGAGATCGCGCAGGAACTTCGCCCAGCGGGTGGCCGTGGCCCGGTTGCCCGAGCGTGTGCCGGGCCTGGCCGGCGTGATCAGTGCGATGTCCATGTGACTGTTGCCATTCGACCGGGGGTTTGAATTCCAATGGATGTGCCTGCCACCCATCGCGTGCCTGCAGATCACCTCATCGAGATGCTGGGCGATGCCCGGAAGCGGACGCTCGCCCTGACCCGGGATCTGACCGGCGAGCAGGCGCTCGGGCCCAAGCTTAACATTGTGAATCCTCCCCTGTGGGAAGTGGGCCACGTGGGCTTCTTTCACGATCACTTCGCCCTGCGGACGCTTTACGGCCTGGACTACCGGCATCCCGATGCCGAAGCGCTCTACGATTCCGGCGGCATAGAGCATGATGCGCGCTGGGGTCTGCCGCTGCCGGACTGGGAAGACACGCTCGATTATCTGCGCACGGTCCAGGATGCCATGATTGAACGGCTGCCCGACGGGCTGGCCAGCGAGGCGCAGAGTTACGTCTACCAGCTCACCACCTTCCACGAAGACATGCACGGAGAGGCCTTTGCCTATACACGGCAGACGCTCGCGTACCCTCCTCCGGACATGGGTTCAATTTCGGGCGTGTCGCCGGCTCAACACGCCGGTCCCCTGGACGGTGACGTACACATCCCGGGCTGCATCCATGAGCTGGGTTCCGACGAGACCGTGCCCTTTCGATTTGACAACGAAAAGGGAGTCCATGCGGTGGATGTGCCGGCCTTCAGCATCGCCAGAGCACCGGTCACCAACGAGGCGTTTCGTGCCTTCGTGGAGGACGGGGGTTACCGGCGCCGTGAGTTCTGGAGCGAGGAGGGCTGGGCGTGGCGCAGCCGGGCGGGGCTCGACGCCCCGGTGTACTGGCACCATGCCGACGGGCACTGGCAGGTGCGCTGGTTTGACCGCTGGCTGACCCTGCCGCCCTGCCAGCCCGTGAGCCATGTCAGCGCTTACGAAGCCGATGCCTATTGCCGTTGGGCGGGCCGCCGGCTGCCCACCGAGGCCGAGTGGGAGGTCGCGGCCAGCCGGGTACCGGCCGGCGACGGCCGGGGGCTGCTGCCCGGCAAGCGGCGCTTTCCCTGGGGCGACACCATGGCTGGCCGGGTACCGGCCAATCTGGACGGTGACCGGCTCGGATGCGTGGACGTCGCTGCCTTCCCCGAGGGCGACAGCCCCCTGGGATGCCGGCAGATGCTGGGCAACGTCTGGCAATGGACAGCCTCCGTCTTCGGGCCGTTTCCCGGCTTCAAGGCCGATCTCTACGCGGACTACTCCGCCCCGTGGTTCGCGGAGCAGCGGCGGGTATTGCGCGGCGGCGGATGGGCAACCCGGAGCCGGTTGATTCACAACGGCCATCGCAATTTCTTCACCCCGGATCGCAACGACATCATCGCCGGTTTTCGCACCTGTGCCCTCTGATCGGGGCGCCCCGACGTCGCCGGAGCCGGCGGCTGCCGGCAGTGTGCGGGCGGGCCCTGGCGTTGTCGGGGGCGCGTGGCGATGGTAAGATCCCGGGTTCCAACGCAGGCGCGTAGCTCAGCTGGTTAGAGCACCACCTTGACATGGTGGGGGTCGTTGGTTCGAGTCCAATCGCGCCTACCAGGACTGCAGTGCGGGCTGCAAGCGACAGTCATCCGGAACAGAAACCGCTCCGGTACGGCTGATCGACTTGCAGCCTTTCTTTGCCAAACAAGCAGCGCACGACCCTTCGTACCGGCCGGCGCAGGAGACAGACATGCCCCTGATTACCCTCCCCGACGGAAGTGAACGGCGCTTCGATGGTCCCGTGACGGTGCGCGACGTGGCGGCGGATATCGGCCCCGGGCTCGCCAAGGCCGCCCTGGCCGGGCGCTTGGACGGGCGTCTGGTGGATACCAGCCACCGTATTGAGGACGATGCCGAGCTTGCCATCGTCACCGCCCGCGACCCGGAGGGCCTGGAGATCATCCGTCACTCGACGGCGCACCTGCTGGCCCAGGCGGTGAAGGACCTGTTTCCCTCGGCCCAGGTGACCATCGGGCCGGTGATCGAGGACGGTTTTTACTATGACTTCGCCTTCGAGCGCCCCTTCCATCCGGAAGACCTCGAGAAGATCGAGGCGCGCATGAAGGCGCTGGCGAAGGAGGACCTGCCCGTGGCGCGCTCGGTCATGGACCGGGACGAGGCCGTGGACTTCTTCCGGGGGCAGGGCGAGGAGTACAAGGCCCGCATCATCGAGGACATCCCCGCGGGAGAGACCATTTCCCTCTACCGGCAGGGAGATTTCATCGATCTGTGCCGCGGCCCCCACGTGCCCAGTACCGGCAAGCTCAAGGCCTTCAAGCTGACCAAGGTGGCCGGCGCCTACTGGCGCGGCGATTCCGCCAACGAAATGCTCCAGCGCATCTACGGCACCGCCTGGCCCGACAAGCAGCAGCTGGAGGATTACCTCCATCGCCTGGCCGAGGCGGAGCGCCGGGACCACCGGCGTATCGGCACGGAGCTGAACCTGTTCTCCATCCAGGATGAGGCCGGCGGCGGGCTGGTGTTCTGGCACCCGAAGGGTGCGCGCATCCGTCGGGTGATCGAGGATTTCTGGTTCGACATGCATGAGCGGGCCGGTTACCAGTTCCTCTACACCCCGCACATCGCCAACCTGGACCTGTGGAAGACCTCGGGGCATGCGGACTTCTACGCGGAGTCCATGTACGAGCCGATGGAGGACGACACCCAGGCGTTCCAGCTCAAGCCCATGAACTGCCCGTTCCACGTGCTGGTGTACAAGGACCGGCTGCATTCCTACCGGGACCTGCCGCTGCGCTGGGCGGAGATGGGCACGGTATACCGCCGGGAGATGTCCGGCGCCCTCCACGGTCTCATGCGCGTTCGGGGGTTCACCCAGGACGACGCCCATGTCTTCTGCCGGGAGGACCAGATCGAGGACGAGATCCTGCGCATTCTCGATCTGACGCTGGATGTGCTCCGGGCCTTCGGTTTCGACGACTACGAGGTCAATCTCTCCACCCGCCCGGACAAGGCGGTGGGTTCCGAGAAGATCTGGACGCACGCCACCGCAGCCCTCAGGGCGGCGCTGGAAAAGAAGGGCCTGGATTACTCGGTGGACGAGGGCGGCGGTGCCTTCTACGGCCCCAAGATTGACATCAAGATCCGGGATGCCATCGGCCGGGAATGGCAGTGTTCCACGGTGCAGCTGGACTTCAACCTGCCGGAGCGGTTCGGGATGGAGTACGTGGCGGAGGACAACAGCCGGCACCGCCCCATCATGATCCACCGGGCCCTGCTGGGCTCCGTGGAACGTTTCTTCGGGGTGCTCATCGAGCACTATGCCGGTCTGTTCCCATTATGGCTGGCCCCTGTGCAGGTGCAGGTGCTGACCATCACCGATCGGCAGGACGATTATGCCCGGGAAGTGGCCGAAAGCCTGCGCAATCGGGGCCTGCGGGTGGAGACGGACTTGAGAAACGAGAAAATTGGCTTTAAAATCCGCGAGCATACGCTACAACGCGTCCCTTATCTGCTGGTCCTGGGTGACCGGGAGATGGAGACGAAAACCGTGGCCGTGCGCACGCGAGCCGGCGAGGACCTGGGAAGCATGGATCTGGACGATCTTGCCCGGCGCCTCTCCGGTGAGATCGCGAGCCGCGGCCGCTCTCATTTGGAGGATTAACGTATCAGCGCTGGAAAAGAGACTCGTCTCAACGAACAGATCACCTGCCCCGAGGTCCGTCTGATCGACACGACCGGGGAGAACGTGGGGGTCGTGTCCATCGAAGAGGCATTGCGAATCGCCGAAGAGGCTGAACTGGACCTGGTGGAGATCTCGCCGAACGCGGAACCGCCGGTCTGCCGGGTCATGGACTACGGCAAGTTCAGGTTCGAGTTGAGCAAGAAGGCCCAGCAGGCGAAGAAGAACCAGAAGCAGATACAGATCAAGGAAGTGAAGTTCCGGCCCGGGACCGATGAGGGTGACTACCAGGTCAAGCTTCGCAACCTGAACCGGTTCATCAACGACGGCGACAAGGCCAAGGTCACCATCCGTTTCCGGGGTCGCGAGATGCGCCACCAGGAATTGGGCGCCAAGCTGCTGGAACGCATCGAGGCCGATCTGAGCGAGATCGCCACCGTCGAGCAGCGGCCCAAGATGGAAGGGCGCCAGATGGTGATGGTGTTTACACCGAAGAAATGAATGACACAGCCCACGTTCGGCGCCAGGGCGGCCGACGGGGGATACAGCGACCAAGGCGGGGCATTGCTCCGGCCTTTTGATTCAGGAGAGCAAACATGCCCAAGCAGAAGACCAACCGGGGAGCCGCCAAGCGGTTCAAACCCACCGGTTCGGGCGGGTTCAAGCGAGCCCAGTCCCACCGGCGGCACATCCTTACCAAGAAGAGCACCAAGCGCAAGCGTCACCTTCGCTCCACCGGCATGATTGCCGAGAGCGACAAGGCATCCGTGCGCCAGATGCTGCCTCACGCATAAGGAGACACCGCCATGTCACGAGTCAAGAGAGGCGTCACCGCCCACGCCCGTCACAAGAAGGTCCTGAAAAAGGCCAAGGGCTATTATGGTGCGCGCAAGAACGTCTACCGCGTTGCCGTTCAGGCAGTCACCAAGGCCGGCCAGTACGCCTACCGTGACCGCCGTCAGCGCAAGCGTCAGTTCCGGGCGCTGTGGATTGTGCGCATCAACGCGGCCGCGCGTCAGTTCGGTCTGTCTTACAGCCGCATGATGGACGGTCTGCACAAGGCCAATGTGGAGGTCGACCGCAAGGTGCTGGCCGATCTCGCGGTGTACGACATCAACGCGTTTGGGCAGATTGCCGAAAAGGCCAAGGCTGCCCTGGCGGCGTAACGTCCGCGTGCGCATGTGTCGGGATCCGTGAAACGCGGGCCCGATGGACGCTCGAGAGGGGAAAGGCCTGGCCTTTCCCCTTTTTATTTTCAACCCGAGGGGGACCCGTTGTGGAGGAACTCCAGAACCTGATTCGCGAGGCCCTCGAGGCCATCGACCGGGCCGCAGACACCCAGGCGCTCGATGCCCTGCGAGTGCGCTATCTGGGCAAGAAGGGCCTGCTCACCGAACAGCTCAAGGGCTTGGGCAAGCTGCCTGCCGAACAGCGCCCGGCGGCGGGACAGGCCATCAACCGGGCCAAGCAGCAGGTGAACGATGCGCTGGCCACCCGCCTGGAAGCGCTCGCATCCGCCGAACGCCGGCAGCGGTTGGCCGGGGAGTCCGTGGACGTGACCCTGCCGGGCCGACGCCAGGCGGTGGGCGGCCTTCACCCGGTCACCCGCACCATCGAGCGCATCATCGACCTGCTGGGCCGCCTGGGCTTTCAGGTGGCGGAGGGGCCGGAAGTGGAGGATGACTACCACAATTTCGAGGCGCTCAACATTCCGGCCCATCACCCGGCCCGTGCCATGCACGACACCTTCTACTTCGACGGCGGACTGCTGCTGCGCACGCATACCTCGCCGGTGCAGGTACGGGTGATGGAATCCGGCGAACCGCCGTTTCGCGTCATTGCCCCCGGACGCGTGTACCGCTGTGATTCCGATCTGACCCACAGCCCCATGTTCCACCAGGTGGAAGGCCTGCTGGTGGACGAGGATGTGACCTTCGCGCACCTGCGCGGCGTACTGGATGCCTTCCTGCAGGCCTTTTTCGAGCAGACGGATCTCAAGACCCGGTTCCGTCCGTCCTATTTCCCCTTCACCGAGCCTTCAGCAGAGGTGGATATCCAGTGCATGCACTGTGGCGGGGACGGCTGCCGGGTCTGCAGTCACACCGGCTGGCTGGAGGTGATGGGTTGCGGGATGGTACACCCGAACGTGTTCGCCCACGTGGGCATCGACAGCGAGCGCTACACAGGATTCGCCTTCGGCCTTGGCGTGGAGCGGATGGCCATGTTGCGCTACGGCGTCAATGACCTGCGGCTGTTCTTCGAAAACGACATCCGGTTTCTGCGGCAGTTCGCGTGATCTTAAAGATCGAATGGACAGGATGGACAGGATTTTTTCATGATTAACATAATCGTTTAAATAATTAATGTAATTATTTGTTTTAATTATATTTAGATCCTGTGAATCCTGCGAAATCCTGTTCATTATGTCCATTGGTTTACCAAAAGAGCGACAAGCATGAGAATCAGCAATCAGTGGCTTCTGGAGTGGGTGGACCACGGGCTGACGCCCGGGGAACTGGGGCATCGGCTCACCATGGCGGGTCTGGAGCTGGACAGCATCCAGCCGGCCGCACCGGATTTTTCCGGGGTGGTGGTGGGTCTCGTGCGCCAGGTGGCGCCGCACCCGGATGCGGACAAGCTGCGGGTCTGTCAGGTGGACGACGGTTCCGGCCAGCCTGTGCAGGTGGTGTGCGGGGCACCCAACGTGGCCGAGGGCATGCATGTGCCTTTTGCCCGGGTGGACGCGATGCTGCCCGGGGATTTCAGAATCAGGAAAGCCAGGCTGCGCGGCGTGGAATCCTTCGGCATGCTGTGTTCCGCGAAGGAACTGGGCCTGGCCGAGTCCAGCGAGGGTCTCATGCCCCTGCCGGCGGATCTGATCCCGGGCACCGATGTGCGCGAGGCCCTGAGTCTCGATGACCTCGTGCTGGAGGTGGACCTCACGCCCAACCGGGCCGACTGCCTGAGCATGGCGGGGGTTGCCCGAGAGGTGGCGGCGCTCACCGACAGGCCCCTGAGGGTGTCCGGCATCGCGCCGGTCAGCGCCGTGGTGGATGACCGGGTACCGGTCAGCATCGAGGCGGCGGCGGACTGTCCCGTGTATGCGGGCCGCGTGGTGCGCGGTGTGGATCCGGGGGCCGAGACACCGCTCTGGATGCGGGAAAGGCTGCGCCGGGCCGGCATCCGCAGCCTCGGTCCCCTGGTGGATGTGACCAACTACGTGATGCTGGAACTGGGCCAGCCCATGCACGCCTTCGATCTGGCGCGCCTGGACGGCGGGATCGTGGTCCGGCGCGCGCGGGATGATGAGAATCTCGTGCTGCTGGACGGGCAGGAGATCAACCTGACCGGCTCGGATCTGGTTATCGCCGACGAGAACAAGGTCCTGGCGCTCGCCGGCATCATGGGAGGCGAGGTCAGCGGCGTCGGGCAGGACACCCGGGATGTGTTTCTGGAAAGCGCCCACTTCACGCCCATGGCCATTGCCGGCCGCGCCCGTCAGCACGGCCTGCATACGGACTCCTCCCATCGTTTCGAGCGGGGGGTGGATCCGGCGCTGCCCACCCGGGCCCTTCAGCGTGTCACGGAACTGCTGTGCGGGATTGCCGGCGGCGAACCCGGGCCGGTGGTGGAAGCCACGGGTGCCGCGCCCCGGGAGGCCGCGCCCATCATGCTGCGGGCGACGCGCATCGCCCGCGTGCTGGGTGCCGTCATCGACGAGACCGAGGTCACCCGCTTGTTGTCGGCCCTTGGCTGTCACGTGGAACCCATGGCCGGTGCGTGGCGGGTCACGCCGCCGGGTTTTCGCTTCGATCTGGCCATCGAAGCGGACCTGATCGAGGAGGTGGCCCGGGTGCACGGCTATGATCGGTTGCCCGCCACGGTGCCCCCGTTGAGTCCGGAACTCGGGCGCATGGATGAGGCCCGGGTGCCGATGGCACGCATGCGCCACCTGATGGCGGATCTGGGGTACCAGGAGGCTGTGACCTACAGCTTCGTGGATCCCGAATGGGAACGGCTGTTCGCCCCGGATCACCGCCCGCTGGCACTGGCCAACCCCATCTCATCGGAACTGGCGGTGATGCGTTCCAGCCTCTGGCCGGGGCTGGTCAGGGCGCTCCGGCACAATCTCAATCGCCAGCAGGAGCGGGTGAGATTATTTGAAACGGGTCTGAGGTTCGTATCTCAAGGCAATGAATTAAAACAGGAATCTATGATCGCGGCAGTCGCCTGCGGACCGCTTCGGCCGCTGCAATGGGGGGAGCGGGCACGGGATCTGGATTTCTTTGATCTCAAGGGGGACCTGGAGAATCTGCTGGGCTTTGCGGACGGGGAGGTGCATTTCCAGGCGTCCGTTCATCATCCGGCATTGCATCCCGGTCAGTCGGCTGCCGTATCCCTGAACGGTGTACCCTGCGGCTGGATCGGTGCGCTCCACCCCGAACTGCTCGATCGCCTGGACCTGGATCGGGCGGTGTTTGTCATGGAGGTGAACCTGGAGGTGATTACCCGGGGTTCGGTGACAAAATTCTTTGAACAGTCCCGATTCCCGGCAATCAGGCGTGATCTTGCCATTGTGGTCGATGCGGACTGCCCGGCTGAGCGGGTGCTGTCCAGCATCCGGAAACTGGGGATTCCGTCCCTGCGGGAACTGGTTGTATTTGACGTATATACGGGCCAAGGCGTACCCGTTGGTCGAAAAAGTCTCGCTTTGGGATTGATTTTACAGGAGTTGTCACGCACTCTTACTGATGAGGAAGTGGATGAAGTCATTGAGGGAATCATCAGACAACTCGAACAGGATGTAGGGGCTACTCTAAGGGCGTGAAAGCATGGCGCTGACCAAAGCGGAAATGGCCGAAAAACTCTTCGACGAGTTGGGCCTCAACAAGCGTGAAGCCAAGGAACTGGTGGAGATGTTCTTCGAGGAGGTTCGAAGCGCGCTGGAGAATGGAGATCAGGTGAAGTTGTCCGGTTTCGGCAATTTCACCCTGCGCGACAAGAATCAGCGGCCAGGCCGCAATCCAAAGACCGGAGAGGAAATTCCCATCTCGGCGCGCCGGGTGGTGACTTTCCGCCCGGGACAAAAACTCAAAGCGCGGGTCGAAGCCTATGTTGGAAGCGGGGAATAACAGCGAGCTGCCGGCCATACCCGGCAAGCGCTATTTCACCATCGGCGAGGTCAGCGAGCTGTGTGGCGTGAAGCCCCACGTGCTGCGCTACTGGGAACAGGAGTTTCCCTCCCTGAAGCCGGTCAAGCGGCGCGGAAACCGCCGCTACTACCAGCGCCATGACGTGATCCTGATCCGGCAGATCCGAAGTCTGCTCTACGAGCAGGGTTACACCATCGGCGGTGCACGGCAGAAGCTGGCGGGTCAGGAGGCCCGCGAAGACACCAGCCAGAGCCAGCAGATCATGCGCCAGATGCGTATGGAACTGGAAGAGATCCTGCAGTTGCTCAAGCGGTAGGAGTGGCGTTTCCGGGGCGTGGGCGCAGCGGCAACCCATCAGCTTCCCGGTATCCGGCGATCCGGTGCGGACGGTTCGGCCCGCGGGTCGCCCGGCAGCTTTCCTTCCGCGACAGGATCGGCTATCCTTCGCAACCCTCGGGGCGTAGCGCAGCCTGGTAGCGCACCTGCATGGGGTGCAGGTGGTCGGAGGTTCAAATCCTCTCGCCCCGACCAGACACTTGAAAGACGGTCGACGATATTCGAGGAAGTATCCCCATGGACGGGGCAGTCCGCCGCCACCACTTTTCTGCCCGATCCCTACGCTCCGGTTTCTCAGGCACGCAATCGTGCGTGCCGCATGTGCCTCCCGCGAAGCCGATACGCCCGAAGATACGTCCAGGGTACCCGCTGGCCCGTGCCCGGCACCCCGGTGTTTGCCGGCCCTGACACAATCCGGGTAGGATCGGCGCTTGCCCGTGCAGTCAGGGGAGTTCAACCGATGGGATTTCTGAGAAGCAGGATTGTGATCTGGGCGATCATGATCGCGGGCGCGCTGGTCATTACGGTTTCACCGATCCTCGGCGTTCTGATACTCGTGGTGGGTGTCGTGGCCTGGGGGTTCGATATATACGACACTTCCGTGTCCGCCCGGGCGGCGCGATCCAGGTCCGATGACGAAGGTTGAGACCGGCCGGAGGCTTCGTCTTTATCCGCCCGCGTCAGGACCGGCGGGCCCACTCGTTCCCATCGGTTAACGCCGCCGCCATACCGCACGCAGAGACCCGTTCCGCCAGATGAACCCTGACGGAGTCGGTCTCGTTGCTTTCCCGCCCCAGGCTGTCGGGAGCGGGTACAATGACCGCCATGCACCGCTCCGGTCCCGCGAGGAGGGCCTCCCATGCCCACGACCGTCCGTACAGCAGGCCTCAGGTCACTGAAGCTGATGGAGTACGCAGCACTTGCGACCATAGCGGTCGCCACGGGAATTGCCATCATCCAGGAGGTCCTGGTGATGGTCGAGCGACTGGAGGTGCGCCTGGCGGACCTGCTGCTGCTGTTTATCTACCTGGAAGTACTTGCCATGGTGGGTGTGTATCTCCGGTCCGGGCAACTGCCGGTGCGCATGCCGATCTATATCGCGATCGTGGCCCTGGCCCGATATCTGATCCTGGACATGAAGGGTATGGATTTCTGGCAGGTGGTGGGTGTGACGCTGGGTGTGCTGTTGCTGGCCATTGCGGTCCTTGTGATCCGCTACGGGCATGTTCGCTTTCCCTATGAAGGCTACTCGGCGGACGAACCGACGGATCGGCGCGGCGGCTGAGCGCCATGCCGGAACGCGCACCTTCGGTGCTGTACCTGGTGGTTCCCGGCCTGCTCGACCGGGTTGCCGGATGGCAGGCGGATTTTGGTGACGTGGGGCATTACCCGGCGCTTGAATGGCTGCTTGCCCGGGCTGATGCGGGACAGGAGCAGGGCGCCGGCGTGGAGGCGGTGCTGTGTGCGTTGTTCGGTGTCCACGGCCCCGTGCCGGCCGGGGCACTGAGGCGCCTGGCCCTGACAGGCCGGCGGGACCCCGGGCGATGGATGTGCATGGATCCGGTGCATCTGGAAGCGGGCATGAAGGACCTGGTGCTGACCGATCCGGGGCAATTGCATCTCCAGACAGAGGAAGCCCGGGCGCTGGTGGGCCGGATCAATGCATATCTTGCGGACGACGCGTTGCAGGTCGAAGCCACCACCGCGGATTGCTGGCATCTGTGTCTGCCTGAATCCATGCCGACACCCGACACGGTCAGCCTGTCCCGGGTATCGGGCCGCCCGATCAATGCCTTTCTGCCCGCTGGCGGGGATGCCCGGTTCTGGCATCGGCGACTCAATGAATTGCAGATGCTCCTGTTCGACGCGCCCGAGAACCGGGCCCGGGAAGCGCGGGGCCTGCCCACGGTGAACAGCGTATGGCCCTGGGGTGCCGGCGGGCTTCCCGGGACGGTGCACGCGCCGTTCTCCCGGATCTACTGCGACGACCCGCTGGTCGCGGGGCTTGCCTGGTGTGCTGACCTGTCGGCCGCGCCCCTGCCGGACACCGCCGAACCGGTATTGGCCGGAAGCGGCACCCGTCTGGTTTGTCTGGATACGTTGTCCGGCGATGTGGCCCGCGATGACCTGGAAGCATGGCAGGCCGGCATGGAAGGTCTCGAGGCCGCCTGGTTTGCGCCCTTGCGCCGGGCCCTGGGTTCGTCCGCCCTGAGGCATCTGAGGGTATACAGCACCTGCGGGCCCGTGTTCGATCTCGTGCCCGGCGCGCGCTGGCGCCTGTGGCGGCGGGTACGGCCGTTGGCGGCGTTTGCGCCATGAAGGCCCCGAGAAGCATCAGGCGGAGAACGCTGCCCGCCGGCGTCGTGCTGCCCGAAGATGTACTGGGCCGCGTACTTGCCCTGCGCGGAGTCGTGGATCCGGCACAGTGCGAGTACGGATTGGCGGGACTGGCGGCCCCGCAGCTGCTCTCCGGCATCGACCGGGCCGTGGATTGCCTGGAACGGGCGTTGCGCCGGGACGAGCGCATTGTGGTGGTGGGTGATTTCGACGCCGACGGGGCCACCAGCACCGCCGTCGCCCTTCGGGCCCTGACCGCGATGGGTGCGCGGGATGTGCATTTTCGGGTGCCCAATCGTTTCGAATACGGCTACGGTCTGACATCCGGGATCGTCTCGGTACTCGCGCCTCTGAATGCGCGGGTGCTGGTGACCGTGGACAACGGGGTCTCGAGCCTGGACGGCGTGGCCGCGGCACGCGCCGCCGGCATGTCGGTGGTGGTGACGGACCATCACCTGCCGGGCGCCGTGCTGCCGGAGGCGGACGCCATGGTCAATCCGAATCTCCCCGGCGATCCCTTCCCCAGCAAGCATCTGGCCGGGGTGGGGGTGATCTTCTACGTGATGCTCGCCCTGCGCGCGCGCCTGCGCGAAACCGGCTGGTTCGCGCACCGGGGCATCGCCGAACCCAACCTGGCGGACCTGCTGGACCTGGTGGCCCTGGGGACCGTGGCCGACGTGGTGCCCCTGGATCACAACAACCGCATCCTGGTGGAACAGGGTCTGCGCCGTATCCGTGCGGGGGCCACCGTCCCGGGCATTGCCGCTTTGCTGGAGGTGGCCAATCGCAGTCCCGGGAGCACGGTGGCCGCGGACCTGGGTTTCGCCGCCGGACCCCGGCTCAACGCGGCGGGCCGGCTGGACGACATGGCGCTGGGCATCCGTTGCCTGCTGAGTGACGACCCGATCGAGGCCCGTGCCCTGGCGGCCGCCCTGGACGAGCTCAATCGGGACCGGCGCGAGATCGAGGCGCAGATGCAGGCCGAGGCGCTGGCGATCCTGGCCCATCAGCCGGTGGACGACTGGGGCCAACGGCACGGGATCTGTCTGTACGAACCCGGGTGGCACCAGGGCGTCATCGGCATCCTGGCCGCACGCATCAAGGAACGCCTGCACCGCCCGGTGATCGCCTTTGCGGATGCGGATGACGGGCAGGTGAAGGGTTCCGCCCGGTCCATACCCGGGCTCCATATCCGCGACGCCCTGGACGCGGTGGCCGCGCGCAATCCGGGGCTTGTCACCCGATTCGGCGGCCATGCCATGGCGGCGGGTCTGAGCCTGCCGCTTGCCCACCTGGAGGCCTTCGGCGAGGCCTTCGACCGGATCGTGGCAGAGCAAGTGGCACCGGAGGATCTGGAGGGGGTGATCCATAGCGATGGTGAACTGGCTGCTCACCAGATCAACCTGGAAACCGCCGCTCGACTGCGGGATGCGGGGCCCTGGGGACAGGGGTTTCCGGCGCCGGTGTTCGACGGCGAGTTCCGCGTGCTGGAGCGGCGCGTACTTGGCGAGCGGCACCTTCGCCTGCAATTGCGCGCTGCACCCGATGCACCGCCCGTCACGGGCATCGCCTTCAACGTGGACTGGAACGACTGGCCGGAGGATCGCGACCGTGTGCGGCTTGCCTACCGCCTTGAGGTCAACGAATTCCACGGCCTCGTCAGTGTGCAACTCATGATCGAGCATGTAGAGGCGATTCAAGATTCAATATTCAAGATTCAAGGGTGATGCGGTTCGGTGTCCTTGAATTTTGAATTTTGAATTGCCTCCCGCGCCTTATTCGCGGGAGGCACTTGGTGTACAATTTCACGCTTTTCCGAGCCGGAACCCGCATTCATGGAACTCAATCCGCTTTATACCCAGATCGACGATCTGCAAGGCCGCGTGGATGCCTTGAGGGGGTATCTTTGACTACGATGCCAAGCGTGAACGCCTGGAGGAAGTGAGCCGGGAACTGGAAGACCCCAACATCTGGAACAATCCCGAGAAGGCCCAGGAACTGGGCCGTGAGCGCGCCCGCCTGGAAGAGGTGGTGCTGCTGATCTCCCGCATGGACGAGGCGCTGGGAGACGCCAGGGATCTTCTGGATCTGGCGGCCGGCGAGGACGATGCGGAGACCGTGGGCGCGGTGGAGGCCGATCTGGCCGGGTTCGAGAACGACGTGGCGCAGCTGGAATTCCGGCGCATGTTCGCCGGCGAGATGGACGAGGCCAACGCCTACGTGGACATCCAGGCCGGTTCCGGCGGCACCGAGGCCCAGGACTGGGCCAACATGCTGTTGCGCATGTACCTGCGCTGGGGCGAACGGCGCGGTTTCAAGACCGAGCTGATGGAGGTCTCCGACGGCGAGGTGGCCGGCATCAAGAGCGCGACCATCAAGTTCGAGGGACCGTATGCCTACGGTTGGTTGCGCACGGAGACCGGCGTGCACCGGCTTGTGCGCAAGTCCCCCTTCGATTCGGGCAACCGCCGCCACACGTCGTTCGCCGCGGTGTTTGTCTCCCCAGAGGTGGATGACAGCATCGAGATCGAGATCAACCCGGCGGATCTGCGGGTGGATACCTACCGGGCCAGCGGTGCCGGCGGACAGCACGTGAACCGAACGGAATCCGCCATCCGCATCACGCACATGCCCAGCGGCGTGGTGGTAGCCTGCCAGGCGGACCGTTCCCAGCACAAGAACCGGGACACGGCCATGAAGCAGCTCAAGGCCAAACTCTACGAGATCGAGATCCAGAAGCAGAATGCCGAGAAGCAGGCCCTCGAAGATACCAAGTCCGACATCGGCTGGGGCAGCCAGATCCGTTCCTACGTGCTGGACCAGTCCCGCATCAAGGATCTGCGCACCGGCGTGGAGGTGGGCAATACCCAGGCGGTGCTGGACGGGGATCTGGATCAGTTCATTGAGGCATCGCTGAAGAGCGGACTGTAATGAAGTGGGAAGGGTGAATTGGGAAGTGGGAAGTACTTGAAGCGGGCAGAATGATGATTGAAAAAGAGCAGGGCCAGGACGAGCACAAGCTGATTGCGCAGCGGCGGGAGAAACTCGCGAAGCTGCGGGAGCGGGGACTTGCGTTTCCCAACGACTTCCGGCGCAACGTCATGGCCGGCGAGCTGCATGCCGAATACGATGACAAGCCCGGAGCGTTCTTCGAGGAGAACACGATTCGCGTGGCCGTGGCCGGGCGTATGATGGCCAAGCGCGTCATGGGCAAGGCGAGTTTCACACAGATCCTGGACATGTCCGGACGTATCCAGTTGTTCGTGCAGCGCGACAGTCTGCCGGAGGGGGCCTACTCGGATTTCAAGACCTGGGACGTGGGCGACATCCTCGGTGCCGAGGGCAGCCTGTTCAAGACGAAGACCGGTGAGCTCACCGTGCAGGTGGACACGCTGCGCCTGCTGACCAAGTCCGTGCGTCCCCTGCCCGAGAAGTTTCACGGGCTGTCCGATACCGAGACCCGCTACCGGCAGCGTTACGTGGATCTGATCATGAACGAGCCGGTCAGGGAGACCTTCCGTGTCCGTACCCGTGTCATTCAGTATGTCCGCAGTTTCCTGGATCAGCGGGGATTTCTCGAGGTCGAGACGCCCATGATGCAGGCGATTCCGGGCGGTGCGGCCGCGCGGCCCTTCGCCACCCATCACCATGCCCTGGACATGCAGCTCTTCCTGCGCATCGCGCCCGAACTGTATCTCAAGCGCCTGGTAGTGGGAGGATTCGAGCGCGTCTACGAGATCAACCGCAACTTTCGCAACGAGGGTCTGTCCACCCGGCACAATCCGGAATTCACCATGGTGGAGTTCTACGAGGCCTACGCCACCTACCATGATCTGATGGACCTGACCGAAGACCTGTTGCGCGGCCTGACCCTGGACGTGCTCGGCACCACGGTGGTCGCGTACCAGGGTGAATCCTACGACTTCGAACGGCCGTTCACGCGCATGACGGTCAGGGAGTCGATCCTGCACCACAATCCCGACGTGAGCGAGGCGGACCTGGACGACCCGGAACGTGCGCGGGCCGTGGCCACGGGTCTGGGGATACCGCTGAAGGACAGCTACGGTTTGGGCAAGGTGTGGATCGAGATCTTCGAGAAAACGGTGGAGGACAACCTCAAGCAGCCGACGTTCATCACTGCCTATCCCACCGAGGTTTCACCGCTCGCCCGGCGCAACGACGAGGACCCCTTCGTTACCGATCGCTTCGAGTTCTTCGTGGGTGGACGCGAGATCGCCAACGGCTTCTCGGAGTTGAACGACTACGAGGACCAGGCGGAGCGATTTCGCAGGCAGGTGCAGGAGAAGGAGGCGGGCGACGAGGAGGCCATGCACTTCGACGCCGACTATCTGCGCGCCCTGGAACACGGCATGCCCCCCACCGCCGGCGAAGGCATTGGCATCGACCGCCTGGTGATGCTGCTCACCGACAGCCCGTCCATCCGGGACGTGCTGCTCTTTCCGCATATGCGGCCGGAAAGCTGAAAGAGGGTTCAAAGTTCAAGGTTCAATGTTCAAAGGGCCTGCATGTGAAGCGCCAAGGTATCGTAGCGCAGCAGTTTCTTTGAACTTTGAACATTGAGCCTTGAACCTCAAGCTTCAAATCGGCCTTCATCAGACCAGCCGCAGCCACCCTGCCACCAACAGCACGGTCATGATCCCGCCGACGATGTAGAGGATATTGGACAAGCGCTTGTTGTTGGGGCGGCTGAAGAACGCCGCCCAGAACACGAGCAGGACCAGGACGACCAGGAAGAACAGGAAGCGCATCAGGACGCCGCTGCCATGTCGAAGGGGTAGGGCAGTGTCTCCAGTGTTACGTCAGGACCGCCGTCTCCCGCCAGGCGCAGCCCGCCCGCCTCGGCGGCCGCGATCTGCAGCACGGCCAGCGCGGCCACGTTGCCGTCCGGGTGCAGCTGGGCATCGACGATCTGACCGGCGGCCTGGGGTTCCCCTTTGTCATCCGTGGCGGCACCCAGGATCTCGGTGCCCGGTGTCGGGGGATCGTCCGTGTCGATGGAGATGCGATACATGCGGCGCTTGAGTTTGCCCAGATAATGCATGCGGGCCACCACCTCCTGACCGGGGTAACATCCCTTCTTGAAGCTCACGCCGCCGATCAGCTGCATATTGGCCATCTGCGGCACGAAGGCCTCACTGGTGGCGGGCGTGACGGTGGGAATGCCGGCCAGGATGTCCAGCAGGGCCCACGGCCCGGCGCCCACCGGGGCACAGCGCACGTTGAGTTTCTCGTAGAGGCGCATCATGGGTTCCAGCTCGCCGTAGCATTCGAAGCGAGGGTGCGGTCCCGGAACCCGAACGGCGGTGATGTCTCCCGGGTGTATGATTGCGTCCTCCGATTCGGGCGCCGCGCCCAGGGCCGCCTTGAGTTCGTCAACCGCATGCGGGCCGGAGAGGCCAAGACGCACCAGCGCGTCGTCGGCATCCTCCAGCGTGACCCGGCTGCGCAGCACGAACATGTGCAGCCGCTTGAGCGTCGGCTCCACCAGGGCGCGATGCAATCGCAGGTAATAGCTCTCGCCCCGCATGAACAGGCGGAAGTTCGCCAGCATCCGGCCCTTGGGTGTGCAGTAGCTGTTCATCTGGCTGGTACCGCTGTCCACGCGCAGCACGTCGTTGCTGAACTGGCCCTGAAGGAATGCGGCGGCCTCGTCGCCGTGGGCCGCGATCAGGCCCGTGTGGGACAGATCGCAGATCACGTCACCGCTGGTGACCACCCGCCGTTCCCGCTCGGCGTTGCCGTAGTGGGCCACCAGACCGTCGTCGAACTCGGCACCGGCATCGGTGAGAAAGGCTTTCCACTCGGGTTTCATGGTATCTCCTGGAGGGGAACGATCATCCGGGCATATTAGACCAAAGGGCGAAATTGGTGTCAGTAGCTGACATGGGGGAACTAAGACGTTAACCTTGGGGTGGACAAGGACAAAGACGATGCTGGTGTCCCGTTGCCTGGTCTGATGTCGCCTGCCGGCCCATAAAAACCATAGGAGTGCCCCGCATGCGCCGAGACGGTCGGCCTGTGTTTCTGAATCTGCTCCAGATTCGACTCCCGATCCCCGGGGTGGTTTCCATCGCGCATCGAGTTTCCGGCGTCCTGCTCTTCCTTGCCATCCCCGTGTTCCTGCTGCTCTTTCAGCGCTCCATGCAGGGCGAGGCCGGCTTCGCCCAGACCCTGACATGGCTGCAGAACCCCCTGGTCATGCTCATGACCCTGGTGGTGGTGTGGAGCCTGCTGCACCACTGGCTGGCGGGGATCCGCTACCTGTTCATTGATCTGGATATCGGCGTCGAGCGTATGGCGGCGCGGCGCACGGCCTGGGTGGTGCTCCTCCTGGCCCCGGTGCTCACCCTGATCCTGCTGGGGGTCCTATGGCTATAAGAGGGGGGATGAGCGGCATGGGGCCCTGGCTGTGGCAGCGCCTCACGGCGCTCTATCTGGGCGTGTATATCCTGGTCCTGCTCCTGGCTCTGGTGTTCAGCGGCGGTCCGGACGCGGCGGCCTGGCGGGGCTGGATGAGCCACCCCCTGGTGCTGCTGGCCACGGCGCTGTTTCTGGGCGCGTGGCTGCTGCATGCCTGGATCGGGCTCCGGGATGTGGTGGTCGACTATGTTCACCCCTTTGCCAGCCGCGTTGCGGTACTGACCACGGTGGGGCTGTTTCTGCTGCTCTGCGGGATCTGGGGCATCTACATACTCTTTCAGGCGGCATCCTCATGGGCGTAACGGTACGCAGGTTCGACGCACTCATCATCGGCGCCGGCGGGGCGGGTCTGCGTGCGGCACTGCAGCTGGCCAATGCGGAGGCCAGTGTGGCGGTGGTCTCCAAGGTCTTTCCCACCCGTTCCCACACGGTGGCGGCCCAGGGGGGCGTGAATGCGGCGCTGGCCAACGTCCTGCCGGACAGCTGGCACTGGCACATGTTCGATACGGTCAAGGGGAGCGACTACCTGGGCGACCAGGACGCCATCGAGTACATGTGCCGGGCCGCGCCCAAGGTGGTCTACGAGCTGGAACACTTCGGCGTGCCGTTCTCGCGCCTGGACAACGGCAACATCTACCAGCGGGCCTTCGGCGGCCAGAGCCAGAATTTCGGCAAGGAGCAGGCAGCCCGGACATGCGCCGCCGCCGACCGTACCGGCCATGCCATCCTGCACAGCCTGTACCAGCAGAACATCCGTGCCAAGACCCATTTCTTCGACGAGTTCTTTGCCGTTGATCTGCTCCAGGACGAGTCGGGCCATGTGCTCGGTGCGCTGGCATTCGAGATCCTCACGGGTGAACCCATCGTTATCGAGGCCAAGACGACGCTGCTGGCCACGGGCGGCGTGGGACAGCTCTACCGTACCTGCACCAACGCGCTCATCAACACCGGCGACGGCATGGCCATGGCGCTTCGCGCCGGCATCCCCCTGCAGGACATGGAGTTCTTCCAGTTCCATCCCACCGGCATCGCCGGGCGCGGCATGCTGATCACGGAAGGGGTGCGCGGCGAGGGCGGCTATCTGCTCAACCGGGACGGTGAGCGCTTCATGGAGCGCTATGCCCCGAATGCCAAGGATCTGGCCAGCCGGGATGTGGTGAGCCGGGCCATCTACACCGAGGTCAAGGAAGGCCGCGGGTGCGGCAAGGACAAGGACCACGTTCTCCTGCAGCTCTCCCACCTGGGTGCCGAAAAGATCAAGCAGCGCTTGCCGGGTATCCGCGACACCTGCATCACGTTCCTGGGTCTCGATCCCATCGATCACCCGATTCCCATCTACCCGACCGCCCACTACATCATGGGCGGCATCCCCACCGATCGCTTTGGCCAGGTGGTGACGCCCTTGAAGGATACCCCCGAGGACCCGGTGCCGGGGCTCTACGCGGCAGGGGAGGCGGCCTGTGTCTCGGTGCACGGGGCCAACCGTCTGGGGGGTAACTCGCTGCTGGACATCCTGGTGTTCGGTCGGGCCGCTGCCAACCATATCATCGATTTCCTCAGGGATAATCGTTACCACCGACCCCTGTATCAGCCGTCCGTGGATGCCGCACTGGAGCGGCTGCATCGCTGGGACCGCAAGGGTGACGGCGAGCATGTGGACCAATTGCGCCAGGAGCTTCGCAAGGTGATGGAGGACCACTGCGGCGTTTTCCGCACCGAGGAAGTCATGGCCGAGGGGGTGGAGAAGGTCAAGGCCATCGCCGCACGGGTGGAAGATGCGGTGCTCCGGGATCACAGCAAGGTCTTCAACACCGCCCGCGTGGAGGCCATGGAGCTGGAGAACCTGGTGGACTGTGCGTTGGCCACGGTCCAGTCGGCGCTGGGCCGCAAGGAGAGTCGCGGAGCACATTCCCGCATCGACTACCCGGATCGGGACGATACCCAATGGCTCAAGCACACGCTCTACTTCAGGAACTCCGACAGTCTGGACTACAAGCCGGTGCGCACAAAGCCCATGACGGTGGAAAGCTTTCCGCCCAAGGTGCGGACCTACTGATCGGGGCCCGCATGTGATGCGCCGCCTCCATTCCAGTCCCCCGAGGTGAGCCCGTCATGAGCGGGCTTATGGACCGCGTCGATGTTCTGCAGAAGGTCCTGTGCGTCCTGCCCGTGGGCGTGTGGATCACGGATGACCAGGGGGTGATCCGCTACGGGAACCGGGTGGGACAGGAGATCTGGCAGGGAGCTCGTTACGTGGGCATGGATCAGTTCCACGAGTACAAGGGCTGGTGGCTGTCCACCGGGGAGCTGATCCGGGCAGAGGAGTGGGCTGCGGCCCGTGCCCTGTCCCGTGGGGAGACCTCCATTGACGAAGAGATCGAGATCGAGTGTTTCGACGGCACCCGAAAGATCATCCTGAACTCCGCGATGCCGATACGAGGCGAAGACGGCAGGATCGAGGGCGCCATCATCGTCAACATCGATATCACCCGGCGCAAGCGCATGGAGATGCGCCTTCGGGAGATCTCCGAGCACGACTACCTGACCAACACCTACAACCGGCGCCAGATGTACAGGCTGCTGAGCGTCGAGTTCGATCGTTCGAAGCGTTACGGAACGCCGGTCAGCGTCATGATGTTCGACGTGGACAACTTCAAGGCCATCAACGACACGTACGGGCACATCGCCGGCGATACGATCCTGACACGCATGGTGGACGTGATACGGGCACACCTGCGGAGTTCGGATCATTTCATCCGGTTCGGTGGAGAGGAATTCGTGGTCATCCTCCCCGGCATTGATGTGCCGGAGGGTGTCCAACTGGCGGAGCGCATGCGCAGGCTGGTGAAGAGCATCGATTTCGATTTCACCTCGGGCGTGACCTGCAGCTTCGGGGTGTGCGGACGTCACGAGGATGACGATATCGATGCCTTGATCCGGCGTGTGGATCGTCTGCTGTACCGGGCGAAGGACGGGGGGCGGGACCGCGTCGTGGCCGGCTGAGCGGGTATGGTACGCACCCCCGGCCCGGGGGAGACGCAGGGCAATCAACGGGTATACTTGCCTTCATTTTTCACCGCCCGATGGCCGAGAGCACCGTCACCACCCGTCTTTGCGACCCGGTGACCCGGCGCTTCCCGGGTTGCGTTGTGCCCGTGCGGTCGGCCTGACGTAATGCCGTTCGCGCCGGCACCGCCTTGTGGGCCGTGTGCCAGAACTGGAGATTCCCTTGCCCATCACCCACCTGCTTACCATCCAGTACTGCACCGTCCTGGTGATGGCGGCACTGTATGCGCCGCAGCCGCTGCTGCCCGTGCTCTCGGAGGCCTTCCAGGTGGGCGAGGCACGCGCATCCCTGTTGATCACCGTGACCCTGCTGCCTCTGGCGCTCGCCCCCATCGCCTACGGTTTTCTGTTGCAGCGTGTCTCGGCCAGGCGGTTGCTGATGGTCTCCATCTGGGTTCTGGCGATCAGTCAGGCAGCGGTCTTCCTGGTGGACCGTTTCGACCTGTTTCTCGTGCTTCGCCTGATCCAGGGGTTGGCCATCCCGGCCATGCTCACGGGACTGATGACCTACCTGGGGGCCAGCGCGGGACCCGGACGGATCCCCCAGGTGATGGCCATGTATGTGGCCTCCACGGTGATGGGGGGGTTCCTGGGCCGGGCGCTTTCCGGCGCCATTTCGGCCGGCTTCGGCTGGCGCTGGTCATTTCTCGCCTTTGCGATGGCCACGGTACTGGGCGCGCTGCTGCTGCAGCGCCTGAAGTCCGATCCGGCGGTCAGTTTTCAGCGGGTCGATCCGGGCGCGGCTCTGGCGGTGCTGCGCAGGCCCCAGTTTCTTCGTCTGTACGGCGTGGTGTTCTGTGCATTCGGGGCATTCGCCTCCCTGCTCAACTTCCTTCCCTTCCGGCTCACGGAACTGGGCCTTGGACTCAGCGAGCGAGGCATCGGGCTGATGTATTCGGGTTACCTGATGGGGGTGGTGGTCTCGCTGGTATCGCTGCATCTGGCCAGCCGGATAGGCGGGGCCATGAATACCATGCTGGTGGGTGTCCTGGTGCTCATGTTGGCCCTGGTGTTTTTCGCCATGGGGTCCCTTTGGGTGATCTTTGCCGGGATGTTCGTCCTGTGCGCCGGCATGTTCCTGATCCACTCCCTGGCGCCCGGCGTGCTCAACCAGCGCACCGGCGAGCAGCGGGGTGTGGTCAACGGGCTCTACATTGCCTTTTACTATGCGGGGGGGACGACGGGTTCGTTCCTGCCGGGGTTTATCTACCACGGTTTCGGCTGGCATGCCTATCTGGCAAGCCTCGCGGTGGTGGTGGCCGTGGGTGGCTGGCTGCTCCGGGGACTGCGACCCGCCCGGAAGGCGCCGAAAGTCCCGGCGGGGCGGCCATGAGTCGTCCGGCTTGTGCTATGGTTAAACTGTTGTTCAAGGAGGCTCTTCGGCAAGGATGTTATGGTATAACGCACATGATTCCGCCTGATCGGCCGCCGACCTGTGGATCGGCGGCGTCGGCATCGTGTCTGGGGCCATTTACCCGGAGCGCCAGACAATAATAACGGAGAGGTAAACATGTCATCGGTCAAGTCTCGTTTCTTCAGTACGCTTGTCGCGCTCGGCTGCACAGTGGCTCTCACCATGGCGGCCATCCAGCCGGCCGAGGCGCAACGACAAACCATTCGATTCGCCACCTCCAATGTGGGTTCCTACGGTTATGCCGTCGGCAGCGTGATGTCCGACGTGCTGCAGCGGAACCTGGGCAGCGACTTCGCGGTGGTCGTGCAGCCCTATCCCTCCACCTCGGGCGCCATGATCTCGGTGATGAACGGGGAAGGGGAATTCGGGTACACCGCCGACGTGGGCATGCGCAGCCTGTACGACGGAGGTCGTCCCTATGACGATTTCACGCCGCGGCGCGGGATGCTCGTGCACAGCCTTTACGTCTATCCCATGGAGACCTTCATGCTGGTGGCGGACCGGCGCAAGGATGAGTTCAGCTCCTATGCGGATTTCGACGGCAAGCCCGTCTTCTTCACGCCCGCAGGCTTCATGAACTGGCTCAACATGCGGCGCATCTTCGCCGCGCTCGGCTACGAGTTCAATCATGTGGAGATCGACAGCTCCACCGTGGCCGACGCGTTCGAGGCCGGTACCATCGACGGCTCCGCCGGTTACACCACCGCCGGGGCATCGCTGCCCACCTACTGGCGCGAGGCCGAGCTGCGAGCCAATCTAGCCGCCATCAACCTCACCGAAGAGGAGATGGACAAGCTCCGTGCCGCCGGCCTGGGTCCCGTGGAAGTGGATCCCTCCAAGGCCTTCAGCCAGGAGCTGGGCGTTGATCGCATCTGGGGCGTACCCATCTACTTTGCCTATAATGTCCGTGCGGATTTCGATGCGGACGTGATGAAGCGGATCCTGGATATCCTCCACGAGAACGTGGATGTGCTCGTGGAAGGTGACCCGGGATTCGGTCCGCTGGCGGCCGATTTCGTCGGCACCCAGGCGGCCGGTGTGGCGGCCAATCCGGACATCCCGGTGCATCCGGGATTGGCGGCATTCCTCAAGGAACACGGTCAGTGGAACGACAGCTGGACAATTGCCGGTCAGTAACAGGTAGTTGATGAAGCGCCACAGGGCGGGAAGCGATTACACGTTCCCGCCCTTTTTTCGTTCGCTTAAGGGATTCTGGGGGCTGCCTGTGTCCTTCCTCAAGAGCATCCTGACACTCCGAAACCTGACCTTCGTGGCGGGTGCGATCCTGTTCTTCACCCTGCTGCACTACTTCTTCACGGGTGCCGGCGGGCAGCGTTACCTGGCTGTGCGCCTGGTGCCGCTTGCGTTGATCATTCAGATCCTGGTCCTTTATCAGGACCGTTTCCTGTATCCCCGCCTGCCTGCGCTGCTGAACCACGTCATCGTGATTGCGTACCTGGGTGTCGCCCTGTACGTCATGTACTACTTCACGGTCAATTACGAGGATATCGCCATCTGGCGGCAGGCGCGTTATACGCAGCACGACTTTATCGTCGGCGTGCTGGTGTTCCTGCTGGTCATGGAACTCTCGCGCATCATTCATCCCATACTTTTCTGGGTGAACGTGGTGCTGGTGTTCTATGCGCTTTGGGGGCAGCTCAGCCCTATCGACTTCTTCTGGCATCCGGGCGTCGATCTGAACCGCCTGATCACCTCCAGCACGGTGGAGTTCTCCACCGGAGTGTATGGACGCTACGCGCAGCTTGCCCTGACCCTCATCGCGGCCTTCCTGCTGCTCGCAGCAGCGGCCAGCGGTTTCGGCGCGCAGCGGGCGCTTGTGGACGTGATGCGGCGCCTCGCGGGGCGTTCCCGTCATACCATTCCGCAGACAGCGGTGCTGGCGTCCGTCTCCGTGGGCATGGTGAGCGGCTCGGGCTCGGCCAACACTGCGGTGACCGGCAGTTTCACCATTCCCCTGATGAAACGCTACGGGGTGCCGGGCACCTTTGCCGGGGCGGTGGAGACGGCCGCATCCATGGGTGGGCTGATCATGCCGCCGCTCATGGCGGTGGCGGGCTTCCTCATGGCCGAGTTCCTGGGCGTGCCCTATTGGGACGTGGTGGTGCGCGGCTTTGCCGTGGCCTTCGTGTACTTCGTGTCCCTGATCCTGGCCGTCTACCTGCTCAGTGTCCGGTTGCTGCCCAACACGTCCATCCAGATCCCGACCGTGCCGCTCTACTGCTGGACGCGCACCGTCATCTTCTTCGGCGGGATCATCTACCTGATCCTGCTCATGAGTACCTTCGGTTACGGGGCGTTGCGCGCGGCCCTGTACACGGCCGCTGCCGTCCTGTCCGTGCTGGTACTGACCTGGCTGTATTTCAAGTACGTGCTCAAGGATCCGGCGGTGGCGAAGGAGAGTCTGCTGGGCAATCTGCGTGTTGTTATCGAGACCCACGCGGAGATGACGTCCTATCTGACCCTGCTGATGGCCACCCTGGGGATCATGATCGGCCTGTTCACGGTGACCGGGTTCATCACCCGCATGGGTTCACTGCTGTTGCAACTCGGCGAGTTCCACATCATCGCCACCATTATCATGGCGTGGATCTTCGGCTGGCTGGTGGGCACGGGGCTTCCGCCCACCGCGACCTACATCATTGTCGCGGTGATCATCGTGCCACCGCTCAGGGCCCTCGGTATCGACCCATGGGTTGCACACTTCTTCGCGTTCCTGCTGGCGATCTGGGGCGAGTTGTCACCGCCCACTTCGCTCACGGCAGCGGTGGCCGCGAAGATTGCCGAGGCCTCGTTCATGCGAACGATGTGGGAGGCACTCAAGATCTGCCTGCCCATCACGGTCATGTCCTTCGCCATCTTCGTCCGCTCGGACATGGTGGTGAATCCCGGATGGGCCCAGATCACTGATACGTTGCTGGTGGCAGCCGGTACGGCGGGGGTGACCTATGCGGTATTCGGCCGCTTCTTTGCACGCCCGCTTGCCAGGTGGCTCATGAGCCTGGTGTTCCTGATCCTGGCGGTGCCGGTGATCTTCCATCCGGACGACAACGTGGCCATCGTGATCTCGGCGATACTCGTGCCGTTGATCATTGTCGGCGTGGGGCGGCATCGCAGGATTGCGCCGCCGCCTGAAGTGGCCGAACCCACCGAGACTGCGGAGAGCAGGGCATGAAGATCGTGATCCCCGATGATTACCAGGATGGCGTGAGATCCCTGGAGTGCTTTTCCCGCCTGTCCGGGCACGAGGTGACGATCTACAACGATACGGTACGGGATTTCGATCAGCTCGAGGAGCGCTTCAGGGACGCCGAGGCGCTGGTGCTGATCCGCGAGCGCACCCCCATTACCGACGCGTTGCTCGAGCGCCTGCCCCGATTGCGCCTGATCAGTCAGACAGGCAAGGGCATCGCCCATGTGGACCTGGATGCCTGTACACGGCGAGGCATTGCCGTGGCCACGGGAACGGGTGCGCCGTTCGCCGCCGCAGAGCTCACATGGGGGCTGGTACTGTCCGCCATGCGCCACATCCCGGACGAGGTGGCCGCCATGAAGGCGGGGCGCTGGCAGACCAGGGTGGGCACCGGCCTGCGGGGGCGCACCCTGGGAATTTTCGGCTACGGGAAGATCGGCAGCCTGGTGGCCGAGTACGGCCGGGTCTTCGGGATGCGTGTGCTGGTCTGGGGGCGGGAAGGGAGTCTGGAGCGTGCCACCGCGGCCGGGTTCGATACCGCGGACAGCCAGGATGATCTGTTCGAGCGATCCGACGTGCTCAGTCTGCACCTGACCTTGAACCCGGGCACCCGGGGAATCGTGACGGCTGCCCATCTGGGGGCCATGAAGCCGTCGGCGCTCCTGGTCAATACCAGCCGGGCCGAACTCATCGTCCCGGGTGCCCTGGTCGACGCGCTCAAGGCGGGACGCCCGGGCATGGCGGCGTTGGACGTCTACGAGGACGAGCCGGTGCGGGATCATCCGCTGCTGCATCTGAACAACGCCCTGTGTACGCCCCATGTGGGGTTCGTGGAACGCGATGGTTACGAACTCTACTTCGGTGCTGCATTCGACAACCTGCTGGCCTTCGCGGAGGGGTCGCCACGCAATCTGGCCAACCCCGAAGTGGCCGGACAGTCCTGAGCCGGGAAGGCTGTCAGCCGCCCCAACGAAGCTGGAGAGATACATGAAACGCAAGCTCAATCCCGAGGGCCTGGCCACCCGTCGCGAGGTCCTGGGGGACGCCTATGTGGATCGGGCCCTGGATAACGCCGATGCGTTTGCCTGGCCCATGCAGGAGCTGGTCACCGATTTCTGCTGGGACGGCATCTGGAACCGGCCTGGCCTGCCGCGCAAAACCCGCAGCCTGATCAACCTGTCCATGCTCACGGCGCTCAACAGACCGCATGAACTCAAGGTGCACATCATCGGCGCACTGCGCAACGGCTGTTCGCCGGAGGAGATCCGCGAGGTGCTCCTGCAGGCGGCCGTGTATTGTGGTGTACCGGCGGGCGTAGACGCCTTTCGCGTAGCCCGGGAGGCCCTGTCCGAGGCAGGTGTGACGGTCGGGGAGGATGCCGGGTCCCCATGATCCGTCTCCGGTCCATTGACCACCTGGTCCTCACGGTGGCGGATATCGATGTCTCCTGCACCTTTTACGAGCAGGTGCTGGGCATGGAGGTGATCACCTTCGGTCAGGGGCGCAAAGCCCTGAAGTTCGGTCATCAGAAGATCAACCTTCACCAGGCGGGCCGGGAGTTCGAACCCAAGGCGCAGCGGCCGGTTCCGGGCTCGGCGGACCTGTGCCTGATTGCCGATACGGCGGTCGCGGATGTCATCACCCATCTTCAGGCCTGCGGCATCCCTATACTGGAAGGTCCCGTGGAAAGGACGGGAGCCACGGGGCCGATCATCTCGGTGTATTTCCGTGATCCGGACGGGAATCTCATCGAGATCGCCAATCCGGCCGCTGCCTGAGATCGGCGCACGGACATGATAGTATGATGATCGGGCAATGGTATGGCCGGTCTGAGTGGCTGCCGATGGTGTCAACGGGGCCTTGTATACGGGCAAGGGTCCGGCGGCCATGACCGGGTATTTCCCGCTACCCGCCTTTCGGAGAAACCGGCAGGGGAGGTCAGATGTCGGTTCGATCCACCCAACATAAACGGACTTATCCCCGCGTACTGCTGGCGGAGCCCAACCGCATCAGCCAGCGGCTGTTCGTGCGCATGCTTGCCCGCTTGGGGTACGAGGTCTGCCTCGCCGACGATTGCGAAGAGGCGTTGCGAATCTATCAGCACCGCGCCGCCGAGTTCAGCCTGGTGATCCTTGACCTGAAGGCGCCGTTCGACGGCGGCATCGATCTGCTGCGCCGGTGGCCCCGGGATGCAAATGCCCGTCATGTTCCCCTGATTGCCCTGGGCGATGACCCGGCAGCCAGGGCCCGGGAAGCCTGTCTCGACGCAGGCGCGGACCTGTATCTGGCGGAAGCCCTTCGGGATGAGCGACTCACCCATGCGGTGATGTCGCTCGCGGGCCTGCCGGGCGGCGCCGGAGCGTCCGTCCGGGATGGGGCGGCGGCAGGGCCTGTGCTCGCCGGGCCATTGGATGAAAAGATCTTCCGGTCCTTGCTGGACCTGAGTCCTGAACCCTCTTTCATCCGGGAACTGATGGACGATTTCCATCGCGAAGGGACGGGCCACTTCACCCGTCTGCAGGAGGCCCTGAGGGAGCGGGACGTCACCGGCTGGCGTGAGGCCCTTCACGGCCTGAGGGGTTCCGCGGTGGGTCTGGGCGCGGCCCTGCTGGCGCAGCTGTGCGGCCGGCTGGAAGCCTTCTCTGAAGACGCAATTCGAGCGGGCGAGGGCTACTCGGAGTACGCCTATCTCCTGGAAGTCTTCAACAGCACGGCCGATGCCATGCAGGCCATGATACTGGAGCGGTTTCAGCTCACGGAACCGGATCAGGGCGCCCGCGGGTCCGGTGTCTGACCGGGATCCCGCGGTATCGCGCTACCACGTATCGATGATCTGCCCGGCGTCGGCTCCCGGTGGACGCAGGCGAATGACCCGGTAACCCAGGGCGCGGAAATCGTTGATTCTCGCCGGTCCCGATTCGACCACCTGGACGTAGTCCGGAAAGGCCTCCGGCGGGATATCCCGCCAGCTGGCGTAGGTGGCGCATACGGCCACTTCCACATCCCGGTCCCTGACCAGACCCTCGATGGCATCATGGAGCTGTGCCCGGGCGTCTCTTTGCGGGCGCGAGAGGGCAAATTGCTCGTTGCCATGGCTCACCACCGCGATGCCGATCCCCGGATGATGTTCCCGCAGGATATCGATGTATCCCAGAATCCGGGGCAGCAGTGTCTGCAGGGCCTCGTGATCGTTCTCCACAAGCTCGAACACGACGCCGGGCGGCGGCGTGTCCCGGTCAATCAAAGCCTGCACGGCCGATTCGCCGGCGCTGGCCCAGGCGGTGACCACGGCGAGCAGTACGATCGCCAGTCGCGCCATCATTCCCCCCGGACGCGCAGGCGCACGCCCTCGCTGATCTCCCTGTCAGGATGCACCACCACCCGATCGCCCTCGCGCAGGCCATTCAGGACCTGGGTGTACAGCGCGCCCCGGCGGCCGATCTCCACCCTGGCAAGCTGTGCGCGGCCGTCCGCGATGCGGAACGCGGCCCAGTCCCCCTGGTGGCGGAACAGGGCACTGGTGGGAACCCGCAGGACATCCTCGGCCTCCCAGAGCACGAACCGGGCGTTGACCCGGTAGCCGTCGCCCAGGCGCTGCCATAACAGCGGCTCGGAGGTAATGTCGGCAATTACCCAGACCCGCTGCTCCTCCACGCCCAGGGCGGAGATCTTGGTGAAGCCCCTGGGTTCCACCCGTCTGACCCTGCCCTCCAGCGCTTGCGGTTCACCCCAGCGCTCGAAGATCACCCGCATGCCGGGTTCGAGGCGCACCGCATCGGAGGACAGCACGTCCACCGCGACTTCCAGCCGGGTCGGGTCGCCGATTTCCAGGATGGGATCGCCTGCCTGTACCACGCGTGCGCTTTCGAAAGGTCGGTGCAGGACGCGCCCCGGCACCGGGGCCGTCAGCTCGAGCACGCCGGAGGCCTCCGGATCCTGTTCTCCTGCGTAGGCCAGGGCGGCGCGTGTGGCTTCCAGCTGCGCCCGGGCGGTCTCCAGCCGGAAGGCGGCGGAACGGGCCAGGGCTTCCGTCTGGCGGGCCTCCGCGGCGGCCCGCTCGACGTCGCTCGGCGATATCACCTCCCGCGCCTCCAGACCTTCGAGCCTTGTCAGTTCGTCGCGGGCAAAGCGCGCCCGCGCCTCGGCGGCCGAAAGCTCCTCGCGCGCCGTTTCCAGGCCCGATTCGGCGGCCGCCACCCGGGCCCGGCTCTCCTGGATGCTGCGCACATCCAGCGGAGGGGCTGCCAGGGCGTCCAGGGTCGCCAGCACCTGTCCCGCCGTCACCTCGTCCCCGGCCTCCAGCGTGATGCGCCGGGCGTGGGAGGCGAGGGGTGCAGAGACGGTGTAGCGGTCCATGACCCGCGTGCGGCCCTCGTCCTCGACCGTGATGGCGAGATGCCCGCGGGACACGGTGTCCATGTCCACCAGCACCGGCGCGGGCCGATAACCCAGCACAAGGAGGCCCGCGGCGAGGAGGACCACGATGGTGGTGATCAGTCTTCTACGCAATCTGGACGCCATGGGCGGTCCGGTCATTGAGTTCGATACAAGGTACGGCACAAGATAACAGATAGGGGACCAGTCGCGCCGTGCTCCGGTGCCGCTGACGCTCTCCACCCGACGGGTTCACGCCCGCTACTCCCGGGATTTCAATACCTCGACCAGGTCGAGGCGGTTGAGCCGACGCATGACCACAAGCGACGAGATGGCCGTGGCGAACAGCACGACGGTGGCGGCGAAGGTAAAGACATGGACGGGTACGAAGAGCGGGATGCGGTAGAGTTCCGAATCTACGGTGGCGATGATCACGGCGACCAGCCCCATGCCGACCAGGTAGCCCAGGGGCAGTGCGGCCAGGGTGAGCAAGATCAGTTCGCCGATCAGGATGAAACTGATCTCCCCTCGGGTGAACCCCAGTACGCGCAGGCTGGCCAGCTCGCGGGAGCGTTCCGTGAGCGCGATGCGTGCACTGTTGTACACCACGCCGAAGGCGATGCTGCCCGCCAGCAGCGTGGTAAAGAACGTGTAGGTGAGCATGATGTCGGCCATGGAGTCCCAGAAGTTCTGGATGGCGGTGAGCCGGTCGGTCACGGCCGCCACCCGGGGCACGTCCTTGAGGGTCCGGACCACCTCTGGGTGGGCATCGGAAGTGACCGAGAGCCACACCCCGGAGATGGACGTGCCTTCACGCATCAGCCGGTTCAATGCCTCCATGTCCATGTAGGCGGATACGCCGGTGAATTCCCGCACCACTCCGGCAACGTGCACTTCATGGGTTTCACGGCGGCCTTCGAGAAACTCCACCGTGACCCGGTCGCCGGGGCGGGCATCCAGGTGTTCGGCCAGGAAATCGTTCAGTACCAGTCCCTCGGAGGGAATGGCGACGACGCGCAGTTCGTCGTCCAGCACACGGCGCAGTCGTGTTCCCGGTTCCATGCCCTGGATGGCGGTGCGATAGCTGGCGGTGCCCCGCCTGAGGGTGGCGCCCGTGGCGCGGAACGGTTCCGCGAGGTCCACGCCGGGCATGGCGGCCAGTTCGTACAGGGCCCGGCGCGATGTGGGTTCCACGAAGGTGACGGTCAGATCGTCGCGCTGGGCCTGACCGTACTGCACCTGGATGAGATAGCTGATGGCGCTCTCCTGAAAATTGCCCAGCATCAGGATGCCGCAGGCGAAGGCGATGCCCGTGACTGTCAGCAGTGCCTTCAGGGGACGGCGTTCCAGGTTGCGCAGGATCATCCGGCTGGGCTGGGAGAACAGGCGCTGCAGGCCCAGGCGCTCCACCACCGTGGGCCGGAACACCGGGGCGGGTTCGGGGCGCATGCCTTCCGCCGGGGGCAGGGCGATGGCCCGGCGCAGGGCGGAGAAGGTGCCCAGCAGGCCGGCGGCGGCCGTGACCACTGTGCCGATCGCCAGCGAGCGGGGGCTGAGCTGGAACTCCAGGTAGGGAAAACGGAAGAATTCCTGGTAAAGGGCGGCCAGCATCTGCCCGAGCCAGAGCCCCGCCGCGGTGCCGATCGCCAGGCCCAGCACGATGATCACGAGGACCATCTGGGCGTAGTGCATCCCGACGGTCCAGTTGCCGTACCCGAAGGCCTTGAGGATGGCCACCTGGTCGCGCTGAGTGTTGATCAGCCGGCTGAGCACCACGTTCAGCAGGAATGCCGCCACGCCCAGGAAGATGGCCGGGAACACGGTGGCCATGACGCGCAACTGCTCCAGTTCAATCTCCAGGTAGCGATGCGAGAGCTGATCGTTGCGGTCGATCGCGCCCTGCCCCCCGTAGGGGGCCAGCAGGAGATCCAGCCGGTCGATGACGTCCTGGCTGCGCGCGTCCCGGGTCAGGGTCAGGACCAGATCGTTGAAGGCCCCGTCCATGTCGAAGGCGTGGGCCAGCTGCGTGCGGCTCATCCACAGGATCCCCAGGCGCTCGAAGTCCGGAAACAGCTCCCCCGGCGCCACGTGGTAGATGAACTCGGGGGACAAGGCGATGCCGACGATTTCCAGATTCTGGCGCCGGCCGTTGATCACCGCACCGATCCGGTCCCCGGGGCGAAAGGCGTGGGCCTGGGCGAAGGACTCGTGGACCACCACCTCCCCGGCGCGCACGGGATCCGGGAGGCGTCCCTCGCGCAGGAAGAGGCGGTTCAGTTCCGCGTTGCGCCCGTCGGGGAGCGAGACCAGGATGCCGCGCGCCGGATCTCCGAAATCGGGAATGTCCAGGTTGGCCCCGGAGACCACCCGGGTCTCCAGGTGCTGCACGCCCGGGATGGCCTCGACGCGCTCGCGCAGGGATTCGGGGGCGCGCTTGAGGGAGGCGAACACGTGGGCAAAGCGGTACTCCTTGTAATAGGCGTCCTGGGTGACGGTCAGCGTGTCCAGCGAGATGAACGACATCACCAGGGTCGCCATGCCGCCGGCGATCACCACGGAGATGGCGATCACCTGCCCGCGCATCTGCCACAGTTCCCGGAGGAGCTTGAGGTAGAGCGACCTCACCAGCTCAGATCCCGGGGAGATTTCTTCACCTCGGGGCTGTAGATCTCATGGATCCTGCCGTCCGCCAGGTGGATCACCCGGTCGGCCATCCCGGCGATGCCGGCGTTATGAGTGATCACGGCGGTGGTCGTGCCCAGTTCCCGGTTGACCCGGTCCAGCGCCTCCAGCACCACCACGCCGGTCTTTGAATCCAGCGCCCCGGTGGGCTCGTCACACAGCAGGACCGCCGGGCGCTTGGCGACTGCCCGGGCGATGGCCACCCGTTGCTGTTCGCCTCCGGAGAGTTGGGCGGGAAAATGGTCCATGCGGTTCTCCAGGCCCACCATGGCCAGGGCCTCTTCGGGTGTCATGGGATTCCGGGCGATCTCGGTGACGATGGCCACGTTCTCCCGGGCGGTGAGGCTGGGGATGAGGTTGTAGAACTGGAAGACGAAGCCCACGAACTCGCGCCGGAACCCTGTGAGTTCCCGGTCGCCGGCCCGCACCAGGTCCTGGCCCCGGCAGATCACCTCGCCGCCGCTGGGGGCGTCCAGGCCGCCAAGGATGTTGAGCAGCGTGGACTTGCCGCTGCCCGACGGGCCCAGCATGACCACGAACTCACCTTCGTAGAGGTCCAGGTCCACACCGCGCAGTGCGTGCACCTCCACCTCGCCCATGCGGTAGACCTTGGTAAGCCCCCGGGCGCGGAAGACCACATTTCGATCGGGGGACGGTTCATCCATGACGTCGACCCCGTCTCAGACTTTCAGGCGCGTTCGCGTTCGGATGCGCCATCCCGCCCGGGCGTGTCGCCCTCGCCGGATGTCTCTTGATCGCCATCCGCTGCGGGCTCCGTGCCCTCCCGGGGAGCGTCCGGCGAGGGGCTGCCGTTGGTGGCGGACTGTTCGTCACGGCGGGTGGTAATGGGGCGCTCGGGGGCTTCTTCCATTTCCAGATCCCGGGGGATGTACGGCGCATCACCGAGCATGTCCTCCGAATCCGTGCCGGACGCGGCAGCGTCCTGGCCCGTGCGCCCGGCGGTCTTCTCAGCGGAGTCCACTTCCGGTGGGCGCTCGGAACCGGCAACCGGGCGTTTCTCTCCCTCCAGCAGGGCGCCGGCACTTTCCGGCAGCAGCGGCCGGCCGGGGGTATCGGTCAGGTCACCGTAGCTCTCGCGCAGGTGATCGTAGAGTTCCCGGTAGGAACCGGCCATGCTCGTGAACAGCGTCGCGGTCTTCTCGAAATGCCTGCTCACGGACTGGCGGTAGTCGGTCATGGCCTGCCGGTTCTCGTCCAGTTCCTTCTGCAACGCATCCACCTGCCGCTTGCCGGGTGCGGTGTGACGGCCTGAGTAGAAGCCGATGATGGCGGCGGCTGCCACGGCCATTATGATCAGGATCCAGGCGGCGGTAGGGGACATAGCAACTCCATATGAAGATTGATCGGTGATTCGGATGATGATGCGAGTGTGACCCACGGACGGGGCTATCTCAAGACGGTCCCGCGGCCATGCCGCGTGATCCGCGCCCATCCCCGTATGCGGGTGCATGAAGTGCCGGACCGGTCACAAGATCCGTGACAGCGCATCCGGGACTGTTAGAATGGCCATGTATCAGCACATTGCCCCGTTGCACGAAACGGCACCTTATGACTGACCCGATCGCCGCCGACTTGTTCCGGCCGATCCTGACAGAAAGGCGGGCGTTCCTTGAGCAGCACTCGGGGACGGCCCACGATGCCGCCCTGGCACCACCGGACAGCGGTGAGTGTGGTGAATGCGCGGGATATGGGAACATGATCCCTCCGGGACGCCTGAAGCCGGATCCGGGCGCGACGCTCCGCCCGACCAGCACGAAGCGGGCTGAGGCATCCGCAGCCGCAGGCAGGTAGTCCGGAACCCTTGTACGTATGCACGACCCTGGAGCCCATCAGCAGCCCGGAGACAATGCCCATGCGTTTTTCCATCTACCGTTATAACCCCGAGACCGATACCGAGCCCTACATGCAGGACTTCGAGTTGCCGGATGACGAGGTGGAGCCGGGCATGATGCTGCTGGAGGCCCTGTTGAAGCTCAAGCGCCGGGACGAGACCCTGGGCTTCCGGCGTTCCTGCGGCGAGGGCGTGTGCGGTTCGGACGGCATGAACATCAACGGCACCAATGGCCTGGCCTGCGTCACGCCTGTCGCCGGCCTCAAGCAACCCATCACCCTCAGGCCCTTCCCGGGAATGCCGGTGATCCGGGACCTGATCGTGGACATGGAGAACTTCTACAACCAGTACCGGGAGGCCAGGCCCTACCTGGTGGTGAACGACCCGATTCCCGAAGTGGAGCGCAAGCAGTCTCCGCAGGACCGTGAAAAGCTCGACGGGTTGTATGAATGCATCCTGTGCGGCTGTTGTTCCGCATCCTGTCCGTCGTATTGGTGGAATCCGGACAGATTCCTGGGGCCGGCCGCGCTGCTGCAGGCCGCCCGATTCATTCTGGATACCAGGGACCAGGCCACGGCAGAGCGTCTTGAGCAGCTGGACGACGCCTACAAGCTCTATCGCTGCCACACCATCATGAACTGCGTGCAGGTCTGCCCCAAGGGCCTCAACCCCACCAGGGCCATCGGGGAGATCAGGAAGCACATGCTCAAGCGTTCCATGTAGCTCATGGCCGCAGCGGATTCCGCCAACACCGAGGAGGTCGCGCGCCGGCTGCGCTGGAGCTGTCGGCGGGGCATGCTGGAACTGGACCTTCTGCTGGAGGGTTTTCTGAGGCACGGCATTGCCGGTCTCGACGTTCGCGGACAGGAGGCCTTCGAGCGGCTCCTCGCCTATCCCGACACCACCCTGCTGCAACTGCTCCTGGGGCAGATGCAGTCCAGCGACAGGGAAGTCGCCCATGTGGTCGAACTCATTCGCGACAGCACTAGACGTTCGTCCTGAGGCTTCCCGCCGGGTGGCCTGGCTGCTGTTGGGCATCCATGGGCTGGCTCTCGCCGGCCTGATGGGCGTGTCACCCCTGGCCGGTTTCCTGGCCCTGCCGTTGACGGGCGTTTCCCTCGTGCTGCATCTGCGCCGGGCCGGTTGGCTGGGCGGGCGGTTCGGTGTGGCTCGCCTGCGCGTGGAGCCGGACGGCACATGGCGTGTGATGGACTCCGGCGGGCAGTGGACGCGGGTACGCGTGTCACCCGCAAGCTTCTGCGCCGGTGGATGGTGCCTGCTGCACCTGCAGGGCAGGCAGGGCCGCCACGTGCTGGTGCTGGCCGCCGACAGTGCCGATGCGGACTCCCTGAGACGCCTGCGCAGCCGTCTGCTGGGGGTCGATGCGGACTCGCTCGTTCCGGACGCCAGCCCCGGGGGGCGTCTGAAGCGTTTTCGGGTACCGGGGCGCCGGAACGGCCGCGAGGCACCGTCCCCGGTTTTCGGTCAGGAACGCCTGGAAGCACTGCCCGGCGAGACCCGGCGGATCGGGCATCGGCGGCGTCGTGGATGAGTGCCGGATACTGGAGGCAGAATCCACGACGCAGGGAAGGATCCGTTCATTTCATTTCACGTCACTACATCCGGCTCTTCGCGCCCGGTATGCCCGCGGATGCCCGCGATCTCATCCGCGATCCCGGCCAGATCCGCCAGGGCTTCCCGGGTGTCCAGGTGGTGACGCTCCGGGTCGGGCTCGAAGCGTTCCAGATAGACCCGCAGTGTGGCGCCCTCGGTGCCGGTTCCGGAAAGCCGGAAGATCACCCGAGCGCCCCCTTCGAACAACACCCGGATCCCCTGATGCTCGCTGATGGAACCGTCCACGGGATCCGTGTAGGTGAAGTCATCCGCCAGTTCCGCACGGTAGTCACCGAAGGTACGGCCCGCGATGTTTGGCAATGAGTCGCGCAGATGCTGCAACAGGGTTTCCGCCCCGTCAGGGTCCACACCCTCGTAGTCGTGGCGTGCGTAGTAGTTCCGCCCGTAGGTGCGCCAGTGTTCCCGTACAATCTCCTCCACCGACTTGTGCTTGACCGCCAGCAGGTTGAGCCAGAAAAGGACGGCCCAGAGCCCGTCCTTCTCGCGCACGTGGCTGGAACTGGTGCCGAAGCTCTCTTCGCCGCACAGGGTGACCCGCCCGGCATCCAGCAGGTTGCCGAAGAACTTCCAGCCGGTGGGTGTCTCGAAGCATGGCACGCCCAGACGGGCGGCCACACGGTCGGCAGCCTGGCTCGTGGGCATGGATCGGGCGATGCCGCGAATGCCGTCCCGATAACCGGGCACCAGGTGGGCATTGGCCGCGAGGATCGCCAGACTGTCTCCGGGTGTGACAAAGAACCTTCGGCCCAGAATCATGTTGCGGTCACCGTCGCCGTCCGAGGCCGCTCCGAAATCCGGGCCCTGCCGGCCATTGAGGATCCTGACCAGTTCCCGGGCATGGACCATGTTCGGGTCGGGATGGCCGCCGCCGAAATCCGCAAGTGGCTCCGCGCGCATCACGGACCCCGGTGGCGCCCCCAGGGTTTGCTCGATGATCTGCACCGCGTAGGGGCCTGTGACCGCATGCATGGCATCGAAACGCATGTGAAAAAGCCCGGAATTGAACAGGGCATGGATCTGGTCGAAGTCGAACAGGGTGCCCATCAGTTGCGCGTAGTCCGCCACCGGGTCGATTACCTCGATGACCATGTCCCCCAGGCGGCGCTCGCCCGGATGATCGATGTCCACGTGGGCGGATTCCGCGATCCGGTAGCGCTCCATGCCCAGGGTTGCCTGATGGATGGCGTTGGTGAATGCTTCAGGCGCCGGCCCTCCGTTGGCAATGTTGTATTTGATGCCGAAATCACCCTCGGGCCCGCCGGGGTTGTGGCTTGCGGAAAGCACGATGCCGCCTGCCGCCCCGTGCCGCCGGATCACGCAGGAGGCGGCGGGTGTCGAGAGAATGCCCCCCTGGCCCACGAGTATGCGCGCCACGCCGTTGGCAGCGGCCATGCGCATGATGACCTGGATCGCGTCCCGATTGTGATAGCGGCCATCCCCGCCCAGTACCAGGGTCGCGCCCTGCAATTCACGCCGGGTATCGAAGATCGCCTGAACGAAGTTTTCAAGGTAGTGGGGCTGGCGAAACGTCCGGACCCGTTTGCGAAGACCCGAAGTGCCGGGTTTCTGATCGGGAAAGGGGCGTGTCTCCACGGTCGTGATCTTCATGGGCGCGGTCCGGACTCCGGTCGAATAGCTATGTGAAAAGTTAGCAGAGTAGGGGCCGCTTGTCCCTGTGATATGATCATTTGCATGTTGATTGAGGAGCGCCAACCGGCATATCTCGAATCCCGCCCGTGCAGTTTTTCGGCGCTGATGGATATGTATGAGGCGAACTACATTCGTCTGCGCTGCCTGTGTCCGGATCTGGGATCCCTGGAAGGGCACCGGATTTCACGGGTACCGGGTGCCATGGATCTGCACCTGAGCATTGAGGAGCAGACGCCATACACCACCACCGCCCGACTCACCTATCTCTTCAATGGCGAAGGGGGACGGCTTCGTCCCAGTCCCGACGTACTGGTGCGCATGTACCACGATGCCCGCCAGGTGGAGGTGCTGGCCCGTCACTGCCGGCCGCTGGACCTGAAGATCAGCCTGGATGACCTGCCACGGTTGCGCGCGCTCGAGTGCAAGTGGCGGTTGAATCGTTTCCTGTTCAAGTGGCTGGCTTATTGTCAACGTCAGGGGCATCACCTGGGTATCCTGGAGCCGGATGGGGTGTCGTCCGATCCGGACGTGGTTGGCCCCTGATCCCGCGTTCCGTCGTCTCCCCCCATGGTGCCCGGTCCCGGCCCGTGCACAGCGCGATGTCCATCTCCGTGATCTGCCTACCCCTTTTTCCCAATGTGTAAGCCGCTTTAAATAACAATAATTACAAATAGATACGAGTGATTTCCCTGAGCTTTATCGAGACCGGATCCAGACCTGTTTCCGACTGACTCCCCACACGCATCCGCCCGGGGAACATCCGGGATGAGCGCAGGTCGAATTCTTGACCAGCGCAGTCAACTTTTGTATATAATGGCGCAAAGTCCGACGAATTCAGTCGGAAATGGATCCCTGACCAACCCAACCGAAAAGGGGTGGATTATGAAACTCTCGACCAAAGGACGTTACGCTGTCACGGCGATGATGGACCTGGCCATTCATGACAAGATCGGCCCGGTGACACTGGCGGATATCTCTCAGTGCCAGGGCATTTCCCTGTCCTATCTGGAGCAGCTGTTCGCCAAGCTGCGCAAGCAGGGACTGGTGGAAGGCGTCCGGGGTCCGGGCGGGGGCTACCGGCTGGCGCGCCCCTCCGACCAGATCACCGTGGCGAGCATCATTACTGCCGTGGATGAAAGCGTGGACATCACCCGGTGTCGCGGCCATGAAGACTGTCAGGATGGCGAGCGCTGCCTGACCCACGAGCTGTGGGATGATCTCAGCAACCGCCTGTACGAGTTCCTGGACGGCATCACCCTGGACCAGTTCGCCAACCGGCCCGAGGTCCAGGCGGTGGCCAAGCGGCAGGACCGCGACGTCAACCGTCATCATTTCATCTTCCGTCGCACAGCGGCGTAAGGAGATGGCGATGCCCCTGAAGTTACCCATCTATCTGGATTATTCGGCGACGACGCCTGTTGACGAGCGAGTAGCGGAGCAGATGTTGCGTTATCTGACGCGGGATGGGTTGTTTGGCAATCCGGCGTCGCGTTCGCATGCCTTTGGCTGGGATGCGGAGAAGGCGGTGGAGGGTGCGCGTGCCCAGGTGGCCGAGTTGGTGGGTGCGGACCCGCGCGAGATTGTCTGGACCAGTGGAGCGACCGAGGCGGACAACCTGGCGATCAAGGGTGCGGCGCATTTCTACCAGAAGAAGGGCCGTCATATTGTCACGGTCAAGACCGAGCACAAGGCGGTGCTCGATACGTGTCGTCAGTTGGAGCGCGAGGGGTTCGAGGTGACGTATCTGGATGTAGGCCCTGACGGGTTGCTGGATCTGGAGGTATTGAGGTCTGCGCTTCGAGACGACACGGTGCTGCTCTCAGTGATGCATGTAAACAACGAGATCGGCGTGATTCAGGACATTGAGGCGATCGGAGCGATTGCGCGCGAGCGCAAGGTGTTGTTTCACGTGGATGCGGCGCAGTCCACGGGCAAGGTGGCGATTGATCTGTCGAGGTTGCCGGTGGATCTGATGAGTTTTTCGGCGCACAAGAGTTATGGTCCGAAGGGTATCGGTGCGTTGTACGTGCGCAGGAAGCCGCGTGTGCGCATTGAGGCGCAGATGCACGGAGGCGGTCACGAGCGCGGCATGCGTTCGGGCACGCTTGCGCCGCACCAGATTGTGGGCATGGGCGAGGCGTTTCGCATTGCGCGCGAGGAGATGGGATCGGAGTCCGAGCGCATTCGCATGCTTCGGGACCGTTTGTGGTCGGGTCTCTCGGACATGGAGGAGGTATATCTCAACGGTGATCTGGAGCGTCGCATTGCGGGCAATCTGAATGTGTCGTTCAATTTTGTCGAGGGCGAGAGTCTGATCATGGCGTTGAAGGACATTGCGGTGAGTTCGGGTTCGGCGTGCACGAGTGCGAGTCTTGAGCCGAGTTATGTGCTGCGAGCGCTGGGTCGGGATGACGAGTTGGCGCACAGTTCGATCCGTTTCACCCTGGGGCGTTACACGACGGTCGAGGAGGTGGACTACACGGTGGATCTGGTCAAGCATGCGGTGGCGAAGTTGCGCGAGCTCTCGCCGTTGTGGGAGATGTACCAGGAGGGTGTGGATCTCAAGAGCATTGAATGGGCGGCGCACTGATGCGCTGTGGCAAGTTTCAAGGAACTTTCTTGCCACTTGAGACTTGCCATTGGTAGATAAAGATCATTCGTCCTCCCCTGTTGCGGGGAGGGCACAAGGAAAGACCTGGAGGTAATGTATGGCATACAGTGACAAGGTACTGGAGCATTATGAGAATCCGCGCAATGTGGGTGCCATGGACAAGGCGGACCCGTCGGTGGGCACCGGTATGGTGGGTGCGCCGGCGTGCGGGGATGTGATGAAGCTTCAGATCAAGGTCAATGATCAGGGAGTGATCGAGGATGCGAAGTTCAAGACCTATGGATGCGGTTCGGCGATTGCCAGTTCGAGTCTGCTCACGGAGTGGGTGAAGGGCAAGACGCTGGAGGAGGCCGGTGAGATCAAGAACACGCAGATTGCCGAGGAGCTGGCGTTGCCGCCGGTGAAGATTCACTGTTCGGTGCTGGCCGAGGACGCCATCAAGGCGGCCATCGCGGACTTCAGAAAGAAGTCCGACAACGAGGAAGGTGAGGAGCGGCAGATCGCCTGATCAAGTGCAGTGGCGAGTTTCCAGTCTCAAGTGGCAAGGAATATTCCTTGCCATTTTTTTTGCCTCAGGATAGAGGGTGGTCTGTGAACAGTAACCGGCAGCGGGCCGCAAGGACGCGCGGGAAGGCTTCTGTTGAAAAGACTCTTGCGACCTTCTCGCCTTGTGGTCCCGTTCATGACGCCTGTTCACGGCCGGATTCTTTTCAGGACAGCCCGCGAAGCCGGGTCCGCAGAATCCGGAACATGTCGGGATCCGGGTCCGGGCCGTAGCGCAGGACCTCGTAGGTGCGGGTGAAGCGCGCCACGGCCTCATGCAGTTCCGGGCGCTCCCGTGCCACCCGGTTAGCGAAATCCCGGGGGCCTTCATGGGGCAGGGGGGGTGTGCCCAGCCTTGCCATGCGTTTCGTGAACTGCCGATACATCCGGGCCAGAGGGTCCCGTTCGGGACGCCTGTTGTGCCAGAGAAAGGCCAGGGCAAACATCATGGCCACCAGCACCAGCAGGCCCGCCATGAGGGCCACGGTGCCGCGCCAGTCCAGGCCTCCGAGGCCCAGTCTTCCCAGCAGTTCCCGCTGGCGCTCGGGCCCAAAGCCCAGCACCCAGCCGTTCCAGTAATAGGCAGTCGTTTCCCGCCAGTACTCCCACTGTATCCTGAGGGCTGCCAGGCCGCTGAGACCGTCGCTTCGGCGCAGAAAGACCGGCAGGTTCTCCTCGTGACTCAGGGCGGCGCGGATGCCCAGTTCGATGCGCTCGGGTGCCACCGCGCCGGTGGGGTCTACCCGTACCCAGCCACGGTCCTCCAGCCAGACCTCCGCCCAGGCGTGGGCGTCGGATTGCCGCACCAGCAGATACCCCCCCGCCCGATTCCATTCGCCGCCCTGGTAGCCGGTGACCACCCGTGCGGGGATGCCCGCGGCACGCATGAGAAACACGAAACTCCCCGCATAGTGTTCGCAGAACCCCGCCCGGGTATCGAACAGGAATCCGTCCACCGGGTCGGCGGGAAGGCGAGGCGGCGAGAGCGTGTAATGGAATGGCTCCTCATTGAAATACCGCATGGCCTGTTCCACGATGCCTTCCGGGGGGGGGCCGTTCTCAGCCCATTGCGCCGCCAGCTTACGGGCACGTGGACCCGCGGTATCGGGAATGTGCAGCGCCTGACGGCGGCGCTCCGCGCTCAGATCCACCTCCAGGGCGGCCCCGGGGACCGCGTTCAGGTCGTACGTCTGCACACGCCGAACCGGGCGCGGGCTGAACAGCACGTAATCCGCGTTGAGCCGCATGCCTTTCGGTGCGGATGCCGGGGGGTCCAGCGCCAGAAGCCAGCGGTGGCGGTGGGGTTCCAGCCGCACCGAATACTGGATCCCGACCACGGCATCCGACGGGTCCGGATCAGTCGCCGGCGTGAATGCCTGTCCGGCGCGCCAGGTACGGCCGTCGTAGTCGCTGAATACCGGCCCGCGCCAGTAGCGCAAGGCCGCCGGAGGCGGGCCGTCGGGGAAGCGCGCGCGCAGGGCCGGGGCGTCGGAGTGGAGCAGGTCACTGATGGATCCCGGGGACATGCTGTCGGACAGCCCTGTTCGCGCAGTGGGTTCGTCCTGGGGTATGCCCCACAGGGGCCCGGGAAGGCGCGGAAACAGGAGGAACAGGATCAGCATCACCGGCAGTGCCTGCACCAGCATGAGGCCCGCAAGACCGGCCTGCTCGCGAAGGCCCGGGGGCGGTCCGGGTGCATTGACACGGATCAGCACCATGGTGGTGAGCAGCATGGCCGCCACCAGGTAGGCGACCATCGGGATCTCCTGACTGTAAAGGAAATGGGTCACTACCACGAAGTAGCCGAGAAACACGGTCAGCATGGCGTCCCGCTGATTGCGGGTCTCGAGCATTTTGAATCCCGTCATGATCAGGAGCAGCGAGACGCCCGCATCGCGTCCCAGAACGGTGCCGTGGGTGGCGATCACGCCGGCCGTGGCCATGAACGCCAGCACCGCCAACAGCCAGCGCCCGGGCAGGGGGACGCGATGCCTGACAGCCAGAAAACGCCATGCAACCGCCAGCAGGGCGAGACCCACCACCCAGGTCGGTTGGGTCAGAAAGTGGGGCGCCAGCAGGACGATCAGGGCGGCCACAAGCCAGTGCACGGGCCCTTCGCCCACGCCGGGTTCCGTCGTGTGGCTGATCAGGCTCACCGCGGTTGTCCGAAATGGGCCAGCGCCGAGAGACAGCGGGTGCGGTGCTCCGCCCCCCGGTTGGGTTCGAATGCCAGACCCGGCAGGCGCAGGCCGTAACACAGACCCCGTTCATGGGCCTTGAGCACCTGGTAACACAGCATGGAAAGGCGTGTTTCCGCATCTGCGGTCGGCAGGGCGTCCCAGTCCAGCCAGGCGTTGCCGCCGCGCTGCTCCTCGAAGTTTCGCGTGTACAGGTCGCCGGTGCGGGCGAGTGCCTTCCAGTCCACGTGCCGGGGAGAATCCCCGGGTTGGTATTCACGCAGGCCCGCGAACTCGTCGCCCCCGAATGATTCGGTGATCCCCGTGCCTTCGTCGCCACCCGGCCGGAGAGGGTCGGCATTCACCGGTACGGGCCTGGGATAGACCGTGACGGCCTCATCGAATTCGATCCATGACCAGGCTCTGAACAGGCCCAGCGGATAGACGGTGGATATGCTGAAACGGCCGGGGCGCAGGTGACCCCGGCGTTCGGCGGGCAGACTCAGCCGGGCGATGGTCCCGCTGCGGGCCTCCACGGCGACGGGTTCACCGCCCGACGGGCCCCGATACAGCGTCAGGGCGCGGCGTGGCACGTGGCCGGGGTTCTCGATGCGGTACAGGCAGTGCGCCGACTCACCCGCGAACACCGGTTTCGCGGGCAGGCGGATCACCCGCAGGCCCAGGAGGTTGCGGTGCGTATGCCAGATGCCGTTGGCGCCCAGGCCCACAAGGAGGAAGGTGAGCAGAAAGGCCATACTGTTGGTGTAATTGACGGCCCCCAGCAGCATGATGACAAGCATCATTCCGTACACGTAACCCGCGCGGGTCGGAAGGATATAGATCCGCCTGCGGTGCAGGGTCACCTCGCGCCCGGCCGGATGCTCCCGGCGGGTCAGCCAGCGAATGGCGGGTTCGAGCATCTGCGCGGAGGAGTGCCACTGCATGAATCGTTCTTCGCCTCACGGAATGGCCACCGCCTCGATGAGCTGGCGTGTGAGCCGGTCAGGGCTCATACCGGTCCCTTCCGCGGGCGCGAGCCGGTGACCGGCCACCGGCGGCAGGATGGTCTGGAGGTCCTCGGGGATGACGTGGTCGCGGCCGTCCAGGGCGGCCCATGCCCGGGCGGCGGCAAGCAGTCCCAGGGCGGCCCTGGGGGACAGGCCCCGGGCATAGTGATGCGGATCGCGGGTATGGGCGATCAGACGCTGCAGGTAGTCGACCAGTGCCTCGGAGACATGCAGCTGATCCACCTGATGCTGCAAGGCGAGCAGGGCCTCGGCATCCAGCAGGGCGGGCAGCTCTGCGATCAGGTCGCGACGGTCCCGGCCCTGCAGCAATGCTCGTTCGGCGGCGGCATCGGGGTACCCGAGATGAATGCGCATGAGAAATCGATCCAGCTGGGATTCAGGCAGCGGAAAGGTGCCCGCCTGTTCGCGGGGATTCTGGGTGGCGATCACGAAGAAGGGATCGGGCAGCGATCGGGTCACGCCTTCCACCGTCACCTGCTGTTCCTCCATGGCCTCCAGCAGGGCACTCTGGGACTTGGGCGGTGCGCGGTTGATCTCGTCGGCCAGCAGCATCTGGGTGAATACCGGGCCCGGGTGGAACTCGAATCCCTTGCCTCCCCCGTTGAACACCGATACCCCCACGATGTCCGCGGGCAGCAGGTCACTGGTGAACTGGATGCGCTGGAACTGGAGTCCCAGAGTGCGGGCCAGCGCATGGGCCAGTGTGGTCTTGCCGACACCCGGATGATCCTCCAGCAACAGATGTCCCCGGGCCAGCAGGCACGCCAGGGCCAGCCTGATCGGGCGCGGCTTGCCCAGGATGACGCTGCCCACCTGGTCCATGACCTGCTGAAAGAGCGACGGGCTTCCGGAAACTTGGGGCAGGGGCAAAAGAGGCATGGGTTGTTCCGGTTTGCGGCCGCCGACGGCCGGTGCAGACAGGGGAATTCCAGTGATGTTCATTGAAGATACCAGCGGGGTCCCCCTGCGGCAAACACGGACATCATGGGGTTATGGAGCGCGGCAATGGCCCCGGAGCATTGCGCGGCATGAAGCCCCGTTTCAGTCCCGAAGTCGCTTCATCCAGAAGGTCATGGACTTGGGCGATTCCCGGTCTTCGTCCAGATCCTGCCAGGAAAAACTGGCCTTGAGGGCCGGCTGGCGGCGGTAGCCGCGTTTCTCCCAGAAGCGGTCCAGGGGCTGGTAGCCGGTGGAGCGGCGGGGATGGTCAAGGGGGCGGTCCACGGCGCAGAAGCAGGTAAGATCGAACCGGCCCAGGGAGCGTGCATGATCTTCCCGCTCATGAAAGAAACGCACTCCGAGGCCGCGACCCCGGTATTCCGGGAGCAGCACGGATTCCCCGAAATAGAAGATGCGATCCACATCCATGGCTTGCTCGCGAAAGGGTGCGATCACGTTGTACGTTTCGTCCGCCAGCGGCAGACCCGTGGAGGCGCCGACGATGCGCGCTCCGTCGAATACCAGCACCATGACACTGTCGGCCGAGTCAGTGTAGGTTCTCAGGTAGCGTTCCTCATAGGCGGCGTCGCCATCGTAGAGGTAGGGGAATTCACGAAACACGGTGATGCGCAGGCGGGCCAGCTCCGGCAGGTACCCGGATACCTGTGCTCCGGTGAATCGCTTGACGGAGAGTGTCCGGCTCATGGGTGTCGGGGAGGATGCGCGCGGGATGAAAAGCGGGGCCAAGTGTGGCAAGTTTGCCGGGAGGTTTCAACGTCACACGTGATTTCACGGGGCACGCGCCTGTGTCCGCGACCATTGCCGGAGGGCACGACGCTTGGTCACCTCGCACGCCCGACTTTCGTGGGAAGAATCCGGTGCCGGGATGACGCTGCGCCTGGGCGGGCGGCTGGATGCCCACACCGTGTCCGATATCTGGAACGAAGCGCTCAACGGTCTGGGTGCGCACGCCGGGCGCCCGGTGTGCATCGATACGGGCGCCGTGGAGTACTGTGACGGCGCCGGTGTCGCGCTGCTGATGGATCTGTTGCGTCAGCCGCGGTTGCCCGAGGCCGGCGTGAGTCTGGGCGAAACGCCGGAGGCCGTGCAACGCATGCTTGCGCCGTTTCAGGCCGGGGATTTTGCCGACAGGCTCGAGGCATCGCGCCCCGTACGCCCGGGGCTGCGCCGGCTTCTGGCCAATGGTCTCTATGAACTGGGCCTTCACCTCTACCAGCAGGTGACCTTCATCGGCGAGGCCACCACCGCGCTGTTCCATGCGGCGCGTCATCCCAGGCAGGTTCGCTGGCGCGATGCCCTGGATATCGCCCAGGAAGCGGGTGCCAATGCGCTGCCCATCGTCATGCTCATCGCTTTCCTCATGGGGGTGATCCTGGCCTATCAGTCGGCGGTGGCGATGCGCCAGTTCGGCGCCGAGATCTTCGTGGCCAATCTGGTGGCCCTGTCGCTGTTTCGCGAGCTTGGGCCGCTCATGACCGCGATCATCCTGGCCGGCCGCTCCGGCGCCGCATTCGCCGCGGAGATCGGTACCATGAAGGTCAACGAGGAGATCAACGCGTTGACCACCATGGGATTGGATCCGGTACGTTTCCTGGTGGTCACCCGGGTACTGGCCGCCGTCGCGGTCATGCCCCTGCTGACCATCGTGGCGGATCTTGTGGGACTCGTGGGCGGCGCGGTCGTGATGCTGACCTTCGACATCCCGCTGGTAACGTATTTCAATCAGGTGACCAGCGCGGTTTCGCTGGGTGATTTCCTGGGCGGGCTTTTCAAGGCCACGGTGTTCGGATTGCTGGTGGCGGGCGTCGGTTGTCTGCGCGGACTGGAGACGCGCAGCGGTGCCGCCGCGGTGGGGATCTCCACAACCCGGGCCGTGGTGAGTGCTATCATCCTTATCGTCATGGCGGACGGCCTGTTCGCGGTGATGTACTTCCACCTGGGGATCTGATGACTGCGTCCTTGGCTGACATACAGGCGCCGGAGGGTTCGGACGGGGAGACGTCGGACGACATCATCCGCGTACAGGATCTGACCATAGGGTTCGACGGCGTTCCCCTGCTGGAGCATCTGAGTTTCGGTGTCAGGCGCGGCGAGGTGTTCGTGATACTGGGCGGTTCCGGCAGCGGCAAGAGTACGCTTCTCAAGCACATGATCGGCCTGTATGAGCCCATGTCCGGGCGGATCATCATCGACGGACAGGACATGGCGGCCGCCCATGGTGAGGTGCGCATGGCCCTGTTGCGCAAGCTCGGGGTGGCCTATCAATCGGGCGCCCTGTTCGGCTCCATGTCCCTGCTGGAAAACATCTGTCTGCCTCTGGAGGCGCACACGCGGCTCGACCACGATGCCCGGGAACTGGTGGCGCGCATGAAGCTGCGTCTGGTGGGTCTTTCGGGCTTCGAGAATCATCTGCCTTCGGAGTTGTCCGGCGGCATGCAGAAACGGGCCGCCATCGCCAGGGCCATGGCCCTGGACCCCATGGTGCTGTTTCTCGACGAGCCGTCCGCGGGACTGGATCCGGTCACATCCGCCGATCTGGATCAGCTGATCCTGCGGCTGTCTTCGATCCTGGGCATGACCTTCGTGGTGGTCAGCCACGAGATGGCCAGCGTCCACATCATCGCGGATCGGGTGATCATGCTGGATCCGGAAAGCCGGGGCATCATCGCCAAGGGGGAACCCGGCTGGCTGCGTGAGCATGCCCGCCATCCCAGGGTCCGGCGCTTCTTCCACCGCCAGGCATCGGAGGCGGCATGAAGCGTCTGTACCGGTTCGTTAAGGGGCAGTCCGCATGAAGACCCGGGCCGGTTATTTCCGTCTGGGGTTGTTCATCGTGATCGCCCTGGGCACCGGCATCCTGGTCCTGCTGCTGCTCGGGATCGGCAACCTCTTCCGCCCCAGTGTGATCATGGAGACCTACTTCGACGGGTCCGTCCAGGGCCTCGATGTGGGTGCCCCGGTCAAGCTGCGCGGCGTGACCATCGGCGAGGTCAGCCGGATCGGTTTTACCCACGGATACTATCAGCAGGATCTGCCTGTCACCGAGCGATACCAGTACGTGATGGTCGAGGCCGTGATCCGGGCGGACCGGATCGGCGCGAGCGGGCGGCTGCCCACGCCGGAGATGGTTCAGACCATGGTCGACCGGGGCCTGCGCGTGCGCATGACCCCGCAGGGCGTGACGGGGATCAATTTCCTGGAGTTGGATTTCATGGATCCGGCGATGCAGATTCCGGTCACCATCGACTGGGTGCCGGAGAACATCTATGTGCCGTCCGCGCCGGGTACCGTGACCCAGTTCATCGAGTACGCCGATCGTATCGGCCGGCGCCTGGATCAACTGGACGTGGAGGGGGTGGTGGATAATCTGAACCGGGTGCTCGGCAGTTTGGAAACGGCCATTGGTGCCCTGGAGGTCTCGCGCATCAACGAGGAGCTGATCGCCGTGCTGACCGGTTCCCGGGCCGCCGTCCGCCGCCTCGACGATCTCTTGTCGTCGCCCCTGTTGGCCGATGTGCCAAGGGATCTGGGTGTGGCGGCGGCAAACCTGCGCGCGCTCTCCGAGAGTCCGCGATTCGACGAAAGCATGAATGCTCTGGAACGGGCCATGGAGAGTATCGAACGTACGGCCACCGGACTGGAGGGGACCATGCTGGGTCACGAGCACGATCTGGTCATTATCCTGGACAACCTGCGGGTCATGTCCGAACGGTTGCGGGACCTGAGTGAGGAGGCGGCCATGTATCCCGGGATTCTGCTGGGCAGCCCGCCGGTGCGCCGAGAGGATACGGCCCGATGACCAGGGTGCAGTCCTGGTTCCGGAACATGGGGTTCGTGCTGACGGTCCTTTCCATGAGCGCCTGTTCCATTGCCGTGAATCTGCAGCGCCCCGTGCCGGAGAAGCAGCACTTTATCCTGGATGTACAGCGTACCGCAGCCACGGCGCATGGTCCGGACGGGTCCAGACTGGTACTTGGACCCGTGCGGGTCGCCCCCGAGTTCGAAAGCCGTGCCTTTGTCTACCAAGTGGAGGCGCAGCGTTACGAGAGCGATTTCTATCATCTCTGGCTGACCAGTCCCCGGGACCAGGTGTCGAGGGTGGTCACGGAGTGGTTCCAGGAGAGCGGGGTGTTCCGGGAAGTCGTGCCTCCCGCGCTGTCGGGTGCCGCGGATTACCGGCTCGACCTGTCGGTGACGCGCCTGTACTGGGACCTGCGGGATCCCGGTGAGCCGGTGGCACACCTGACCGTCCGTGCCCATCTGTCCGCCGGATTGCGGCCGGAACGGGACGTTCGGCTGAGCACGCGCGTCGAGGCCGGCGAGCGGGCGGCATCGGCGGCGGCACAGGACAGGGTGACGGCCATGTCGCGGGCCTTCTCGCGGGCGCTGGCTGAGCTGGAAGTCGAGGTCGCCCGGGCGGTTGGCGGGCAGCCGGCCTCAGGACCGTGAGTCGTCGGGCTCGGAAGGTGCATCCTGCGGGACGAGCTTCAGGCTCACCACCGGGGACTCATCCTCGGGCCCGGCATCGGCCACCGGACCGGACAGAGCCTCCCCCGGACGGTGGGCACGTACCAGGCGCGGACCCAGGCGCAGCGTGACGCTTTCTGACTGACCTTCCCGGGCGTGGGCCAGGGCTCGTTCCGCGATCTCGTGGAGTTCCTCCGCAGTCACGTCGACAATGACGTTCATCTGCTCGATGGCCCAGGAGAGGTCCTCCTCGCGTGGTGCTGTCTGCGGCGGTTCGCCCTCGTGATGGGGGTAGAGCAGTGCGACCGGATAGCGGCGCCACCGGAAGGGGTAGTTGGCCGCCACCGCGGCCGTGAACAGGATCAGTACGTTGAACATGATCGGCGCCACCACGAAGAGGTAGCCCATACCGTAGACGGTGCTGCCGCCCAGGGCCGCGGCGAGCGCTGTCGCCCCGCCGGGCGCATGGACGCAACGGAAGAGTTGCATCATCCCGATGGAGAGCCCCACGGCCAGAGCCGCTGCGAGCGCCGGCTGGGGAAGCAGCACGGCGCAGGTCACGCCGGTCAGGCCGGAGATCAGATGTCCGCCGAACAGGGGCCAGGGTTGCGACATGCTTCCATGAGGTACGGCAAACAACAGCACTGCGGAGGATCCCATGGACGCCGCCACGAAAAGCACCGCAAGACCCTCAAGAAACCAGACGCTTACCACGTAGACCAGCAGAATCCCCAGCGTGGCGCTCAGGGCGGATACGAGGATCTCGGTCCAGCCCACGGCATTGGTGCTGGAGCCCAGCAGGCGCAGTCTGCGGATGAAGGACGGGTTTGATTGCATGGGCGCAACCCCTTTCAACGACGATCAACGGCCGCGCCGCGGCAGTGGTCTGGAACACGCGGCCTGGGAATTTGTCCAGGGAATACAATGATGTACATAAAGTACATGATTCCATGCCGACCGTCCATGGCCGGGTGATCACCCGCACCCGATGGCAGACTCGGCGGAGATGGCGCGGCCCTGCTACTGGCTGCCGCGCCCTGACGGTTTTTGGAAGAGAGCCGGTTTGGGCAGGAAGGTTTGCCTTACATGCACCCGGCTGTCAAACAGCACGAAAATGGGCTTTTAAGCCCCTGATTTTATGCGAATATGGTGGAGCGGATGGGAGTCGAACCCACGACCTCAGCAGTGCGATTGCTGCGCTCTCCCAACTGAGCTACCGCCCCATAAGCAGCGCATTGTACAAGGGCCCTCATGCCACGGCTAGCCCGGATGTGAGTGGCGGTCGCCCGGGCTTTGCCATCGACGAGGCGCCGTATCGTATTGTGACCGGAGCGGTCAGTTGCAGGATCCCGCTCCCGTGGGCGATATGCCAATGCATGGCCATCGCCCGGAGGACCGGGCTCCTACCGGGGGTCAGGTTTCGCCGGCGCTCAGGATCAAGCCCCCCAATGGGGGCAGGGTGAGCACGATGGAATGGGGGTGTCCCATCCAGGGGATGTCCTCGCTGTGGGCGGCGGGATTGCCCGCGTTGCTGCCCCCATAGTGTTCGGAGTCGGAATTGAGGAGCACCCGATAGGTGCCCGGCCGGGGTACGCCGATCCGATAGCCCTCGCGGGGGACAGGGGTGAAATTCAGGGCCACGATGACCAGATCGTCGTCCGCCCTGCGCAGGAAACTCAGCACCGATTGTGCCGCGTCGTGACAGTCGATCCACTCGAATCCCGGCCAGTCGAAATCGAGCCGGTGCAGGGCGGGGACCTCGCGGTAGAGGCGGTTGAGGTCCGAGACCAGGGCTCCGATGCCCTGGTGCGGCGGGAAGTCCAGCAGATACCAGTCCAACTGGCCGGCTGCATCCCATTCATCGCCCTGGCCGAACTCGGAACCCATGAACAGCAGCTTCTTGCCCGGGTAGGCCCACATGTAGGTATAGAGGAGGCGCAGATTGGCGAAGCGTTGCCATTCGTCGCCCGGCATCCGGTAGAGCAGGGAGCGCTTGCCGTGCACCACCTCGTCATGAGAGAAGGGCAGGACAAAGTTTTCCGTGAAGGCGTACAGCAGGCCGAAGGTGAGCTGGTCGTGATGGAAGTGCCGATGTATCGGATCCTTCCCGAAGTACTCCAGGGTGTCGTGCATCCAGCCCATGTTCCACTTCATGGAGAATCCCAGGCCGCCCAGCCAGGTGGGCCGTGTCACCTGGGGCCATGAGGTGGATTCCTCCGCGACGATCAGTGCGCCGGGATGCTGTCCCTGCACCACGTTGTTCAGTTCCCGGATGAAATCGATGGCCTCCAGGTTCTCGTTGCCCCCGTAGCGGTTCGGCTCCCACTCCCCCGCTTCGCGGGAATAGTCCAGGTAGAGCATGGAGGCCACCGCATCCACCCGCAGGCCGTCGATGTGGAATTCCTCCACCCAGTACAGGGCACTGGAGACGAGAAAGTTCCGGACCTCGTTCCTGCCGTAGTTGAAGATCAGGGTCCCCCACTCACGGTGTTCGCCCTTGCGGGGGTCCTCATGCTCGTAGAGGGCCGAGCCGTCGAAGCGGGCCAGGGCATGGCGGTCTTTGGGGAAATGGCCGGGCGCCCAGTCGAGCAGCACGCCGATGCCGTTTTCGTGACAGTGGTCGACGAAATAGCGGAATTCGTCGGGGGTCCCGAATCGGCTCGTGGGGGCGTAGTACCCGGTGGTCTGGTAGCCCCAGGAGGCGTCGAAGGGATGCTCGGTGATGGGCAGCAGTTCGATGTGGGTGAACCCCATTGCTTTCACGTAGTCCACAAGTGCATGCGCCAGTTCCCGATAGCCGAGAAACTCCCCTTCGGGACCCCGCTTCCAGGACCCCAGGTGCACCTCGTAGATGGACATGGGGCGATGCAGCCACTGGTCCCCGTGGCGCGCGGCGAGCCAGTCGCTGTCACCCCAGTCGTACCGGTCCGGAGCGGGCACCACGCCGGCGGTTCTCGGACGCAGCTCGAACTGTTGCCCATAAGGGTCGGTCTTGATCAGGATCTCGCCCGTATCCCGGTTGCGGATCTCGTACTTGTAGAGGCAACCGGGCTCCAGGCCGGGGATGAAAAGTTCCCAGATGCCGCTTCCGCCCCGCACCCGCATGGGGTGCACTCGCCCGTCCCAGCGGTTGAAATCGCCTACCACGCTGACCCGCTCCGCACCCGGCGCCCACACGGCGAATCGCACGCCCTCCACATCGTCCACGGTGTGACTGTGGGCGCCCATGATGCGGTAGGCATGCCAGTGGCGGCCTTCATTGAACAGGTGAACGTCGAAATCGGGCGTCTGTGGGGCGAAGGCGTAGGGGTCATAGGCCACCTGCTCGTGCCCGTGGCCGTCACTCCAGCGGATACGGTAGGGCCGGTCGGGCAGTGAGTCGCCCTGCCACTGGAACAGGTCCGTGTCGTCCAGCCGCTGCATGGGTGCGTCGGACGCCTCCACCACCCAGGCCTCGACGGCCCGAGGCAACAGGGCCCGAACCAAGCTCTGTCCATCAAGCGGATGGCGTCCGAGCACGGCGAAGGGATCGTGATGACGGGCATCAAGAACTCTTTGAACTTCCGGTGGGATGATGATCTTGGTGGTGACCGACATTTTTGCTCCGAGGATCCTGCCGCCAGATGGCAAATGTAATAGAATTGCAATCGAGGATGCGCATCATGCGCAATGACGCCCCGGTCATCCGTGGCCGTTCCTCCCGGCAGCTTAACATGCCCGTGACGACCCGAAGCCGCCCCACTGAAAGGAGCACTCAAGGGCTATGAAAGCACAATCCCAGCGCTTCGTCAGTCGTATCACGCGGGACACGCTGGCGCTCATCCTCGCGGGCGGCCGGGGATCCCGCCTCAAGCAACTGACCATGTGGCGCGCCAAGCCGGCGGTGCCTTTCGGCGGCAAGTTCCGGATCATCGATTTCCCCCTCTCCAACTGCATCAATTCCGGCATCCGGCAGGTGGGGGTGTTGACCCAGTACAAGGCCCACTCGCTGATTCAGCACATACAGAAGGGGTGGGGCTTTTTGCGCGGCGAGTTCGGGGAGTTCATCGAACTGCTGCCGGCGCAGCAACGCATCGAGACCTCCTGGTATCTGGGTACGGCGGACGCGGTCTACCAGAACCTGGACATCATCCGCCAGCACGCGCCCGGCTATGTGCTGATCCTTGCGGGCGATCACATCTACAAGATGGACTACGGCGACATGATCGCCTATCACGTGGAAACGGGCGCCGACATGACCGTGGGGTGCCTGGAAGTGGATCTGGATACGGCAAGGGCCTTCGGCGTCATGGCCGTCAACGAGAACGGGCGCGTGCGCGAATTCGCGGAGAAACCCGAACAGCCCGCAGCCATGCCCGGTCGGCCGGATCGTGCCCTGGCCTCCATGGGCATCTACGTGTTCAACACGCAGTTCCTGTTCGAGCAGTTGATCAAGGATGCCGATACACCGGGTTCGAGCCGGGATTTCGGCAAGGACATCATCCCCAGCGTGATCGGGCCCTATCGCGTGATGGCGTATCCGTTTCGTGACACCCAGACCGGCAGCCAGGCGTACTGGCGCGACGTGGGCACCATCGATGCCTACTGGGAATCCAACCTGGAACTGATCGGTGTGACGCCCGAGCTCAATCTCTACGACATGGACTGGCCCATCTGGACCTATCAGGAGCAGCTTCCGCCGGCGAAGTTCGTGTTCGACGACGAGGACCGGCGCGGCACGGCGGTGGACTCCATGGTCTCGGGGGGGTGCATCATCTCCGGCGCGACGGTCCGCCACTCCCTGCTGTTCTCCAATGTGCTGGTCAACTCCTACGCCCAGGTGCAGGACAGCGTGGTACTGCCCAACGTGGAGGTGGGCCGCTACTGCCGTATCACCAGGGCGGTCATCGACAAGGGCTGCCGGATCCCGGAAGGCACGGTGATCGGCGAGGACCCCGCCGAGGATGCACGGCGCTTCTACGTGTCGCCGGGCGGGGTGGTGGTGGTCACGCCCGAGATGCTGGGTACCGGCGAACGCTATGTGCGCTGAGCACGCGCGAAGGGCGGCCGGCCGGCCGCTCAGGGTCGTGCTGTGCTGGCATATGCATCAGCCCCAGTACCGGGATGTGGAGAACCGCCGCTACGCGCTGCCCTGGACCTACCTTCACGCCATCAAGGATTACGTGGACATGGCGGCCCACCTGGAGGCGGCCCCGGATGCGCGGGCAGTGGTCAACTTCGCCCCGGTGCTGCTGGAGCAGATCGAAGACTACGCCGCGCAGGTGCGGGACCATCTGGCGCGGGGCGAGGAGATCCGGGATCCCCTGCTGTCGGCCCTGGCCGGCGACCATATGCCCGACGATCCGGCCGGGCGCAGGGCCCTGGCGGAAGCCTGCCTCCATGCCAATCACAAGCATCTGATCGAGCCGTTTCCGCACTTTCACGTTCTGGTGCAGATGGCCCAATGGCTGTGCGATCAGCCGGCGGGGTTCCTGTATCAGTCCGAGGGTTTCTTCGCCGACCTGGTGACGTGGTATCACCTGGCGTGGCTCGGCGAGACGGTGCGGCGCGAGGATGCCCGGGTCCAGTCGCTTATGGACAAGGGCCAGCAGTTCAGTCTCCAGGACCGCCGCTGTCTGCTTGAGGTCATCGGGGAGATCCTTGGCGAGGTGGTGTCGCGTTACCGCCAGTTGGCCGAACAGGGGCGGGTGGAGCTGTCCTTCAGCCCCTATGCCCACCCCATCGTGCCACTGCTGCTGGATCTGCGCGCGGCGCGCGAGGCCGTGCCGGACGCGCCGCTGCCCCGGTGCCGCGCCTATCCGGGCGGCGAGGAACGGGTGCGCTGGCACCTGGAGCGGGGGCTCGAGGTCTTCGAGCGGCACTTCGGCAGGCGCCCAGACGGCTGCTGGCCGTCCGAGGGAGGTGTAAGTACGGCCACGTTACGGCTGCTTGCGGAGTACGGCATTCGCTGGACCGCGAGCGGGGAAAACGTGCTGGCCAACAGCCTGCGCGAGGCGGGAATGCTCGAGGATGGCGAGGACCGCGGCTGGTTGCACCGGCCTTACGTGCTGGAAGGCGCCGATACCGTCTGCTTCTTCCGGGACGACGGCCTGTCCGACGCCATCGGGTTCAGGTATGCCGACTGGCATGCGGATGATGCGGTGGGTGAGTTCATTCATCACCTGGAGAACATCGCGGCGCAGGGCGTTGATCCGGATACGGTGGTGTCCGTGATCCTGGATGGCGAGAATGCCTGGGAATACTACCCGGCCAATGGTTACCACTTTCTCCAGACCCTCTATGCCCGGCTCTCGGCGCACCCCGGATTGCAGATGACCACGTTCTCGGAGTGCCTGGGGGACCTGCCGGGTACCACGAGCCTGTCCCGTGTCGTGGCGGGAAGCTGGGTCCATGGCAGTTTCTCCACCTGGATCGGCGATGCGGAAAAGAACCGGGGATGGGAGATGCTCGTCGAGGCCAAGCAGCGGCTGGACGCGGCGATCCGCGAAGGGCGCCTGGGCGGCGATCGCCTGGAACAGGCCCTGGAACAACTGGCCATCTGCGAGGGTTCGGACTGGTGCTGGTGGTTCGGCGACTACAATCCGGCCTCGGTGGTGAGCGAGTTCGAGCGCCTGTACCGACATCATCTGTCCGTGCTCTATCACCTGATCGACGAACCCGTGCCCGAGAGTCTGACCCGGGTGTTCACCCATGGCGGCGGGCATCCGGCGGCAGGCGGCACCATGCGGCGCGGCACCGCCGGTCACAACTGAAGCGACCGAGACGCGGATATGCCGATCCCCAGGCCCGCGACAACGATATCCGGGAGGATGCGTGCCCAGAACCCATGAAACCCCATCCCCCCTGGACCAGCGCCGTGCCGGCGTCCTGCTGCATCCCACGTCGCTACCGGGGCCGGGACCCGTGGGCACCCTGGGCCTCGATGCCCTGCGCTTCGTGGAGTTTCTTCAGGCCGCGGGCCTGACCGTCTGGCAGATGCTGCCCCTGTCGCAGCCGCACGATGACGGCTCACCGTACCAGTGCATGTCCGTCAATGCGGGAAATATCGATCTGATCTGTCAGCGATCCCTGGTGGAGTGGGGCTGGCTGGACGCCACGGACGAAGACATCGGCCGGCGCAACCCGTTCCATTGCGAACAGCTGCGCCTGGCCCGCCAGGGGTTTCTTGCGGTGGCGGAGGATTCGGAGCGGGAAGGTTTCCAGCACTTCGTTCAACAGCACGCCCACTGGCTGGAGGACTACGCCCTCTATCTGGCTCTGAAGCAGGAACACGGCGGACGTCCCTGGTGGCAGTGGGACGCCGCGCTTCGTGACCGGCACACGGGGGCGCTGCACAAGGTGCGCAAGCGGCTGGATGAAGTGCTCGACCAGTATCGCTTCGAGCAGTACGTATTCTATCGCCAGTGGGGTCTGCTCAAGGAAGCAGCCAACGCACGGGGGATCCTGCTGTTCGGTGACATGCCCATCTTCGTGGCACACGACAGCGCCGATGTCTGGGCCCACCGATGTCTGTTCGATCTCGATGATGCCGGCCAGCCCCGAAGCGTGGCCGGCGTGCCCCCGGACTATTTCTCGGCCACCGGCCAGCGCTGGGGCAATCCCCATTACGACTGGACACGCATGCAGGCGGAAGGCTTTCAATGGTGGATCGAGCGCATCGCCTCGCAGCTGGAACTGGTGGACCTGATGCGTATCGATCATTTCCGCGGTTTCGAGGCCTACTGGTCCATCCCGGCCGATGAGCCCACGGCCATGAACGGGCAATGGGTCGAAGCGCCGGGCGAGGCGTTGTTCCGGACGCTGAAGCAGCGCTTCGGCCGCCTGCCCCTGGTGGCCGAGGACCTGGGCGTGATCACGCCGGAGGTGGAGGCGTTGCGCGACGGATTCGGCCTCCCCGGCATGAAGATTCTGCAGTTTGCTTTTGAGGGCGGGGCGGACAATCCCTATCTGCCCCATGCCCACGAATCCAACTGCGTCGTCTATACGGGCACCCACGACAACGACACCACGGTAGGATGGTTCCAGTCCTGTGACGAGGGACTGCGGAACCATGTGCTGGACTACCTGGGCCAGCCCGCCGAGCCCATGCCCTGGCCGCTCGTGCGCAGTGCATTCGCGTCCGTGGCGCGTCTGGCCGTGGTTCCCCTCCAGGACCTCCTGGGTCTCGATGCGCGCCACCGCATGAACGTGCCCGGGACCACCGAGGGCAACTGGACCTGGCGTTTCACCTGGGATCAGTTCGAGGATGGACTCGACGAAAAGGTGAGGGCAATGGCGGCCATGTACGGCAGGACACCCCAGGCGAAGTCGGAAGGGTGAATTGGGAAGTGCGAAGTCGAGGTCTTTCCCCTCCCACTTCCCAATTCACCCTTCGTACTTATAGTGTCGTGTCCCATGAATATCCTGCGTTTCAGAGCCCCGCTGAAACGCAGGATATTTATGGGAGACGACACTAGGGTATCGCCACCAGACCATAGCCCTGCTGCTGGAAGCCGATCAGGGTGATGAAGGTGTTGTCCACCACGTTCACTGCCTCCAGCACGCCGTCAACCGGCACCTCGAATCGATCCATGGCCACCTTGCAGGCCTCGATGCGGATATGACGCGCGTCCAGGGCTGCCACCGCATCCGCAATCTCCTCGGCGACGATCTGGTCCGCATGGGGAATGGGGCTGCGGTCGCTGCGCAGGTAGCGTACCGCGCCGCCACGCATGGCCACGACGATGCGTCGATCCAGACCCATCTCCTTCAGATCCTCGTCCATCTGCGCCACCAGTTGCAGATAGCGCAGCACCGTGGCGGGTTCCCCGTGGCTCAGATCCACCACACCGCGGAACTCTTCCACGCCCTCGAGAGACACATACCCGCCCGTACCGGCGGATCCGGAGGCAAGGGCAGGGCCGGCCATCAGGGCCAGCACCAGACACAGGGATCGGAACGTGAGGGTGGGGCGTTGCGGGCTCATGAATGGCTCCTGTTCAGGTGGGGGTCGGGGCCCTGCCGGATGAAGGGCGGCGCGCAGGCAGCCAGTGTAAGGGATGCTGCGAAGCGCCACGTCTGGTGCGGTTGATCCGGGTCAGATTCAGGAGAGAGTGCGGACCCCTGGATCCGCCGCGGTACGGGCGTGGCGGCCGCTTTACTCCGGGCGGGATTGCTTTAGACTATCCGTCCCCGGCCGGGATGGCGGAACTGGTAGACGCGCCGGACTCAAAATCCGGTTCTGGCAACAGAGTGCGAGTTCGATTCTCGCTCCCGGCACCACATATAAAACAAGAAGTTACGGACTATCGGGCTAGGCAGGGAATCAGACTCACGGAAGGGCATGTAACCCATATGTAACCCAGTTTGAACCTGCAATAGCCTGCATCGGGTTACACTTCACCCCGGGCCGCCTTCGCCCCCAATGCCGACGCCCACAGGGAAGTCAGCGCACGCGTTGGCGGTCCACCCTCTCCAGGCTGCAATGGCCGCAGCGTGTGCCGTGAGTTCGCCACGGATCACGGATTCGGCAAGCTGCGGGTTGTCGCGCTTGAGGCGTGAGATTAGGTATTGCTGGGAGTCACCATGCTTCAACCTGATATTATCAGCTTGCCTCCTAGCCCCACCATGTCCTTTCGCTGGCTCCACCTGCTCCAGCAGCATGGCCCGGCACTCCTTGTCCTGCCCGCCTTGCACCCATAAAAAAGCCGCCCGGCATCACGCAAGGCGGCTTTACCCTTCGGGCAGGCCGGGTCAGCCCACAGGGTTTACTCGCCCTTAGAAGCTACCATGCACAATCGCAGTCGGAAGGATCACGGTCACCGTGCTGCGCATCTCCGCCCGAATCGTCACCAGGTTCCGCTGGACGTTGGTTTCGTCCTGCTCGAACATCTCCACGGTGACATTCTGCCGATCCCACAGAATGGCCGCCCGGTTGAAGTCGGCCACCAAGAACTGACCTTGCGGCATGGAGTTCGACGGCACCACGGGAAGCCCCCACAGCATCGCAGCAGAGGCCGCAGGGCCGCCCATAAGGTAGCGGTCCTCGTTATCCTTCAGGCGCGTGATTGCTCGCCAGTCAGCGACGTTCAGCACGATGCCGGAGGCGGAATAATCCGCCACCTCCACCTGCTCGATTGCCCGTGACAGGGTATCCAGGTGGGTATCGCCGGTGGCGGGTCCGGTGAAGGCGGTTGCGTTCTGGATCAGGCCGGACATATTCGACCCGGTGCCGTTGCCGGTAAGCACCTGCACTTCCTCGGCCAGCCCGACCCCGTAACGCATCCGCCGATCCAGGTAGAGGCCCAAGGCGGCCTGATCGCTCAATGCCTGCTTGGATACCTTGATGAAGTGCGCGATGGTGCGCACGGGGGCCTCGATCAGTTCAAAGGTCAGATCCGTTTCGGCCTTCTCGGCACCCTCGGACGCCTGGGGCGCGGCATTGTTGGAGAACGCCAGTTCCCGCGTGACCTCCACCAGGTTGGAATCCGCCTGCATGACCGGCAGCAGGTCGCGGATACGCAAGGACCGCTCGGCAGGCATGACAATACCGGGCATCCGGGTCGCGGGACTGAGCGTTGACCCGGGCTGTGCAGGGGAACCTTCATCGCCGGTAAGCGTGTTCTTCGACAGCAGGTCCACGTCCAAGCTCATTTTCACATGCTTGGCGTTGCCCGAGGCCAGGGCCTTGAACTGCTCGGACTCCACCACGGCGCGTCCGAAGTCATGCACGGTCCCGGAGTTCGCGGGACGCATCCCGCCAGCGCCTTTTTGCTCGACCTCGTGAAGCCGATTCTGCAACTCGTGGACGGCCTCGCCCATGGTTTTGATCTTGCCGCCGAACTGCTCAACGGCGGCCTTGTTTTCTTCGATAATCTGCTTGAGTTCCATCGTTCGTACTCCGTCAGGAAGCGAATAGGTTGTTCAGTTCGCGCAGTGCCTCGGCCAGTTCTTCGGCCTCGGCCTGCTCATCGGTTTTGAGAAGTTCGCGGTAGCCGCCGGACATGAGCCGTTTGGCCTGTCTGGCGGACAAGCCGACTTCGCGCAAGGCGGATTCCAGGGTGCGCGGGGAAGTGATATCCACGGACAGATTCTTGACCCCGGTCAGACGGGCACCAGCAGCCGCAGGGACACCCACAAAGCTAATCTCGAATAGATCCAGCTTCTTCAGTATCCGGGCACCATGCGCATAGTCCGCGCCACCCTCGGCAAGCCTGAAGCCGATGGACAGGCCAACGGCGTCTGCCTTCGATAGCTCGTAAGCTTCACGTCCGGCGTCTGTCTTTAGCGCGAGTTGACCGCGTACCAGCAGCCCGGCGTCCGTCTCGCGCACCTCGGACCACTTGCCCGCAACTTTCGATTGATCGTGGTGAAGCAGCATCGCCGGGAGGCGCTTTTTTAGGGTGTCGCTAAACGCACCAGGCATCACCACGTCGCCCTGGGCATCCTGCTCGCCATAGGGCGATGCAATGCCTTCCACGATGCCTTGCGGCGTGGTCGCGGCCTTGAGTTCAAACAGGAGATTTTCAGTCATGGCGACCTCTCCACAGTTAAACGTCCGGCGTTGCCGGTCCTGTGCAGTGCGTCGCGCACTCGCTCCGGTGGGTCTGGCCTCGCACGTCGCGCACGGGCCAGCGGGAGCAATACTGTAAGTTTATACACTGCCCGGGCATTGTCAATGCTCCTTGGGTGCCAGCAGGTCATGAATGCGCTCATCGGCAACGGTCAGCAGCCGGGCAGCGGCCTGGGGTTCACCCGACTCGATATGCTCAACGGCACGGCGGAAGGTGAGTTCCGCCATCTGCAAACTGAGCGCCTGGATATGTATTGTTTTCTCCAGCAGCGTCATGGGGCCTTGCCAGGACTCCGGCAGTGTCTCGCGTGGCGGGGACTCGGGAATCAACTCGTTTACGTCCGCGTAATCACTCATCGGCGGCACCCTCCAGGGCAGCGCGGATATCCCGGGCCAGGGTCTTGAGTGAGTCCGTAAGGTCGGGCACGGACTGCGCGAAGTTCTCGGCCTTCACCTCCAGCGCGGTCAAGGCGGAACCCTCGGCAATGGCGTTCCAATCGGGTGTCTTGTCACTCATGGTCAAGCTCTCCATCGGTCAGCAGCCCGTGACGGGCCAGATACTCACGCTCGGCCTCAGCCTCGGGGCGCGGCTCCGGGGCATCAAACTTCCACCAGGCGTAGGGCCTTGTCCCGGGGTTCGCCTTGATCCACTCGGGCAGCAACACGTCCCGGTGACGTTGCCAGTCCAGGCGCATCCGGTCGTCGTCGCAAACCGTCTCCGGCAGGTAGGTGTGATAGCCAAGTCCCGCCAGCAGGCACGGGCCGTTGAGCAATTCGGACCGGCACCAATCGTCCAGGGCACCGCCCCGCCTCTGTCGTGTTCTGTTCGTCGGCATATCAGGCCACCATCGGCGGGCGGCCCACCGCCTGCAAAGGCTCGACGTCGAAATTCATCTGGCGCATCGTGGCCGCCAGCTGCTTTTCGGCATCGCGGATCGTCGCCAGCAACGGATGCGCCTTGCCATCGACCACCAGACCCTCCCGGGCCACAATCTCGCGGGCTTCACGGGCCAACTGGTGCGCCCGGCAAAGCTGGTGCAGCAACACAAGCCCAGGCGCGTCCTGAATATCGAAATCGTCACGCAGCCGCACGAATATGTCCGCCTCGGGTGCGGCCAGTGTTTCAGGTGGTGCAAATCTGTTCTTCATGCCTTCTTCTCCTTACCCGCGCACGCGGGAATCCTTAGTTGCGATAATTCGTGACTTCCCCTTGCGGTCCTTCAGGCGTTGCCATTCCACTTTCGGACACCCCCTCCCCCTCACTTCTCGCCCGTCCAAGCTCGCGTCCCGTCCGGCTCCGGGCTGTCTGCCAGGTCGGCAGCCGTGACGCCTCTCGCCTGCAGTGCCGCCTTTAGCTTCGCCAGTGCCCGGCGCTCGATGAGTCCCACCAAGGCACCCGACACGCCTAGCTCGGCGCCCACCTCGTCGTGGGTCATCAAGGCCAGGTTGTCGGGCACACGCTTACGCGGCACGTCAGCCCCACCACCCGGCAGCCCATAGAGTCCCGATCAAGGCGGCGTGCACGTCCACGGTCAGCGCTCCATCATCGGCATGGTGCAAATCATCTCCATTAGGTCGCGGGCATGGGCCATTGCCGGGTCGTCCATGCTCATGCGGTCGCGCAGCCGGTCCGCCTCCAGATAAAGCTCTATACGAAAACGGTTGTACGCGTTGCGCTCGGCCTGCGAGAAAGCCTTGTTTGCAGTGCTCCAGAAGGTCGTTTTCATGTCAGCCCCTCGCTCTGCGTCTGGCGGCTTGTCTCTTGGCGCATTCCTCCGGCGCATTGGCAAGCTCCAGGCTGTCCCAGGTTCTGATGTGCGTATCCTCCACCCTGCCGTCGGGCCGCAGCAGGAACGAGTCCGTGTCATCTACCCGGCCTTCCGTTGTCACCGGGTAGACCGCCTGGAAGTAGGGGACTTCGTGTCTAGACGGATCTTCGTACTCAAGCGGAACGAGCTCCCAGGCAAGCACAGGCTCGGGGTCAAACAGCTCGCCGGTTTCAGTATCCACCCACAACCGGAACCAGCCGGGTTGTGCGGGGATAATCGTCGGGGTTGGCATATCGTGGTCGCTCATTCGGTGCCTCCAGTGTCTAATTGCCAATCTGCCGAAACTGATTCTCTGCACAAATGGACTGCACAAATGCCGCACAAATGCCGCTCGAATGCACAAATGAAGTGCGCACACACACACCCCTATAGGGGGGGGTGTGTGCACTTGTGCACTTGTGCAAGCACCCATTCACTTGTGCACCTCCACCAATCCTTTCTTTGGAGAACGGTTTGGGTACTGACCTACAACATCCGTTTTGAGTCGTCCGGCCTTCAACATCTCGCGCATGGCGGCGGCAAACTGCCTTTTGTCGATGCCGTCGAGCAATCCGTATTCTTTGGCCACCTTGGGCGCGTAGGACGGGCTTGCCGTGGATGCTGTGGCGTCTGTGCCCATCTCCGTGAGTTTGCGAAGGGCGCGGAGCACCACGTCTTGCGCGTACTGGGGGCCAAACCGTTGCTTTGGTGCGGCAGACTCGGGAATGAGCACGCCGTCCCGGTACTCGAAGCGGCGCCAGTCCTTGCCGGAGTAATTGGCCTTCCTTCGGGTCAAGTACCGGGTGTCGTCCGTATCGCTTCCCTCATCGGGATCCCCATCGGGCAGGGTTGGCGATAGAAACAGGCGGGAGCGGACAGAGCCTTCCCAAGCGGTGGTTCCCGAGTATTCGGACCCTTGGCCCTTGGCAGGGTGCGCGAGCAGCATCACGGCGGCGCCTTGGGCGGCATTGTCGAGCCATGAGACAAACTGAGTGACCTGGTGGCGGTCGTTCTCGTTGCCTCCGTAGACTCGGGCCGTAGAGTCAAGAATGATTACCTCGGGCTTGGTGTCCGATACCTTCTCTCGAAGCTCCTTCAGTGCGCTTGTAGGGGCCAGGTGCCCATTTATTTGCTCGGCAAGGGTGATGTCAGCGCCGTTACATGGATGGAGCATGAAGCGGCCCTCAAGCTCTCCCATGTCAAGATCCATCCAGCGGCATATATCCTCCTGCCGCCTGTGCAACTCGTCGGCATCATCTTCACCGGCCCACATGAGCACCTTCCGGGATTCCGGGACCTCGTCGAAGTAATCCCGGCCCATTGCAAGGCATGTTCCGAGTGTCTGCGCCAACAGTGTCTTACCCAGCCCACCCAAACCCGCCAACAGGGTTGTGTGTCCCATCGGCACCCATCCCCTGGTGGCCCAAACCCGCTCAGGCGCTTTCACGTCCTTTAGGCGTGCCCAGTCGAGCGGGGCAGGGAAGCCCGAATCCTTGATATCGGCGCTTTTCAGAATCTCCGGCGACTCGCGGTAATCGTTAATGTCCTTTTCTCCTGCGATCCCTTCGGGGAGCAATACTCTTCGGGTCGTCATAGCCTGCCCCCCTGGTCGGCGTCATAGATGATCAGCACCTCTCGCGGCTGGAATCGCTCATCTATGGCGCGGGCTATATCCTCCATGCGTCCGACTCCAAAGGCGCATATTCCGACCGCGTTTCCGTGGTGCCAGTGCCACACAAACGACACGGCATCGGCCCACCCCTCGACCACGGCCCAGGGAATGGACTTGTCCAGGTCATTGCCCAGCAGCAGGGCACCCCCGGACAGTTGCCCGAAGGTCTGTTTCGCACCTTCGGGGTTGATTACCTGCACACCCTGTACCCGGCCTGTAGCTCCCTCACGAATCGGCACCACCAGGCAATCAGCATCGCGGCCAATCACCCGGCCCGATGCCTTCACCCGTCCGGCTCCGGCTGCCCAGGTGATGCCCTTTGCGATTGCGTAGGGATGTGATGCCACGGCTTCGCTGGAACGATCAGCGGCCATCCAGAGGCGCAAGGCATAGGCAAGGGTCGGGGACTCCTGCGGGGACTCCTGCGGCCTCTCCGGCGCTCTCGGTTTGGTGGTGGGCGTGTCGGTTGGTCGCCAGCCGTGTGTGCGGGCCATGTGAATCAGCGTCCCGATGGTCACGGACCTTCCGTTAGGGGCATCGCTAAAGCTCCGCCAGGTTGCACGGGCGGCACGCGGGTCGTAGCGGTCGGACGTTCGGCTCCACTGGTCCCACACGTCCCATGCAGCGCCCCCGAATTCATGATGCAGGGCCATGCCCATCTGCACCCACACGTCGCGGTCGTCGCTCGGAATTGCCGAAAGCATGGCTTGTGCATCGGCCAAGGTTGTTTCACGCAGGCGGGCGGTCATCGCACCACCTCGAGCCGGTGCAGACCGACACGCAAGCGGGCACCGTTGCCCAGCCGCAGGTGGGCGGCGTCACGCTCGACGGCCAGGACCTCCAGGTGTTCGCCGGGGAGGAGATTGCAGGTGACGATGCAGCCGGGCTTGAGGACGGCGGGCGGGGTGGTATCATTCAGGGGCGCGTACAGATCCCCAAGCGCATCGACGTATCCCGCCCCCGGTTGCCGCCGGGGGTTTTTCGTTTTCATCACGCGGCCCCGGCGCTGGTGGACGTCCGAGTGCGGGACTCCAGCCAGGAATCCAGGTCGGCGGCGCGGTATCGCACGCATCGTCCGAGTTTCACGAAGCGGGGGCCAAAGCCTCGAACCCGCCAGGCTTCCAGCGTGGTCCGTTTCAGGCCAAGGCGCTCGGCGGCTTCCTGCGTGGTGAGGGGAAGTTCTGCCATCGCTGCATCCTCATGTGTGGACATGGCGCCCGCCAAAATTCGGCGGGCTTGGATGCAATTGTGGCAAAAAAAGCCAGAAAAACAACGACTTAATAGACAAAGGGCCTTTGTCTATTTAATGGGCGGGCGACCTCTTACTGGCGGGGGAACGCTGAACTCTGACCTCGGAAGGCTCTTGTAAAGCTCGGCAAGGCGGCGTTCCACAGTCTTGCGGCTGGGCGCGGTGTCGGCGTGTCTTTCCTTGGCAAGGTTCAGCGCGTCGGAAACTGTTTCATGGAAGGTGCGGCCCGCCTGGTTGCTCATGTAGAACGACTCCGCCAGGGTCATCACCACGGCGTCGGGCAGGCGTCGGGCCTCTCCGGTCTTCGCGTGTTCGAGCACCCGGGCGCGGCAATCCAGTCCATCCGCGTACGCCTTCATCAGCGGGTCGATGACATCCATCACGGTTTCGATGGTGTGCGGCTCCAGCTCCTTGGCTGCCAGTTCGTTACGGACCAGGAGTCGCATGGCCTCTGCCTGCATCTTGTTGGCATCGGCCACGGACAGATTCAGCAGCCACTCCAACTTCCTTCGGGCCTCTGCCTGTGCGTCCTCATGGCCGTCCGTGATTAGCCGCATGTAGGCGTTAACGATGTTCATGCTTTTCGCTCCAGCGTCACCACGTTGCCGGCCTCGAAGACGCGCTTCTGTTCCTCGAAGAACTGCGCGATCCGGTCGGCCTCGGGCTTGAGGTCGCGCACATCACTCAGGTCCGCGTAGTGGGCGAGGGTGATGTCCTGGTCCTGCTTGTGGTTCATCAGGGCCTTGGTGCGCCACAACTCGACACCTACCTTGGCGGCCACGGTCCGGAATGTTCTTCGCAGATCATGGGCGGTCACGTCCACCCCGGTCTTTTCCGCCAGGATCATCAACTGGCCCCGGCAGTCCTTCAAATGCCCTTTACCGGAGCGGGCGGGGAACACGAACGGGGTCTTGTTCCTGCGGGCCTCGATGATCTCCATGGCCAGGTCCGAAAGCGGGAGGCGAACGTCGGTGCGGTTCTTGGTGTCGGTGAGTCGAAGGCTTGCGTCCTCGATCTGATCCCAGCAGATAGAACGGGCCTCCCCGAGCCTCAATCCGGTAACGGCCAGCAGGGCCACCAGATCGGCAGCGGAGCGCGATGCGGGGGTCAGGGCGGGATCGGCCCTCATGGCCTGCACAGCACTCCACCATTCCCCGAGGCGGTCCAATGGCACCATGCTTTTCTTCGGGGCCACAGCTCGCAGTACGTTGGCGTCACGCAGGACCTCCACGGGGTTGTCCTGGATGATCCGGGTTCCCTCGGGGGTGCGGTAGGTGGCTCCGGCGTAATTCAGCAGGGCGGACAGCACCCGCATGGACTGATTGGCCTGTGCCACGGAGGTCTTGCACTTGGCTTTGTAGCGGGTGAGCACCATGTCCCGCGTGATCTCGGCCACGGGCTTGTCCTTCCACTCGGAAAAGGTGCCATCCAGGTGGTAGCGCACATCCTTTTTGGTGCGTTCCTTGAGCGGTTTTCCGGCCCGGGTGCGACGGCTATCCAGATATGCATCGGTCACGTCCGCCAGGGTCACGGAGAGCGCCTTCTTGCGGCGCTTCTCGGCCACGGGGTTCTTGCCCTCGGCCATGTCTCCGAGTTTGGCCTTGGCCCTCTTGCGGGCCTGGTCGGGGGTGAGCACGCCATGCTTGCCCAAGGTATGGCGCACGGTCTTGCCGTGGATCTTGGCCTGCACAATGTAGGACTTGGCACCCTTGGCGGTGACGCGCAGGCCGAAACCTTGCAGATCATCGTCCCATAGCAGAACATACCCGCTTTGCGGTGCCTGGACGGACTTGATGGTGGTGGCGTTTAGCTTCATGGTCAGAATCCGGTGCGTTCCCGTGTAACCCATATGTAACCCGATTTGAGCGGATTACATCCAAAAGCATCGGATTTAGTATGGTACTAAGTGCCTGATATATCAATAACCATAGGGTTACATAAGACTCCATCATATGGGTACTATGCGGACTCAAAATCCGGTTCTGGCAACAGAGTGCGAGTTCGATTCTCGCTCCCGGCACCAATAAAATCAATATCTTGAGATAAGTTCCTCTGCTTGTTTCTCGCCATGGAAGGCTCGGTGCACGTGCAACAGGGGGCTGTCGCGACGATTCCCGGAGCGGGCGTGGCCCGGGGACACGTCGAACTGAAACCATCTGGGCCGTTTCAACCGTCGCGCTTGCCTTGCGATGTCAGCGTTGTGCGCACGCGACGCGGTTTCGCCCTCGGTCCTTTGCCCGGTAAAGCGCCTTGTCGACCCGGTTCAGCAGCGAATCCGGATCGTCGTCAGGCGCAAGCTCCGATACGCCGAAACTGGCCGTGACGGTGCCCACGCGGTCGAACCGGAAGTCCTCGATGGTCCGGCGCACCTTCTCCGCCACCTTCGCCGCCGCGGCCAGATCGGACTGGGGCAGCAGCACCATGAACTCCTCCCCGCCCCAACGCGCTGCGACGTCGATATTCCGGATGTTCGCGGTGACCAGTCTGACCACGTCCTTCAACACCTCGTCGCCCACTCCATGGCCGAAGGTGTCGTTCACCTTCTTGAAGCGGTCAAGGTCATACATGATCAGCGACAGGGGGGTGCCGTACCTTCGTGCGCGATCGATCTCGTGCTCCAGTATGCGGGTGAGTTCCCTGCGGTTGGCGATGCCGGTCAGCTCATCGGTGGTGGCGAGGACACGGATCTTCTCCTCGGCCTCCTTGCGCTCCGTGATGTCCATGACGACGCTCTGGAAGTGATGGGCCTGACCGTCCGTGTCCCGCTCCACCACGGTGCGCGCGTACACCCAGCGTACCCGGCCGTCGGCGCAGACGATGCGATACTCCTGCTCGAACGAATCCGCATCGGCCTCATAATGGGTCTTGACCTCGGCGGAGACGCGCTCAAGATCGTCCGGATGGATCATCGCGTCATACGTGGTCATCCCTTCCTGCAGATCCTCGGCCGAATAGCCGAACTGCCGGACGTTGTCCGACACCAGATCCAGCGGCCAGCCCGGCTCCACCCGCCAGCGAAACAACACGGTATTGCTGTTCTCGATGATGATCCTGTCCTTTTCGAGCCTGTCCTGGTATCGCCTGCGCTCGGTGATGTCCCGGAAGAACCACACGCGTCCGTAGTGTTCCCCATCCTGCCCATGAACCGGTGCGCTGTACCGATCGAAGGTCCGGCCGTCCCGCAGGCTGATCTCGTCCGAGGCCGTCCAGTTCGGGTCCTTGTACAGCCCTTCGACCCGTTCAAGGAACGCCGCGGGGTCAACGAGATTGTCCAGGACCGTCTGCAGGACCTGATGATCCTCGCCGGTTGCCAGCACGGGCTCGGGAATGCCCCACATGGCCACGAACCGGCGGTTGTAACTGAGGATCCGCCGGTCATTGTCGACGACGAGGATGCCGTCCCGGGACGCCTCGGTCTGTGCTTGGAGCAGCGCCTTCTGGAAAGCGATCTGCTCCGCGTTACGCACCTGCTCGGTCAGGTCAACCAGGGCGCCCACGAACCGGGTGGGGACCCCGGCGGCATTCCGGATGATGTGGGCCCGGTCGAGCAGATGAACGTAGGCGCCGTCAGCTCGACGGAAGCGGTACTCGACGGCCCATGAGCGATCACCGCCGTGCACCGCCCCGCGCACCTTGTCGACTGCCTGGTCGCGGTCGTCGGGATGAACGAGATCCTTCCACCAGTGGAACCTCGCACCGATCTGATCGGGGTCATAGCCGAAGGCGACCTTCAGGTTATCGTTCCACCAGAGTTCACCCGTGGTGAGGTCGTAATCCCAGATCCCGTCCCGGGTGGCCTGGCTGATCAGGTCGAAGCGTTCCCGCAACAGGAGCAACGCTTCCTCGGCGTGCTTGCGGGCCGTGATGTCGGTCTCGATGGAAACGAACCTTGTGACGATACCGGATTCATCGTGGATTGCGTGCACCTCGATTGCCGAGCAGTGGCGTCGGCCTGATTTGCTGTAGGTGATGAGTTCGCTGTTGAAATCCTGACCCCTTCGAAGTTGCTCGAACATGAAGGCGACCGTGGCCGGGTCCGTGTCCGGACCGTGCAGCAACTGGTCGGGCCGTTTCCCGAGCGCCTCATCCATTGTGTACCCGGTGATCCGGGTGAAGGCGTCATTGACCCATTCGATGCGGGCCTGCGGATCGGCGATGAGCACGCTGCTTGAGATCCGGGCGGGGACCAGGGCGAGTTTCTCCAGCCCGTTGTTCCGGTCCATGGCTCTTCGACGCGCGACAAAGACCGCGGATCCCGCGAACAGGCTGAACAGGAATGCAATGCCCAGGGTGATCGACCATGTTTCGCGGAGGGAGGCGATCCGTGCCTGATCACCCGCGTAGAGGATCAGGCCGGGGATCAGTGCGGCGAGAAACACCACGGTGCCCGAGATCAGGGCGTCACGCACCGGGCGAATGTGCAACCGGCGCTTGCTCGTGCAAGTGGCGGTGGATTCGTTCATGGGTGACGTCCCCGAAGGAGACAGACCCGGGGCCGGGTCGGATCGCCATGCCATCCCTCGTGTTCGAATCGGAGCATGCGGAGCCCAGCCCTGATGGTGTGATGGATGCGACGGCACTAAGCAGAAACTAGCATGTGAAAGACAGGTTGCCCGCAAACCCTTAATAAGAGAATGTATTATGGGCGGTGTTACGGGTCGCAATGCCATGCCCCTTCGCCGGCATGGTTCCCCGGCCGCGTCCGGCCGTTCGTCCCGGACGGCCGGTCCGGGCGCCCCGTGCGGCGGCTTCTGTTAACATCGCGCGCCATGCGATTGAGCGACTTCCACTATGATCTGCCCCGGGAACTGATTGCCCAGCGTCCCCTGGCCGAACGCTCGGCTTCCCGCCTGCTGTGCCTCGATCGGGAATCGGGGGCGCTGGCGGATCGGTTGTTCCGGGACCTGCCGGCGCTGCTTCACCCCGGGGACCTGCTGGTATTCAACGACACCCGGGTCATCCCCGCGCGGCTCCTGGGCCGCAAGCGGGACACGGGCGGCCGGGTGGAAGTCCTGGTGGAGCGGGTGCTGGACGCGCACCGGGTGCTGGCCCATGTGCGGGCGAGCAAGTCCCCCGCCGAGGGGGTGGTGTTGTGGCTCGAGGAGGCGGTCGAGGCCCGGGTGGAAGGGCGTGAAGGGGACCTGTTTCGGCTGTGCTTTTATGGGGAGGCGGAGGCGCTGCAACTGCTCGAGCGTCACGGGCACATGCCCTTGCCGCCCTACATCGAGCGTTCCGACACGCCCGAGGATCGCAGCCGGTATCAGACCGTATTCGCCGCCCGACCGGGGGCCGTGGCCGCGCCCACGGCCGGCCTGCACTTTGACGAAGGCATCATGGAGCAGATCAGTGCCCGGGGCGTGGAGACGGCCCGGGTGACGCTGCACGTGGGGGCCGGCACCTTCCAGCCGGTGCGGGCGGAGGATCCGGACCGCCACGAGATGCACTCCGAGTGGATGGAGGTCAGCCGGCAGGTCTGCGAACAGGTGGCGGCCTGCCGTGCGCGGGGCGGACGGGTGGTGGCAGTGGGCACCACGGCCGTGCGCAGCCTTGAGTCCGCCGCCGCGTCGGGCATACTGCGGCCCTTCACCGGGGATACGCGTCTGTTCATCAGCCCCGGCTATGAATTCCGGGTGGTGGATGCCCTGATCACCAATTTCCATTTGCCGGAATCCACCCTGCTGATGCTGGTGTGCGCCTTTGCCGGCCATGGTCCCGTCATGAACGCGTATCGCCATGCGGTGGCCCGGCGTTACCGGTTCTTCAGCTACGGGGATGCCATGTGGATCGGGGCAGTGGCACGGGATTTCAAAGGGAAGGCGGGTTGCTGAATCATGCGGTTTGATCTGATTTCGACTGACGGTGCCGCGCGGCGGGGGCGGCTCACGTTTGCGCGGGGGACCGTGGAGACGCCGGCATTCATGCCCGTGGGGACTTACGGCACCGTCAAGGCGATGACGCCGGAGGAGCTGGAGGAGACCGGCGCCGAGATCATCCTGGGCAATACGTTTCACCTCATGCTCCGCCCCGGTACGGAGGTGATACAGGCCCACGGGGACCTGCATGATTTCATGCACTGGGAGCGCCCGATTCTGACGGACTCAGGGGGTTTTCAGGTATTTTCCCTGGCGGAACTGCGCAAGATCACGGAGGAAGGCGTCAAGTTCCGGTCGCCGGTGGACGGCGCGGAGATCCTGCTCACCCCCGAGCGCTCCATGGCGGTGCAGCGGGCCCTGGGCGCGGATATCGTCATGATCTTTGACGAGTGCACCCCGTACCCGGCCACGGAGGAGGAGGCCCGGGCGTCCATGGAGTTGTCGCTGCGCTGGGCCGCCCGCTCCCGGGAGGCCCATGGTGACAGCCCTTCGGCCCTGTTCGGCATCGTCCAGGGGGGCATGTATCCGGGCCTTCGCCGCCGTTCACTGGAGGGGCTTCGGGTCGTGGGATTCGACGGCTACGCCATCGGGGGGCTCAGCGTGGGCGAGGGCATGGCCGAGCGGCATCAGGTGCTGGATGCGCTCCTGCCGGAGATGCCCGGCGACCGGCCCCGTTACCTGATGGGGGTCGGCAAGCCCGAGGACCTGGTGGAGGCGGTGCGCCGGGGTGTCGACATGTTCGACTGCGTGATCCCCACGCGCAATGCGCGCAACGGTTTCCTGTACACGCGGGAAGGCGTGATGCGCATCCGCAACAGCCGTTACCGGGACGATACCGGCCCCATCGATCCCGGCTGTACATGCTATGCATGCAGAAACTACTCCCGGGCCTATCTCAAGCACCTGGAAAAGTGCAACGAAATCCTGGGTGCGCGGCTCGCCACCATTCACAATCTGCACTACTACCAGACCCTCATGCGGGAGATGCGCGAGGCCATCGCCGCCGGCGGCCTGGACGCCTGGGTGGCGGAGTTCCACCGCCTGCGCTCGCAACCGGCGGCGTCTGTGCCATAATACCGGCCTTTGCCTGAGGCGGGCCCGGGCGCGCGGCCCAAAAGCCGGTTCAAGTACGTCCCATAGACAGAGGAGTCCAGCACATGAATTTCTTCATCGCGGATGCCGCAGCCCAGAGCGGGCAGGGCCAGGGCGGGCTCGGCATCGATTTCCTGATCATGATCGCGGTGTTCTTCGCGATCATGTATTTCCTTATCATTCGCCCCCAGACCAGACGGGCCAAGGAACACAAGGCGCTCGTGGAAGGTCTGTCCAAGGGTGACGAGGTGGTCACCGCCGGCGGACTGCTCGGACGGGTGACGGAACTCGACGAGAACTTCATTCGTGTCGAACTTGCCGAAGGCGTGCAGGTCACTGTACAGCGCCAGGCCGTGACCGCCGTGATGCCCAAGGGCACGCTCAAGGGCATCTGACCGTCACCTGTTTCTGCCCGTACCCGTTCTGACAGTTCCCCGGACGCCCCATGCTCAATCAGTATCCGCTTTGGAAGTACGTGCTCATCGTCGCCGTCGTGCTGGTGGGCGCCCTGTATGCGTTTCCCAACGTGTTCCCCGAGGATCCGGCGGTGCAGATCTCCAATTCCGCCACGGACGAGGTGGACGAGGCGACCCGCCGTCAGGTGGAGGCGGTGCTCGCCGCGCGTGGCCTCACGACCCGGACGGGACTGGAGTACGACGGTCGGCAGGTGCTGCTGCGCTTCGACAGCACGGATGATCAGCTTCAGGCGGCGGATCTGCTGCGAACGGCGCTGGTGGGCACCAACAACGTCGTGGCCCTGAGCCTGGCGCCTGCGACTCCGAACTGGCTGGACGTGGTCAACGCGCGCCCCATGTCCCTGGGGCTGGACCTGCGTGGCGGCGTGCATTTTCTCATGGAAGTGGACATGGACGCGGTCACCACCGCGGCCCATGAGCGTTACGTGGGCGAGTTCCGCACCCTGCTGCGTGACGAGCGCATCCGCTACCTGAGCGTGGAACGGGAGAGCGACGGGGTCAGCGTGCGTTTCCGGGACGCACAGGACCGCGATCAGGCCTATGATTTCCTGCGTCGCGAGTATCGGGGCGACCTGAACTTCAGCACGTCCCAGGTGGGCGAGACGGCGATCCTCTCGGCGACGCTCAGCCAGGAGAACCTGACCGACCAGCGCCGCCTGGCTCTGCAGCAGAACATCACCACCCTGAGGAACCGGGTGGACGAACTGGGTGTCTCCGAACCCATCGTCCAGCAGCAGGGCGAGGACCGCATCGTCGTGCAGCTGCCCGGCGTGCAGGACACGGCCCGGGCCAAGGAGATCCTGGGCGCCACGGCGACCCTCGAATTCCGGCTGGTGGACGAGGACAACGACCCTTACGAGGCCCAGGCCACCGGCCGCACGCCGTCGGGCTCGCGCCTGTACCGGGAACGTGACGGCAGCCCCGTGCTGCTGCGCCGCCAGGTGATGCTCACCGGCGACTACATCACCGACGCCTCCTCGGGTATCGCCCAGGATACCGGAGGGCCGGCCGTATTCATCAACCTGGATGCCCAGGGCGCGCGGATCTTCAGCCGGGTGACCGGCGAGAATATCGGCAGACTCATGGGCACGGTGTTCATCGAGACCAAGACGGAGACCGTCGAGGAAGACGGTGAAATGGTGCGGCGCACCACGCGCACCGAAGAGGTCATCAACGTGGCCCGGATCCAGGATCAGCTGGGTCGTCGCTTCCAGATCACCGGACTCGAAAGTACCCGCGAGGCCCGCAACCTGGCGCTCCTGCTGCGCGCCGGCGCCCTGGCCGCGCCCATGATGATCGTCGAGGAACGGACCGTGGGGCCGAGCCTCGGCCGGGACAACATCGAACGCGGATTCAACTCGGTGGTGATCGGGTTCATCCTGGTGCTCGTGTTCATGGGCCTTTACTACCGGGTCTTCGGTCTGGTGGCCAACCTGGCGCTGGCCCTCAATCTGGTGCTGATCGTGTCGGTGTTGTCGATGCTCCAGGCGACGCTGACGCTGCCTGGTATCGCGGGCATCGTGCTCACCGTGGGCATCGCGGTGGATGCCAATGTGCTCATCTTCGAGCGCATACGGGAGGAACTGCGAAACGGCAACTCCCCGCAGGCGGCCATCTCCTCCGGTTACGCCCGTGCCCTTTCCACCATTGTGGACGCCAACATCACCACGCTGATCGCCGCGCTGGTGCTGTTCATGTTCGGTACCGGTCCCATCAAGGGCTTCGCCATCACGCTGTCCATCGGGATCCTGGTGTCCATGTTCACCGCGATCATGGTGACCCGGAGCATCATCAATCTCGTCTATGGCCGCAGACGCCGCCTCCAGGCGCTGGCCATCTGACGCGGAGTACGTTCCATGCTGAATTTTGCGAATGCAAATATCGATTTCATGGGCCGGCGCCGTATCGCGCTGGTCATCTCGGCGATCCTGATCCTCGGCTCCATCCTGCTGCTGGCCACCCGGGGGCTCAACTTCGGCATCGACTTCACCGGCGGGACGGTCATCGAGGTGGGCTATCCGGAGCCGGTGGCCCTGGAGGAAGTGCGCGAGCAGCTGGAGTCCGGGGGATACGGCCGGGCGATCGTGCAGTATTTCGGCACATCCCAGGACATCCTCATCCGCCTGGCGCCCCGGGAGGGTGAGGACTCCGCCGAGCTGTCCACCGAGGTGATCCGGGTCCTGGGGGCGGGCCCGGGCACGGACATCGATCTGCGGCGCGTGGAGTTCGTGGGGCCTCAGGTGGGCGAGGAGCTGCGCGAACAGGGCGGACTGGCCATGCTCTATGCCATGTTCGGCATCCTGATCTACGTGGCCCTGCGCTTTGAATGGCGATTCTCGGTGGGTTCCGTGCTGGCGCTGGTGCACGACGTGCTGATCACCCTGGGGATCTTCTCCCTGATCCAGGCGGAGTTCGATCTGTCGGTGCTGGCGGCCATCCTCGCGGTGATCGGCTATTCGCTCAACGACACCATCGTGGTCTATGACCGAATCCGGGAGAACTTCCGCAAGCTGCGCAAGGAGCACGCGGAAGCCGTGATGAACAAATCAGTGAACCAGATGCTCTCGCGCACCATCATCACCAGCGGCACCACGCTCCTGGTGCTGCTGGCACTGTTCTTCCTTGGCGGGGCGGTGATCAACAACTTCGCCCTGGCGCTGATCATCGGCGTCCTGGTGGGCACCTACTCGTCCATCTACATCGCGGCCGCGCTGGCCCTGGTCATGGGTGTGGACCGTACGGTGATGCTGCCGGTGAAGAAAGAGGGGGAGGAGACGGCCCCGGCCGGCGAGGAACGGCCGTAAGGCCGACCCGCCGGGCAGGTCAGTTTTCCCGGCGCAGACGGCGGACTTCTTCCAGGGGGTCGCTCTCGTCCGAGTCAGCCCCTGCTTCCGGCGACGTCGGGTATTCCCCCCGCCGCCTGTTCTGACTCTGGCGCTGCTTGCCATCTTCGACGCTCTGGATGGTAAGCAGGGCCCACGCGGTAGCGGCGATCCAGAGCACAATGCCCAGCCCCACCACGGACCAGCCCACCGAGCCGGAACGCAGCGGCCCCCCGAGCCCCCCGTACACAAGGCTGGCGATCCCCGCTATCCAGAACACGCCGATCGGCGCTGCACAGCAACTCGCGCAGCTATAGCGGCTGACGGCCAGTGGTGGCGCCAGCAGGCTCAGACTCACTCGTGTCATCGGACCCTCCCCCGGGTTTGCCTCGGTGGACGGCTGTTGTCGTTTTGATGGTGTTCAAGGTGCCGTCCGGGCGTGGAAACACCCGGGTGTCGACCCGGGTTGAGTCTTTCTACAACACAAGCCGATGAATGCGCAAGGGCGCAAAACCGATTCAATGGTCAATACTTAGTCACCGGGACCGGGCCCCTTTGAATCCTGGATATTGAATATTGAATCGCCGTTACCGCGCTTGGGCCAGGCGTTGCACCATGGCCTTGTAGAGCTTGGGTCCGGCAGCGACCACATCGCCGCTGGCCAGCGCATCGGCACCGCCCCTGGGGTCGCCCACCAGGCCGCCGGCCTCCTGGACCAGCAGTGCCCCGGCGGCCATGTCCCAGATGTTGAGACCGTATTCCCAGAAGCCATCCAGACGTCCGGCGGCCACGTAGGCCAGATCCAGGGCGGCGGAGCCCGCCCGGCGCACCCCGGCGGTACCGGGGAGCATGGCCCGCAGACCCTTCAGGTAGGCGTCCAGATCCTGGTCCTCGCGAAACGGGATGCCCGTGCCCAGCAACGCGCCGTTCAGGTCCTTGAGGCCGGTGACGCGAATGCGCCGGTTGTTCAGCGTGGCGCCGGCGCCTCGGGACGCCGAAAACAGTTCTTCCTTGACGGGGTCATAGACCACCGCCTGCTCCAGGCGCCCCTGGTGGCGCAGGGCAATGGACACGGCGAACTGGGGAAAGTCGTGCAGGAAGTTGGTGGTGCCGTCCAGGGGGTCGATGATCCACTGGTAGTCGCTGCTGCCCTGAGCGCCGCTTTCCTCCGCCAGGATGCCGTGATCCGGGTACGCACGGTGGATCACGCGTATAATCTCCCGCTCGGCCAGGTGATCCACCTCGCTCACGAAGTCGTTGGGCCGCTTGTCCTGCACGGTCAGCGAGTCCAGGCGGCCCATGTGACGGACAATGACCTGGCCCGCGGCACGCGCGGCCTTGATCGCGATGTTGAGCATCGGCTGCATGGGAGAACCCCGAAACGGATCTGGAAAAGAGCGCCCGACACCGAGGCCAGGGCCCGCAGGCTTTCAAGACCGCGAACGATACACAACCGCACCGTCCCCGTACAAGCTCGGATTCATGAATCTGCTCAAACAGACGAGAATCATCCTGGTCGGCACATCGCATCCGGGAAACATCGGCGCCAGCGCACGAGCCATGAAGACCATGGGCCTGTCGGACCTGCGCCTGGTGAACCCGGTGCGCTACCCCAGCGCCGAGGCGACCGCCATGGCGTCCGGGGCCGATGACATGCTGGCGCATGTGCCGGTGTACCGGCAGCTGGACGAGGCGCTGGCCGGTTGCGGGCTGGTGCTCGGCACCAGTGCGCGGCAACGCAGCCTGCGCTGGCCGGAACTGAGCCCGCGCGGAGGGGCCGAGGCCCTTGTGGAAGCGGCGGCCGGCGGCCCGGTGGCGCTTCTGTTCGGGCGTGAACAGAGCGGACTCAGCAACGAGGAACTGGACCGTTGCAGGGCGCTGGTGACCATTCCGGCGGACGAGGCCTACAGCTCCCTGAACCTGGCGGCCGCCGTTCAGGTGCTCAGTTATGAATTGCGGCTGGCAGCCCTGGCGCGGACGGGTCCGAAATCTCCGGCAGACGATCTGCCGCCGGAGGATCGGCCGGCCACCGCCGACGCGCTCGAAGGGTTCTACACGCATCTGGAGGACACCCTGATCCGGCTGGATTTCCTGGATCCGGACAATCCCCGGCATCTCATGCGGCGGCTTCGCCGCCTGTTCGGCCGGTCCACGCCGTCGGTCAACGAGATCAATATCCTGCGCGGTATCCTGACCGCGGCCGGGAAGGGGCCGCGCCGGTGACCGGCCTGTCAAGCGCCTGCGGCTTGCGTATAATAACTTAGTACATTACTCGGATATTCATGCCATGAATGGACAAATCCATGTTTGACCGCATCAGGGAAGACATTCGCTGCGTGTTCGACCGCGACCCGGCGGCCCGCAACGCCTTCGAGGTGCTCACCACCTACCCGGGCGTGCACGCGGTGCTCATGCACCGCTTCAGCCACCGCCTGTGGCGCTGGCGCCTGTGCTGGCTGGCGCGCATCTTCTCCAACCTGGGCCGTTGGCTGACAGGGATCGAGATTCATCCGGGGGCACGCATAGGCCGGCGCTTCTTCATTGATCACGGCATGGGGGTCGTGATCGGGGAGACGGCGGAGATCGGCGAGGATTGCACCCTGTATCACGGCGTGACCCTGGGTGGCACCAGCTGGAAACAGGGCAAACGCCACCCAACACTGGGCAACCGGGTGGTGGTGGGGGCGGGCGCCAAGATTCTCGGACCGCTGCACGTGGGGGACGATGCACGCGTGGGTTCCAACGCCGTGGTGCTCAAGGACGTGCCTGCCGGGGCCACCGTGGTGGGCATTCCGGGCCGGGTGATCAGCAAGCGCACGGTGGATGAGGCGCGCCGCGAGGCCATGGCCGAACGCATAGGTTTCGACGCCTACGGGCTGTCCAAGGAGATGCCTGACCCGGTTGCCAATGCCATCAATCGCATCCTGGACCACTTGCACACCCTGGACCGGCGCGTGGATCAGAACTGCCACGCTTTGAAGGAACTGGGTGCGGATGTGGACGACTCCAGCATCCCTGAACTGGATGCCAGTGACATGGAAGGCCTGGAGGACGAGATGGGCGGTGACGCGGAGGACGATATCCGGGCGCGGAAAACCGGCGGGGGTAATACTTGATCTTTTTGCTAGGTTATTGTTAAGATCCAACAAGTGCGACTTGCGATGCCTCGGGCAGAGCAGGTCCGGGCGGACTGATCGAGGACGGAGGCACCAGCACATGAGACTGACAACCAAGGGCCGCTACGCAGTGACCGCCATGCTGGATCTGGCGATTCACAACGAGAATGGCCCCATTTCCCTTGCGGACATCTCAAAAAGGCAGGGTATCTCACTCTCCTACCTGGAGCAACTGTTTGCGCGCCTGCGCAAGCAGGGTCTGGTGGTCAGTACCCGGGGGCCGGGCGGCGGCTACACCCTCAGCCGGCCCGCCTCCGATACACCCATTGCGGATGTGATCTCTGCGGTGGACGAGAAGGTGGATACCACCCGTTGCGGGGGCACGGCGGATTGCCACAACAATCAGCGCTGCCTGACCCATGATCTGTGGACCGATCTGAGTGACCAGATCCGCCGGTTTCTCACCGATATCACCCTGGCGGATGTGATGGCCCGAAACGGCGTGCAGGAGGTTGCGGCCCGGCAGGATCGGGGCACCGCGCAGCGTGTGGTGATGCGCCGTCCGGAAACCAGCCGCGTGGACTGAAGTGGCGCGCGGTGGTCCGGCAACCAGGAATTCAAAATCGCGAGGAGTATGCAGTGACTGATCTGAAGTTACCCATCTATCTGGATTATTCGGCGACGACGCCTGTTGACGAGCGAGTAGCGGAGCAGATGTCGCGTTATCTGACGCGGGATGGGTTGTTTGGCAATCCGGCGTCGCGTTCGCATGCCTTTGGCTGGGATGCGGAGAAGGCGGTGGAGGGTGCGCGTGCCCAGGTGGCCGAGTTGGTGGGTGCGGACCCGCGCGAGATTGTCTGGACCAGTGGAGCGACCGAGGCGGACAACCTGGCGATCAAGGGTGCGGCGCATTTCTACCAGAAGAAGGGCCGTCATATTGTCACGGTCAAGACCGAGCACAAGGCGGTGCTCGATACGTGTCGTCAGTTGGAGCGCGAGGGGTTCGAGGTGACGTATCTGGATGTAGGCCCTGACGGGTTGCTGGATCTGGAGGTATTGAGGTCTGCGCTTCGAGATGACACGGTGCTGCTCTCAGTGATGCATGTAAACAACGAGATCGGCGTGATTCAGGACATTGAGGCGATCGGAGCGATTGCGCGCGAGCGCAAGGTGTTGTTTCACGTGGATGCGGCGCAGTCCACGGGCAAGGTGGCGATTGATCTGTCGAGGTTGCCGGTGGATCTGATGAGTTTTTCGGCGCACAAGAGTTATGGTCCGAAGGGTATCGGTGCGTTGTACGTGCGCAGGAAGCCGCGTGTGCGCATTGAGGCGCAGATGCACGGAGGCGGTCACGAGCGCGGCATGCGTTCGGGCACGCTTGCGCCGCACCAGATTGTGGGCATGGGCGAGGCGTTTCGCATTGCGCGCGAGGAGATGGGATCGGAGTCCGAGCGCATTCGCATGCTTCGGGACCGTTTGTGGTCGGGTCTCTCGGACATGGAGGAGGTATATCTCAACGGTGATCTGGAGCGTCGCATTGCGGGCAATCTGAATGTGTCGTTCAATTTTGTCGAGGGCGAGAGTCTGATCATGGCGTTGAAGGACATTGCGGTGAGTTCGGGTTCGGCGTGCACGAGTGCGAGTCTTGAGCCGAGTTATGTGCTGCGAGCGCTGGGTCGGGATGACGAGTTGGCGCACAGTTCGATCCGTTTCACCCTGGGGCGTTACACGACGGTCGAGGAGGTGGACTACACGGTGGATCTGGTCAAGCATGCGGTGGCGAAGTTGCGCGAGCTCTCGCCGTTGTGGGAGATGTACCAGGAGGGTGTGGATCTCAAGAGCATTGAATGGGCGGCGCACTGATGCGCTGTGGCAAGTTTCAAGGAACTTTCTTGCCACTTGAGACTTGCCATTGGTAGATAAAGATCATTCGTCCTCCCCTGTTGCGGGGAGGGCACAAGGAAAGACCTGGAGGTAATGTATGGCATACAGTGACAAGGTACTGGAGCATTATGAGAATCCGCGCAATGTGGGTGCCATGGACAAGGCGGACCCGTCGGTGGGCACCGGTATGGTGGGTGCGCCGGCGTGTGGGGACGTGATGAAGCTTCAGATCAAGGTCAATGATCAGGGAGTGATCGAGGATGCGAAGTTCAAGACCTATGGATGCGGTTCGGCGATTGCCAGTTCGAGTCTGCTCACGGAGTGGGTGAAGGGCAAGACGCTGGAGGAGGCCGGTGAGATCAAGAACACGCAGATTGCCGAGGAGCTGGCGTTGCCGCCGGTGAAGATTCACTGTTCGGTGCTGGCCGAGGACGCCATCAAGGCGGCCATCGCGGACTTCAGAAAGAAGTCCGACAACGAGGAGCCGGCCAAACAGAGCGCCTGAGCCTGTTTGCCTGATGAGAGACGCACGACCCTATAGGAGTTGCCATGTCCATCACACTGACAGACACAGCCGCTGACCGCGTCAAGACCTTCCTTGCCAAGCGCGGCAAGGGCGTCGGCCTGCGTGTGGGCGTGAGGACCACCGGCTGTTCGGGAATGGCCTACGTCATCGAGTTCGCCGACGAGCTGGAAGAGGGCGATACCGTGTTCGAGGACAAGGGCGTCAAGGTGATCGTCAATCCCAAGAGCCTGGTGTATCTGGACGGCACTGAACTGGATTTCGCCCGTGAGGGCCTCAACGAGGGCTTCAAGTTCAAGAATCCCAACGAGAAGGACCGTTGCGGTTGCGGCGAGAGCTTCAGCGTCTGAGGCGCCCCGGGCGCCGGTCATCCCCGTGAACCTGGATTTCAATCAGAACCATTTCGAACTCATGGGTCTGCCGGTGTCCTTCCACCTGGACAGGGCGGCCCTGGATGCGGCCTATCGACAGCTGCAGGGCAGGTTGCATCCGGATCGTTTTGCGCAGACGGGCGATCAGGAGCGCCGCCTTGCCGTGCAGGGGTCGGCGTGGATCAACGAGGCCTACTCCACCCTGAAGGACGACACGCGCAGGGCGCGATACCTGCTGATACTGCAGGGCATCGAGTTCGACGATGAACGCGATACGGCCAGCGACCCGGAGTTCCTGATGGAACAGATGGAATTGCGCGAGGCCCTGGAAGAGGCGGCGGACGCCCCCGACCCGCTGGCGCGCATCGACGCGTTGAGTGCCGATATAGAGGCGCACAGCAGTACGCTGAGCAGGGCGTTCGAGACGGCATTTACCGGGGGGCGGCTGGACGAGGCCAAGGCACTGGTGATCAAGATGCGTTTTTACGACAAGCTTCGCGACGAGGCGCTGCGCACGGCGGAGCGCCTGGAAGACGACCTCGTCTGAGCCATTTCGCGGCAGTCGTGTCCCGGTAACCGCCAGCTATTCATAAGGTATTGTTCACACAGGACTTCCATGGCGCTTTTGCAGATCTCCGAACCCGGCATGTCCACCAATCCCCACGAGCATCGGCTCGCGGTGGGGATCGACCTGGGCACGACGAATTCCCTGGTGGCTACGGTGCGAAACGGGGTGGCAGAAACCCTGTCCGACAGCGAAGGCCGTCACATCCTTCCCTCGGTGGTGCATTACACGCGTGAGGGCGTTGAGGTGGGCCACGAGGCCAGGCGCCGTGCCGCGCTGGATCCGCTCAACACCATTGCGTCGGTGAAGCGCCTCATGGGCCGGGGGGTGAATGACCTCAAGACCCTCGACGGCCACGTGCCCTATGAGTTCGTGGAGGGCGAGGGAGGCGTGCCCCGCATCCGCACGGCGGCCGGCGATGTCACGCCCGTGGAGGTATCCGCCGAGATCCTTCGGACCCTGCGCGTGCGCGCCGAGGACAGCCTGGGTGGCGAACTCACGGGTGCGGTCATCACCGTGCCCGCGTATTTCGATGACGCGCAGCGCCAGGCCACCAAGGACGCCGCGACGCTGGCGGGCCTCAACGTGTTCCGCCTGCTCAACGAGCCCACCGCCGCGGCCATCGCCTACGGCCTGGACAAGGGACAGGAAGGCGTGATCGCCGTCTACGACCTTGGCGGCGGCACCTTCGATATTTCCATTCTTCGCCTGTCGCGGGGTGTGTTCCAGGTGCTTTCCACGGGGGGCGACAGCGCGCTCGGCGGTGACGACTTCGACCGGGCCATCGCCGAGTGGATCATGCAGGAAGCCGGGATGGGCGGTGAATCCGACCACGGGCGCATGCGTCAGTTGATGATGGATGCCTGTGCGGCCAAGGAGGCGCTCACCGACAGCGACGAGGCCGAGTTGCGCATCCGGATGTCCGGCGAAAAGGTCTGGAACGGCTGCATGACCTGTGAGCAGATGAACTGCCTCATCGATCCGCTCATCAACAAGACCCTGGCGGCCTGCCGCCGCGCCCTGCGCGATGCGGGGGTGAAGGCCGATGAGGTGATGGAAGTGATCATGGTGGGTGGATCCACCCGGGTGCCCCGTGTGCGCAGCCGGGTGGCGGAGTTCTTCGGGCGCGAGCCCCATGTGGACATCGATCCGGACCGGGTGGTGGCAGTGGGGGCGGCGTTGCAGGCGGATGTGCTGGCCGGCAACAAACCCAACGACGAGATGCTGCTGCTGGATGTGATTCCGTTGTCGCTGGGTATTGAAACCATGGGCGGACTGGTGGAGCACATCATCCCGCGTAATACCACCATACCCGTGGCCCGCGCCCAGGAGTTCACCACCTTCAAGGACGGCCAGACGGCCATGTCCCTGCACGTGGTCCAGGGCGAGCGGGACGTGGTGGATCACAACCGCTCGCTTGCCCGGTTTATCCTGCGGGAGATACCCCCCATGGTCGCCGGCGCCGCGCGCATCGAGGTGACCTTCCAGGTGGATGCCGACGGGCTGCTCAGCGTCACCGCCGTGGAGCAGACCAGCGGTGCCCATGCCGGCGTTGAGGTGAAGCCGTCCTACGGTCTCACCGATGTGGAGATCGAAACCATGCTCCGCGATTCCATGAGCCACGCCCAGGAGGACATGGAGGCCCGGCGGCTGCGCGAGCAGCAGGTGGAGGCCGACCGGGTCATCGAGGCCCTGGACGCGGCATTGGAGGCCGACGGCGACACCCTCTTGGAGGCGGCGGAACGCAAGGCCATCGATCAGGCCCGTGCGAAACTGGTGGCGGCCCGGCGCGACGGTGATTACGAAGCCATCAGGCAGGCAATCCGGACCGTCGAGAAGGCCAGCGAGGGATTCGTCGCACGGCGCATGGACTCCAGCATCCGCAAGGCCATGGCCGGTCACCGGGTCGAGGAATTCCAGTAACAGTCATTCAAGCCGAAACTCAAGGACAACAGAACCTGATGCCCCAGATCATCTTCCTCCCTCATGCGGACATCTGCCCCGAGGGGGCCGTTATCGAGGTGCCCACCGGCACTACCATCTGCGATGCCGCGCTCGCCAACGGCATCGAGATCGAGCATGCCTGCGAGAAATCCTGTGCCTGCACCACCTGCCACGTCTACGTGCGGGAAGGCGGAGAATCGCTGGAGGACCCCAGCGAGGATGAGGAGGATATGCTGGACAAGGCCTGGGGTCTTGAACCCGAGTCGCGCCTCTCCTGCCAGGCGCAGGTTCAGGACTCGGATCTGGTGGTGGAGCTGCCCCGCTATACCATCAACCAGGTCTCGGAGAATCACTGAGTTCCGGAGGAAGACGCATGAAGTGGACTGACACCCTGGATATCGCCATCGCCCTCGACGAGGCGCATCCCGAAGTGGACCCCAGGCACGTGAATTTCGTGGACCTGCGCAACTGGATCATGGCTTTGCCCGAATTCGATGATGATCCCGCCCACTGTGGCGAACGTATCCTGGAAGCCGTCCAACTGGCCTGGATGGGCGAGAAGGACGAGGATTGAGACACTGTTGACCCGTCCCCTTTCACGGCTGCCCGTCTATATCCCTGCTTTCGTTGCCAGTATCAGGATGGGCGAGTAGAATGGGGGGTTAGCATGGTGGAAGGTGCACGCGGTTTGTAACCGGATATCCGCCAGTCGCATTACCGCAAACCCGCGCCATTACGCGGGTTTGCGCCATTTCAACCCCAGATCACAATCTATACGGAGTTTCCCTGAATGTCCGTCGAACGTACGCTTTCCATCATCAAGCCCGACGCTGTCGCCAAGAACGTGATCGGCGATATCTATGCCCGCTTCGAGAAGGCCGGCCTGCGCATCGTCGCCGCGCGCATGCTGCACCTGAGCCGTGAGCAGGCCGAAGGCTTTTATGCCGTGCACAGGGAGCGCCCCTTCTTCAAGGACCTGGTCGACTTCATGATCAGCGGTCCGGTCATGGTTCAGGTGCTGGAAGGCGAAAACGCCGTTGCACGCAATCGCGAGATCATGGGCGCCACCAATCCCAAGGAAGCGGCTCCGGGCACCATCCGAGCGGATTTCGCCAGCAGCATTGACGAGAACGCGGTGCATGGTTCCGATGCCGCCGAGACGGCGCGCAATGAGATCGAATTCTTCTTCAAACCCGACGAGATCTGTGCACGCACCCGCTGATCGGCGGATGGCCCGGTTCGGGGCAAACCATCCGCGCCCGCGCCCGCGGGCGCGGATAACGAGAGTCAGATGACGGAAAGCGCAAAGTCCAATCTGCTGGGCATGACCCGGCAACAGCTCGAAGGCTTCTTCGCCGATATGGGGGAGAAGCCTTTTCGCGCTGTGCAGGTGATGAAATGGATTCACCAGCACGGCGTCGCCGATTTTGCCGCGATGACGGATCTGTCCAAGACTTTGCGCGAACGGCTTGCTCTGATGGCCGAGGTGCGCGCCCCGGACGTCGTCTACGATCAGGGCGCCTCCGATGGCACTCACAAGTGGCTGCTGCGGCTGGACGACGGCAATTGCATTGAAACGGTGTTCATTCCCGAGAAGGATCGGGGTACGCTGTGCATCTCCTCCCAGGTGGGATGTGCTCTGGACTGCACCTTCTGTTCCACCGCTCGGCAGGGTTTCAATCGCAATCTCACCCGCGCCGAGATCATTGGTCAGTTGTGGCTGGCCAACCGCAGATTGACGCCCGCGCCCGCGGCCGACGGCAGGACGCCGCCGCGGGTGGTGAGCAACGTTGTGCTCATGGGCATGGGGGAACCGCTGCTGAACTTCGATGCGGTGGTGGATGCCATGCGTCTGATGCTGGACGACAATGCCTACGGGCTCAGCAAACGGCGGGTGACATTGAGTACCTCGGGTATCGTGCCCGCCATGGATCGGCTAAAGAAGACACTGGACGTGGCCCTGGCCGTCAGTCTGCACGCGCCCAACGACGCCCTGCGGGATCAGCTGGTACCCATCAACCGCAAGTATCCTGTGGCGGAGCTTTTGGCCGCCTGCCGGCGCTATGTGCGGGAGGAACGTCATCACCAGCGCATCACCTTCGAGTACGTGATGCTGGAGGGCGTCAACGACAGCCCGGCCCATGCGCGCGAGCTGATCCGGCTGTTACGCGACGTACCCTGCAAGGTGAACCTGATTCCGTTCAACCCGTTTCCGGAAACGCGCTACAGTCGTTCCTCCGACGCCGCGATCGCGCGATTCCAGGACATGCTCGCGCAAGCGGGCTACACGACCATCACCCGGCGGACCCGGGGCGACGACATCGACGCCGCCTGCGGTCAGCTTGTGGGCAAGGTGGCTGATCGCAGTCGCCGGGAACTTCGGTTCGCACGGTTGGAAGGAAGTACCGGGAGCCCCGCATGAATGTCGTGATCCGTTACTGGCTGGTAGCCGGCCTGGCGCTGGTATTTCTCGCCGGATGCGCCACGCAGGCGACATTGCAGGACCGTGACCGAGCCCGCCAGGGTGCCGAAATCAATGTGGACCTGGGCCTGCATTACCTGGCCAACAACAACCTGGAGCAGGCGCGTACCAACCTCGCGCGTGCCCTGGATATGGCGCCCGACTATGCCCGGGCCCACAGTGCCTTCGCGATGCTTCAGGTGCGGCTGAATAATGAACGGGAGGCGGAGCGTTCCTTCCGCCGCGCCGTTGAACTGGATCCCGATGATTCCTTTACCTGGAACAGCTTTGGCGCCTTCCTGTGCGGGACGGGGCGTCTGGATGAAGCCCAGGATGCATTCAGGAATGCACTGGCCAATCCCTACTACCCGACACCGGAGCATGCGCTGACCAACGCAGGCGTCTGTCTGCTGGAGGCCGGACAAACGAAGGAGGCAGAGGAGTCTCTTCGCCGTGCGCTGGACAACAACGCGAACTACACGCCCGCCCTGCTCGAGATGGCGCGCCTGACCTTCAACGACGAACGCTTCCTGCAGACCCGCGCGTACCTGCAGCGCTTCCGCGAGCATCGTGAGCACACCGCAGAGACCCTGTGGCTCTGCTTCCGTGCGGAGACGGAGTTGCGCGACCGCGAAGGTGCGGGCAACTGCGCTGTGCGCCTGAAGGATCGCTTCCCGGATTCGCGCGAGACAGCCCGGTTGCTGGAGCTGGAACGCCGTGGCCGATGAGCGGATCCACAGCACTGACGAGGTTGCCGATCGCGACGTGATCGCCGGGCCGGGGGCCCGTATTCGGGAAGCCCGGGAACGGGCCGGACTCAGTCAGCAGGATCTGGCCGACCGGCTGCACCTGAATGTCTCCATGCTCGAGTCCCTGGAAACGGATCGTTTCGATGCGCTTCCGGTACCCGCCTACGTGCGGGGCTATCTACGCGCTGCGGCCCGCGCCCTGGACCTGGATCCGGAACCCCTTATCGCGGCGTTTGACGCCCAGGGCGTGCGTGAGCCGAAGCTGGACACCCCGCCGGTAACCGCCGGCCCCGGGGTTGCCGCGGCCCGGCGCGGACACCGCAGGGCGCCATATGTGCTGGGCGTCGTGATCCTGGCGGCTGTGGTCGTGCTCATCGCCTACGGCTGGTACGAGCGACAGGCCGAGGTGCGGGTGCTGCCGGGCCTCAGTTCGGATCGTATCACTCTCGAGGAGCCCCACCGGGCGCCCCTGTCGACGCGGGAAGACCCGCCGGTCACCGTGCCGGGCGATGAGGCGCAACCGGAGCCCCGCGCCGAGCCGTTGCAGGATATCGGTCCGCCGCCCGTGATCGGAGACCGGGGCGTGGAACCGGAGCCCGAACGGGAAGCGCAGGCCTTGGAGCCGGAAGCGGTGGAAGAGGCCCCGCCCGATATCGAGCCGGAGCCGCCGGTGGCGGAGAGCGAGCCCGAACCCCCCGGGAACGGGCTGCTGCCTGCCGGAGACGGGGCGGACAGCCTGTCGCTGACGTTCGTGGATGACTCCTGGGTGGAGATTCATGATGCCACTGACGCACGCCTGCTGGTGGGGCTGATGCGCGACGGGACCGAGCGCCGGGTGTCGGGCGTGGCGCCGTTCCGGGTATTCCTGGGAAACGCACCGGGTGTTCGGGTGCGAATCAACGACGAGGCCTACGATCCATCGCCGCACACCCGCTCGGACAACACGGCCCGCTTTGTCCTGGAGCGGTCCCGGTGATCCGTCCTGCGAGTGCCCTGCCGCGCGATAATATCTGAACCCGAAAGCGATCCCATCAACATGGCAAAAACCCTGCAATCCATCCGCGGCATGCACGACGTGCTGCCCGAGGACAGCGCCGGTTGGCAGCATCTCGAAACCACCACCCGTGATCTGTTGTCCGGCTACGGCTATCGGGAAATCCGCATGCCCATCGTGGAGCAGACGGAGCTGTTCGCCCGTTCTATCGGCGAGGTCACGGATATCGTCGAGAAGGAAATGTACACGTTCGAGGACCGCAACGGCGACAGCCTGACCCTGCGGCCCGAGGGCACGGCCGGTTGCGTACGCGCCGGCATAGAGCACGGATTCCTGCACAACCAGCAGCAGCGGCTCTGGTACCTGGGCCCCATGTTCCGCCACGAACGCCCGCAGAAGGGCCGTTACCGGCAGTTCCACCAGATCGGCGTGGAAACCTTCGGCATGGAAGGTCCGGATGTGGATGCGGAGCTCATCCTCATGACGGCGCGCCTCTGGCGGGTGCTGGGTATCCGCGATGTGCGCCTGGAGATCAATTCCCTGGGCTCCGCCGAGGCGCGTGCCGCTTACCGTGAACGGCTGGTGCGCCACTTCGAGTCCCATGCCAAGGTGCTGGACGAGGATGCGCGGCGCAGGTTGCACACCAACCCCCTGCGCGTTCTGGACAGCAAAAACCCCGCCATGCGGGATGCGATACGAAGCGCGCCGAGCCTGCTGGATCATCTGGATCCCGCATCCCGAGAGCATTTCGAACAGCTGCAGACGCTGCTGAAGGCCGCCGGCATCGGATTCACGGTGAATCCGGCGCTGGTGCGCGGACTCGATTACTATTGCCGGACCGTGTTCGAATGGATCACCGACACCCTTGGGGCCCAGGGGACCGTGTGCGCCGGAGGGCGATATGATGGTCTGGTGGAGCAACTGGGTGGCCGCGCCACGCCGGCGGCGGGTTTCGCCATGGGGCTGGAGCGCCTGCTCGCCATGATCGAGGCGGCGGGCACCTTGCCGCCCGCCGCGGTTCCCCACGCCTATCTGGTCCTGGCGGGCGAGGGCACCCTCGCGGAAGGGCTGCGCGTGGCAGAGCGGCTCCGTGACGCCCTTCCGGGCCTGCGCCTGGTGGTCAACGGGGGCGGCGGGAGCTTCAAGGCTCAGATCAGGCGCGCGGACCGCAGCGGCGCACTGCTGGCCCTGATTCTCGGCGAGTCGGAGCTCGCGGAGGGTACCATCGGTGTCAAGCCGCTGCGTGAGGGGGGCGGCGAACAGGAGACGGTGCCCCGGGAAGCCCTCGTGGAGTATCTGCGCGGCAGGATGGAGTGCGCGGCCCCCGTGCGCTAGCCCGAACCTTTTTCTGCCACAGAGGACACAGAGGTTACAGAGACAAGAGAGAACACGGAGATTATCGGGATTCATTCAGGGCGCCATGCCGAAGTCTTGGGCGGGGAAGAATCCGGATGGCCGGTGAATACTGTTCTCTCTGTGATCGCTGTGGCTGAAAGTCGATTGAATTCAATACGGAGAACACCCAGTGACCGAATACACCACAGACGAGGAAAAGGTCGAGGCCATCAAGCGCTGGTGGAAGGAGAACGGCACATCCGTGATTGCCGGCATCGTGCTCGGCCTGGCGGGCCTGTTCGGCTGGCGCTACTGGGTGGATCTCGGCGAGAGCCGGGCGGAGCAGGCCTCGGACATCTACATGGCTGTCCACCAGGCGACCCGCCAAGGCAATGTGGTTGAGGTGCGCCGCCATGCGGAAACACTGAAGGCCGATTATGCCCGGACTCCCTACGCCTCCATGGCCGCCATGGAACTGGCCCATCTCGAAGCGAGCCGGGGTGATCTGGCGCGGTCCGAGGAAAGCCTTCGCTGGGCCATCGAGCACGCATCGAGCGCTGAGGTGGCATGGCTGGCGAGAGTGCGATTGGCCCGTGTGCTGTTGGCCGGCGAGCGCCCTGGCGATGCGCTGTCCCTGGTGCAGGAGTCTTCCGCGCCTCCGGGGTTTGAGGCGCTGGTAGAGGAACTGCGGGGAGATGTCTATCGGGCGCAGGGCGACCATGACCGCGCGCTGCAGGCCTACGATCGTGCCATGGGGGCCTCGGCGGGCGGCACGGAATATCTGCAGATGAAGCGCGATGAGGTTGCCGCGCTGGCCGTGGGCGCAGGCGTATGAGCCCCGCCCATCAACGCATCGGGTTTCTCGCATGCGCGGTCATGACCGCGCTGTTGCTGGGCGGTTGCGGCCTGTTTCAGCGGGACACCACGGAGCCGCCGGCACCCCTGCCGGATTATGAGGCGGCTCTGTCACCGTCTTCGGCCTGGGAACGCAACACGGGGGACGGCACGGGGCGCTTCTACGTGCACCTGGAGCCCATGCTTCATGAGGACGTGTTCTATGTCACCGATGCGCAGGGGCAGGTGACGGCGGTGAATCTGGAGGACGGCCGGCAGCGCTGGTCCACCAATCTGAATGAGGCCATCACCGGCGGCGTGGGTGGTGGTGAGGGGATCGTGACGGTCGGCACCGCCAAGGGTGTCGTGATCGCCCTGGCCATGGAATCCGGCGAACTGCTCTGGCGGCGCCAGCTGTCCAGCGAAGTCATGGCGCTTTCGACGGCGGCCCAGGGTCGGTTGATCGCCCGCACCAACGACGGCCGTGTGCATGCCCTGAATGCGGAAACCGGCGAGCCGGTTTGGCTGGCCGGCCGCACCACCCCGGCCCTGAGCCTGCGTGGCGTGGGCCAACCCGTGATGGTGCCGGGCCGTGTGCTGGTGGGATTCGACAACGGCCGCGTCGTCAGCTTCGGCCTGGGGCGTGGCAATGTGCTCTGGGAAACCGTGCTCGCCCAGCCGACAGGGCGTTCCGAACTGGAACGCATGGTGGATGTGGACGGCCACATCGACGTGGTCGACGGCCGGGTCTACGCAGTGTCGTATCAGGGCCGGCTTGCCGCCATGAGCGTGACTGACGGGCGTATTGTCTGGGATCGTGAATTCTCCTCCTACCGGGGTCTCGCCGTGGATGGGGACCGGATATTCGTCACCGACGCCGAGGATCATGTCTGGGGGCTGGACCGCAATGGAGGCGTCGGCCTCTGGCAGCAGGACCAGCTCCGCCTGCGCCGCCTGACGCCGCCGGTGGTGTGGCGCGACTACGTGGTGGTGGGCGACTATCAGGGCTACCTGCACTGGATGTCCCGGGAGGATGGCAGCCTGGTGGGCCGCATGCAGGTGGATTCCTCCGGCTTGATGGCCCGGCCCGTTCTTCATGACGACCGGCTCTACGTGCTGGGCCAGGGCGGCCGCCTCGCGGCCGTTACCCTGGAAGACCGCCGCCGTGCCCGCCGGGCCGGTGACGAGTGAGGTCAGGCATGCTTCCCTTCACTACCGGCCACTGACGACGGACCACTGACCACGTCATGCTCCCCGTCATCGCCCTGGTGGGCCGCCCCAACGTGGGCAAGTCCACCCTTTTCAATCAGCTCACCCGGTCCCGGGACGCCCTGGTGGCGGATTTCCCGGGGCTGACCCGCGACCGCCAGTACGGTCCCGGCCGGGTGGGTGGCTTTGGCTACATGGTGGTGGACACCGGGGGCCTGTCCGGGGAAGCGGAAACCCTGGACGACCTCATGGCCCGTCAGACCCGGCAGGCCATCGCCGAATCCGACGTGGTGCTGTTCATGGTCGACGGGCGCGAGGGACTGACGGCCGCCGATGACGCCATCGCCCGGTCACTTCGCACCCAGGGCAAGACCGTCGTGGTGGTGGTGAACAAGACCGACGGCGTGGACCCCGATCAGGCCATGGCCGAGTTCCACGCCCTGGGGTTCGGGGCGCCCGTGCCGATCGCGGCATCACACGGCCGGGGCGTGGCCGGGCTGATGGAGAAGGTGCGGGCGCTGCTGCCGGAGGCGGAGGATCCGCAGGCCGAGGCGGAACGCTGGCCCGGCATCCGTATTGCCTTCGTGGGCCGGCCCAATGCCGGCAAATCCACGCTCATCAACCGCATCCTGGGCGAAGAGCGGGTGGTGGCCACGGAGGTGCCCGGCACCACTCGCGACAGCATCTTCATCCCCTTCGAACGGGACGGACAGGCCTACACCCTGATCGACACGGCCGGCGTGCGCCGTCGCGCCCGGGTCCATGAGGCTGTGGAGAAGTTCAGCGTGGTGAAGACCCTGCAGGCCATCGACGCCGCGCACGTGGTGGTGATGGTGCTGGACGCCCGGGAGGGGATCTCGGACCAGGACGCCCACCTGCTGGGCGTGGTGCTGGAAGCGGGGCGCGCCCTGGTGGTGGCCATCAACAAGTGGGACGGGCTCACCACGGAACAGCGCGAGCGAGTGCGTGACGAACTGGACCTGAAGCTGCCGTTCCTGGACTTTGCCGAGAAGCGCTTCATCTCCGCGCTGCACGGCACCGGCGTGGGGGACCTGTTTGCGCACGTCAGGCGGGCTTACGATTCGGCCTTCATCAAGGTGACCACCAACGCCCTCACCAAGATGCTGGAGAGCGCCGTGGTGGCCCACCAGCCGCCCCTGGTGCAGGGTCGGCGCGTGAAGCTGCGTTACGCGCACCAGGGCGGCCAGAACCCGCCGGTGATCGTCATCCACGGCAACCAGACCGAACGCCTGCCCGGCACCTACAAGCGCTACCTCACCAACCACTTCCGCCAGCAGCTCAAGCTGGTGGGCACCCCCATCCGCTTGGAATTCAGGACCGGCACCAACCCCTACGCCGGCAAGCGCAACACGCTCACCCCGCGCCAGGAGTACAAGCGCAAGCGCATGATGCGGCATGTAAAAAAGCGCTAGAGGCAAGATTCAAGATACAAGAGCTAAGCAGAACCGCATCACTTGCAGGTCGGGCGTCAGCTCGACACCGGTACCTGATGATGCCCCGTTGGCCGCTGTATCGACCGAATTGGCGTTGAGCCACAGAGGACACAAGAACCACCGGGATGGTTCTATGGTTCTGCATTCCCCTGTGGGTGCTGTGGCCAACAGCCGAATACGGGTCGCCACCGAACGGCCGGCACCGTGCGCCATCCGGCGTCATCCTTGATCTGGCGTTCCTTCCGCGATTTCGCGGCAAGGTCTTTATCGTTCGAAGAACAACTCGGGTTCCACAGCCGTCCGATTGAGATAAATCGTCCAGTGAAGGTGCGGCCCGGTCACCCGGCCGGTGGCGCCGATATCCCCGATCCGCTCACCGCGCTCCACGACCTGACCTTCCTCCACGTGAATATCATTCATGTGCGCGTAGAAGCTGATCACCCCGTACCCGTGGTCCAGAAATACGGCCTTTCCCGCAAAGAAGAAATCGCCGGTGAGGATCACTCGCCCCGGTGACGGCGCGTGGACGGGGGTGCCCGTGGGTGCGGCGATGTCGAGTCCGCTGTGGGGATTGCGGGGCTGGTCGTTGATAAAGCGGCGCAGCCCGAAGCCGCTGGAGAAACGGCCCTCGGCGGGCACGGCGAAATTGAAGTCCGGCACTGTGTCGGTCCAGGTGGCCAGGGCCTTCCGGATACGGGCGCGCTCGGCCTCGATTCTCTTGAGGTCCTCTGGGCCCGGGCTTACCAGGCGTTCCTCGTCAATGGTGATGCGGCTCTCGCCATACTCCCGGTCGTGCACCGTAAACCCGTGCCAGGAACGACGGCCATCCGCCCATGTGACCTCGACGCGGTGGTCACCGGGCTGGAGTGACAGCGGCAGCCCCACCACGGCCTTCCAGCCGCCATCGGTGGGCACGACCGCCACGCGCTCGTCATTGAAACCGGCCCGTGGCTGTGCGCCGGCCGGCCCCAGGCTCAGGATCGCCACGCCCCCGGGCGCCGGCAGCGCCGCGGGCAGGGCGTGGAGCAGGGCGGGCCAGAGGAATGCCAGGCAGAGCAGCAATGTACGCATGGTGCGATGCTATCATGAAGGGCGGCGGCACCATGCAGGGACGGGGCCCCGCCTCAAGGCCCCGCGGCGCGCCATCCCCGCCCCAATCAGCACTGCTCCCGCGGCCGGATCTCTCCATGGTGAATACCCCATCATCCGGGTTAGCATCCGGACATGGATAAGCCACGCGTACACATTGCCCGCCGCATGGCGGATATCGAGCCGTTCCATGTCATGGACCTGCTGGCGCGGGCCCGCCGGCTGGAAGCGGCGGGGCGGCGCATCGTGCACCTGGAGATCGGCGAGCCCGGTTTCCCGACCCCCGAGCCCATCATGGAGGCCGGCCGCAAGGCCCTGGCCGACGGTCATACCCATTACACGCCGGCCGTTGGGCTGCCGGCGTTGCGCGAGGCCATCGCCGGATTTTATCGGGACCGCCACGGGGTGGACGTCTCACCGGAGCGCATCATCATCACCCCCGGTGCCTCGGGCGCGCTTTTGCTGGTGATGGCGGTGTTGCTGGATCCCGGCGACCAGGTGCTCATGGCGGACCCCGGCTACCCCTGCAACCGCCACTTTGTGCGCACGTTCGAGGGTCAGGCCGTCGCCGTGCCCGTGGGCCCCGACACCGCATACCAGCTCACCGCCGAGCATCTGGAATCCCGCTGGGGCAACCGCAGTGTCGCCGCCATGGTTGCCTCGCCCGCCAACCCCACCGGTACCCTCGTACCCGTGGAGACCATGAAGCGCATGCTGGACTTCACCGCCGCCCGGAGCGGGCGGCTCATCGTGGACGAGATCTACCATGGTCTCGTCTACGACGACGAGGCCGTTACCGCGCTCGCGTATTCCCGGGATGTCTTTGTCATCAACAGCTTCTCCAAGTACTTCGGCATGACCGGATGGCGCCTGGGCTGGATCGTCGCGCCCGAGGACTATGTGCGCGCCATCGACAAGCTGGCCCAGAATCTGTTCCTGGCCGCGCCCACGCCGGCCCAGCATGCCGCGCTCGCGGCCTTCCGGCCGGAGACCCTGGAAATCCTGGACGCCCGGCGCGAGGCCTTCCGGGAACGCCGGGATTTTCTGCTGCCGGCGCTGCGGGAACTGGGCTTCGGGATTCCGGTGACACCGGAAGGAGCCTTCTACATCTATGCGGACAGCAGCGCGTTCGATGCCGACAGCCAGCGCCTTGCGGAGCGGCTCCTGGAGGAGGCGGGGGTGGCCATCACCCCCGGACTGGATTTCGGGCATTACAGGCCGGAGGCGCATGTCCGGTTCGCGTACACGCGCGAAATCGGGGAGTTGCAGGAAGGGGTTGAGAGACTGCGGCGCAGCCTTGACTGAAGGGAGAACGGGGAATCGGAGAACGGGCAGGGATACAGTGGACGAGGGTGTCCGGGGCATGCCCATGATTTCGTTGACACGCCGGCTCCAGGGAACTCGCATTGACTGGATTCCTTCGGACAGGAAGGGCCTCAGTGTCGTTCTTGCGGTGCTGTTCACGGGCTTTGTCGCCACAGCAGCTATCCTTGCATCAGGGTGTGCCTGCGCGTGAGCAGGGCTGTTGCAGTTCCCGGACAGGTGCTCACTCCGTGATCTGATCCCGGGCGCGTCATGGTAATTGGGGGAAGGGATTATGGATGGGATACGGATGTTTCCGGTCGTGGCGGTTGTGGTGCTTGTGCTTCTGTCAGGCTGGCATCCCGGCAATGCGGCCGAATTCGAGTTCGTCAGCGAGACGACGGATAGCGACTCCACGGACAGTACCGACCCTCCGTGCGCGACCGTCGCCAATGTGGCCTCCGGCATCGCAGTCGACCCCGATTTCGGGTTGAGGTCGGTCAGCGCCGGAATGACCGCGGTCGGGGAGGAAGGGAGTTGCGACGAGCAGGCCTTCGTGACCCTCGGGGGATCCCTCACGATGGATCTCGTTCCCGAGGTAGGCGAAAGCCCCGGTGATCCGGTCACGCTTTGCGCCAGCGTGGCGCTGGCGGTCGAGGCGGAGGTAGACGGGGATGCGGAATCGATGGCCGCCGCCGGTGGCTTTGATGTCATGACCCAACCCGCCAGGATCCTGCAGAACGGGTCCGCGATCGTGGCCGTTCCGACCATCGAGGTCGGCGTTTTCGGTACCGGTGCCGACTCCCGGTCTTATGCCTGCCAGCGCCAGTTCGTCGCGCCCATCGGCAGCCGATTCGTGCTCGAGGGCGGCACCAGGGCCCAATCGAACCTGCTGGGCATCGCCGAGGCGGAGGCAGGTGGCGATGCCACGATCAGACTCGATATCGGCGTTTGCAGCAACGGCGCGACGCCCGTGTGCCCCACCGGCGTATCTGCACCGGTCCGACAGATCCCCACGCTGGGGTATTGGGGAAGACTCGCCGTGATCCTGCCGCTTGCGGCAGCCGGCTTGGTGGCCATACGGCGGCGGGTTGCCGCTTGAGCCAGGAGGGCGCGCAGTGAACCAGGAAACAGGAAATTGCATTCCTGAGACCATCGGCGCCAGGGCATTGCCACGGCGCTGGTCAACGAATTGAAAAGAATCGCGGCAGGGCGTAGGTGTCATGTGATCTTCGTTCAGACCGACCACGGCGATACGCCGGCCATCGCGCTCTACAGCAGGTTGGGAACCCGCGAGGATGTCCCGCATTTCGACATTCCCGTGGCGCACGGGGGGCCGGTCCCTGACGAAGGCGTCAGCGACGCGGAGAGGGGCGGCTGAAGGCCGCGTCTTCGGGGTTGACCGGGCCGGGAGGTCGGCCATGACCACGATTCGACCATACAGCCATGCGGATCATGCAGTCCTGCGCGATCTCGTACTGGAACTTCACGAAACCCTGCGCCCCTACGATGCCGATCTCGCTGCGGGAGAAGCAATCATTGATCGCTACCTTGACGGACTGCTTTCGCGGGTGGATGAGACCGGAGGTGCCGTCTACCTGGCCGAGGATGAGGGTCGGGTCGTGGGATATGTGTGCGTCCGGGGCTCGGTGGTGCCGGATGAGCCGGACGAGCGCCAGGACCCGTACAGTTTCATGGCAGAGCTGTTCGTTCGCCCCGAACTGCGGCGGTCCGGGGTCGGATCCCTGCTGGTGGAGCGGGCGGAGGCCTTCGCCCGCGAGGCCGGCGCGTACAAGATGGAGTTGAACGTCCTGGCCCGCAATGCGTCGGCGCTGCGCTTCTATGAGGGGCATGGGTATGCCTCTCGAGTGGTGGTGATGAGCAAACGAATGTGAAGTGCGCGTGATCCGGAAGCCGTGCCGGGTTGACAGCCATCCGCGCGACCGCGAGGATTCGGGGCGTTCTCCGCGAGCGGCCGTTGTCGGCAGAGGAGGTGGCCATGTCCGGGACACTGGCTTTTGATATCTACGGCACACTGATTGACACGAACGGTGTCCTCGCCGCTCTGGGAGAACTGGACGCGGTGGGCAATCGGGCGGTGGAGTTCTCCCGGGTCTGGCGGGAGAAACAGTTGGAGTACACGTTCCGGCGAGGGTTGATGCAGAACTACGCGGACTTCGCCGTGTGCACACGCCAGGCGCTCGACTACCTGTGCGCCGTTTACCGGGTCGAGCTCACCGATGCGGACAAGGATCGGCTGCTGGAGGTCTACCGGACACTGCCGGCCTTCGATGATGCCGGCGAGGGCCTGGAACTGCTGAGCACGGCGGGATTCAGGATCCACGCCTTCTCCAACGGCAGCGCGAAGGCGGTGGAGACGCTGCTGCAAACGGCCGGGATCCGGGAGTATTTTCTGGACGTGGTGAGTGTCGAGGATCTGCGCTCCTTCAAGCCGAACCCCGCGGTGTATGCCCACTTTCTGCGCAGGGTCGGGGCCACGGGAGCGGACGCGTGGCTCATCTCCGGCAACCCGTTTGACGTCATCGGGGCGATTTCCGCCGGCATGAAGGGGGCGTGGGTGAAGCGCTCCCCGGATGCGGTGTTCGATCCCTGGGGCATCGAGCCGACGGTGACCGTCCGCAGTCTCACGGAACTGGCCGGACGTCTGGCGTAGCGGCTGCATGCATGCCCGAACGGTCGCGCGTCCGGAACGTCATTTTAACGTAATCTTGGTGCGGCGCATGGCGCGTTTCACGGCGCATCACGCATCATGCGCGGGCATTCCGGTGTTTTTCCATGAACAAGCATGCGCGGCGGAGGTCCCTCGATGAGCAGGATCCTGATCGTTACCGGTGGAAGCCGTGGGATTGGCGCGGCGACGGCGCGCCTTGCGGCTAAGGAAGGTTATACGGTGTGTTTGACCTATCTTCGCAGCAGGGAGGCCGCGGACGCCGTGGTGCGCGACATCGCTGAGGCGGGCGGCAGGGCCATGTCCATCGCCGCGGACGTGAGCAGGGAGGCGGACGTGGTCCGCCTCTTCGAGCACGTGGACTCGGACCTGGGGCCGGTGTCGGCCCTGGTGAACAATGCGGGCATCCTGGAGCAGCAGATGCGCGTGGAGGAGATGGACGCCGAACGGCTCGGGCGTGTCTTTTCCACCAACATCCTCGGCAGCTTCCTTTGCGCCCGGGAGGCCGTGCGCCGGATGTCCACCCGCCGGGGCGGCAACGGCGGCGTGATCGTCAATCTCTCCTCCATGGCGGCGCGGCTGGGCTCGCCGAATGAGTACGTGGACTATGCCGCCTCCAAGGGTGCCATCGACACCTTCACCGTCGGGTTGGCCAAGGAGGTGGCGGCCGAGGGCATCCGCGTCAATGCCGTACGCCCGGGCCTGATCTACAGTGATATCCATGCCGCCGGCGGCATGCCCGACCGGGTGGATCGTCTGAAGCACACGGTACCCATGCAGCGCGGAGGGTACCCCGAGGAGGTCGCCAGGGCGATCTTGTGGCTGCTCTCCGATGATGCCTCGTATTCCACGGGCACATTCGTGGATGTGGCGGGCGGTCGGTAGATACCCGGTATGTCCGGGCAAGCCTCACACGCCGTCCATGCGGCTCACGGTCAGGAGGGAACACACCCATGACGTCCCCGGTGCGGCTTACCATTCGTGATCTGCGCGCCCGCGCGGTCAATGTCCCCATGCAGCTGCCGCTGCAGACCAGCGGCGGCACCATCTCGACGGCACCGCTGGTCCTGGTGGACCTGCTTACGGAGGAGGGGGTCACCGGTTCCTGCTACCTGTTCTGCTTCACGCCGCTGGCGCTCAAGCCGGTGGCGCAGCTCGTGGGAAACCTGTCGGATCTGATCCGGGGCGATGGCGTGGCGCCCAGGGAATTGGAACGTAAGCTCCATGCCCGGTTCCGGCTCCTGGGGACGAAGGGTCTGACCGGCATGGCCATGGCCGGGATCGACATGGCCGCCTGGGACGCCCTCGCGAAGGCCCACGGGCTGCCGTTGTCGAAGTTCCTGGGCGGTGAGCGCCGGCCCATCGCGGCGTACAACAGCTGCGGGCTGGGCATGATCGGCGCCGAACGGGCCGCCGAGGAGGCGCAGCAACTGCTGGCCCCTGGTTTTCATGCCGTGAAGGTGCGCCTGGGTTACCCCGACGCCCAGGCGGACGTGAACGTGGTGCGTGCCGTCCGGGGGGCGATAGGACCCGGGATTGAACTGATGGCTGACTACAATCAGGTGCTGTCGGTGTCCGAGGCCACCCGGCGCGTTCAGGCCCTGGACGGGGAAGGCCTGTGCTGGATCGAGGAACCGGTATTCGCCCACGACGATGCCGGCCACGCCCGGATCCGGGGCAAGGCCGGGATGCCGATCCAGATGGGGGAGAACTGGTGGGGGCCGCACGAGATGGCCAGGAGCGTGGCCGCGGGCGCGTCGGACCTGTGCATGCCCGATGCCATGAAGATCGGCGGGGTGAGCGGCTGGCTGCGCGCATCGGCCATCGCCGAGGCCGCCGGCCTGCCCATGTCGAGCCACCTGTTTCCCGAACTGAGCGCCCATCTGCTGGCGGTCACGCCCACCTGCCACTGGCTGGAGTACGTGGACTGGGCTGCCCCGATCCTGCAGGCACCGGCGCGGATCGAGAACGGATGCGTGACCGCATCGGATGAGCCGGGCACGGGCGTCGCCTGGAACGAGGCCGCCGTGAAGCGCTGTCTCGCGGAGTGACGCGAGGGCGTTCAATCATGCTCGTTCAGAGCGGCGTAATGTCCGGGTGATCGCGGATCAACGTGTTCCGCAAGACTGGAGCGGACTCCCGGGATACCCGTCGCTGGTGCGTTGACCCCTGAGAAAGTGCGGTTTAGTATTTCCGGCGACCAGGAAACAGAACAATCTCATAAAAAGGGACTTCCTCATGCGCCTCGCAGCCCCGTCGAGCCCCTTGCGCATCGTCCGATGCGCAGGCCTTGCCGTCCTGCTTGTCCTTCTCATGGCAACCGGGTCTGCGCTGGCGGCCACGATCACCGTGACCAGCACCTCCGGCGGTACCGGCGGGCCGGACTGTACTCTGCGTGATGCGATCACCGCCGCCAATACCGATGCGGCGGTCGGCGGGTGTGCCGCCGGCAGCGGCGCCGACGTCATCGAGTTGCCCGCCGGTGCCACGATCACGCTGACGGAGGCGGACAACGCGGGGCTACAGGGCGCCAACGGGTTGCCGGAGATCACCAGCGAGATCACCCTCAACGGCAACGGCGCCACGATTGAGCGTGATGCAAGCCTGGCATGCAACCTGGACGAAACGACGGATGCGGGTGAGTTCCGTATCGCCTTTGTGGACAATGGCGCAGATCTGACCCTCAATGACGTGACGCTCAGGAACGGCTGTGCCGATGGCGATTCGCTCGGATTCGCGGGCGATGGCGGAGCGGTGCTCGTCTGGGCGTCAGCCTCCCTGAGCATCGACAACGGAACCATCAGCGGAAACCGGGCTTCAGGCATGGGCGGTGGGTTGGCCGCGTCAGGAGCCGATGCTGTCACGCTTACGCAAACGGCCGTGACCGGCAACTCGGCAGCAGGTTTCAGCGGCGGAGGCGGAATCCGATTCGCGGGAGTGACCCTCACCGTCGAGGACAGCGTGATCTCCGGCAATCAGGTCACCGGTGGGATTGGCGGCGGCCTGACGCTGGATGCAGGTCTTGGTACATTGCTGCGTACGGCGCTCGCGGGAAACTCGGCATCCAGTCATGCTGGCGGAGCCTATAACTTCGATCGGTTGCGGATCGTTCAAAGTACTGTTTCCGGAAACACGACCGGAGGAAGCGGCGGGGGTGTGCTGAGCACCAATATCGCGACCGAACTGCTGGTGCTGAACAGCACCATCTCGGGCAATTCGGCCTCGACAGGCGGCGGCATATGGAATGCCAGCGCGATGCAGATCGGCTACAGCACCCTGACGGACAATGCCGCGTCCTCGGACGCGGGCGGGTTGAATATCAACATCAATGCCCAGGGACAAACTCTGGAGATACTGAATTCGATCGTGGCAGGCAACAGCGCCGGTGGCGATTGCGGAGGCTCCGTCAATCTGCTGACCGTGTTGGGCGAGAATCTGGACGGCGACGGGAGCTGTACCGGTTTCAGTATTCAGAACGCCGACCCCATGTTGGCACCGCTGGGGAACTATGGTGGCCCGACCCTGACCCACGCCCTCTATGACGGCAGCCCGGCCATCGATCTCGTCCCCGCGGGCAGTTGCGAGAATTTCGATGAGGCCACGCTGGGCGAGGATCAACGCGGGGTCAGCCGCCCGCAGGATGGCGATGGAGACAGCGTGGCGTTGTGTGACATCGGCGCCTATGAGCAGGATGCCCCGTTGTCACCTCCTCCCCCGCCGGGGCCCCCGGGAGAGCCGGGCAGCCCGGTGGCCATTCCGACGCTCGGGACCTGGGCCACGCTGCTCCTCGGACTCGTGCTGGCCGCGACGGGTTTCGGCGCACGCCGCGTGCGCAGTCGATCCTGACGGCCGGGAGACGTACGGCCGTTGATCCCCGAGAGGCACTGAGTGGAAATCTGGGTTCTGGCATTGCTCGGGGGCATGGTGGGTGCCGTGCTCATGGACATCACTGAAACCTATGCGGCCAGGATCGGGGTCACCAGCGGTGTGACGATCGCTCTGGTCGGGCGGTGGTGCCTGTACCTGATGCGGGGCCAGTTCTTCCATTCCAATATCCTGAGTACCAGACCGCACCCGCAGGAAGTCAGGGCCGGGTGGGCGTTCCATTTCCTGATTGGAGGCGGTGGAGTGGCGCTCCTGTATCCGCTCTTCTTCTTCGCGACGGGGTTATCCTATCCGGCCAGTCACCTGCTCGGCGGCGTGCTGTTCGGGCTGGCGACGTCGCTGCTGCCCTGGTTTATTCTCCTGCCGTGCTTTGGCTGGGGCGTTTTCGGCCGACGCGGTCCGAGGGGTTCCAACGCCCTGCTTGCAAGCATGCTTTCTCATGTGCCATACGGCCTTGGTGTCGGCGTGGTCCTGGCAGTCGGATCGCGTGCGTGAGTGCCCGGATGAGCCACCCGGGATGAACGCTCGGGGGCTGTTCGCCATCAGGTGCGCGGGGAGTCTCCGGATCCGAAGAGATTATGCGTATTCGAGCTGAAAAAGAGCGAGACCGAGCCGCGGTGCGGGCTGTCAACGAGTCGGCTTTTGACACCCGGGCCGAGGCGGACCTTGTGGAGAATCTGCATGCACAGGCCGTGCCCGTCATTTCGCTGGTTGCGGAGGAGGGCGGCTCGGTGGTCGGGCACATCCTGTTCGGCCCGGTGGACCTGCCCGATCATCCGGACCTGAAGGTGATGGGCCTGGGGCCCGTGGCCGTGGTTCCGGAGCGTCAGTGTCAAGGGATCGGTTCCGCCCTGGTACGCGCCGGACTCGACCGGTGCAGGCGGTCCGGGGTGGGCGCCGTCGTGCTCGTGGGGCATCCGGAATACTATCCCAGGTTCGGATTTGTCCCCGGGGCGGGATTCGGCATTCACTGTGCGTATGATGTGCCTGAGGAAGCATTCATGGCGCTGGAGCTGCGGCCGGGCTACCTGAAGGATGCCTCGGGGGTGGTGAAGTACCACGATGCGTTCGACCATGTATGACACGACGCCGCGCGCGTGTGAGATCTGCCAGGGCCGGCCTATGGCTCTGGTCCGTCTGTCCCGGCGGCACGGGACCGGACGGGGATGTGTGGATGTTCCACACGGTTACATCAAGGGAGACTGGCTCCATGAGAATCATGCTTATTGGCGCATCCGGCACCATAGGGAACGCGGTCGGGCAGGCGCTTTCAGAACGGCACGAGATCCTGCGGGTGGGCCGATCAAGCGGCGACCTTCGGGCAGACATCGCGGATCCGGACGCGCTTCGGGCGATGTTCCGGACGGCTGCACCGTACGATGCGGTGGTCTGCGCAGCCGGTCTCGCCGCGTTCGGTGAACTCCACCGGCTCACCGATGAGGAGTTTCAGCTCGGCCTTTCCAGCAAGCTGATGGGTCAGGTCAATCTGGTCCGGCTGGGTCTGTCCGGGATCACGGACGCCGGTTCGTTCACGCTGACAAGCGGTGTGCTGAGTCAGGAACCGATTCCGGGCAGCTCCGCCATCAGCATGGTCAACGCCGGTGTCGAGGCCTTCGTTCGGGCGGCGGCGCTGGAGATGCCGCGCGGGGTGCGCCTCAACGTGGTGTCGCCGCCGTGGGTTCGCGAAACGCTCCAAGCCATGGGGTGGGACCCATCGCCGGGTCTGCCGGTCGCGGCCGTTGCGAAGGCATATGTGGACAGCGTGGAAGGCGGGATGACCGGCAAGGTCATTGATGCGCGCGATTACGCATGACAGGAATCGCAACCAGTCATTGCGGCGCCTTGCTCAATTCAGCTGGTTTGCACAATCGGGCTGAACGACGAGATCGAAGTGACCGGCGATGTTCCCGGAGATGGAGTCAAAGATCGGCACGTCGAAGCCCCCGATTGTTTCCATGCCACTGATCCGGAAGCCGGTAATCGGAGTCGAGAAGGTCCCGGTCACGCGGTCGCCACTGCCGGTCCCGTAGGCCGTCAGCGTGAGAAGGCCGCCGGACGACGAGAACCCGACAGGGGTATCGCCGAGATTGGCAGGGTGGTCAATGGGAACATTCCGGATCTCCGGTGATGAGTAGACAAGCATGCCTTGACCGCCGGGGTCTGTGAACAATTGCCCCAGGGTGTAGTTTCCAGATCCCGTGATTCTGTCCGTATCGAGAAAGATACTGACGTTCTTGTCATCGGCACCACCGGTAAAGTTTTCAAACGCGCCGATCGTCAATATACCGGGGGTTCCAGAGGCCCAGCACACGGTTGCATAGTCGGGATCAAGTGAGGCGGGATATCCCGGAAGACTAAACGAATCAATGGCAAAAAAGGCGTCCGGATCAGGCGCGGGAGACGGTTCAGGAATGGCCGGGGTGTCAGGATCGGGCGGTGGTTCGCCAACGGCGGGCGGTGAATCACTATTGCATCCCGCGATGGGGATTGGATTGACATCCAATGTCACCGGCGCGTGCACATGTGCCGTGACATCCGCTACACCATCGCGCAGGCGGCACGGTTGAAACAACACGGCATCCCAGTCACCGACCGGGAGATTGGGACAGAACCCGTTATCCGTGGAGCAGAGATAGAGGCGGCAGCCGTCAGGCGGTGTGCTGAGCGAGCCTACTTTCACCTGTGCTTTCATGGCATTGCTGCGCTCAACCGTCCAAACGGGGCGTGATTGAGGTCCGACGGATTCACCGCACTCCCTGCTGGAGAAGATGGAGCGCACATTCTCGCCAATGTCACCGAGATCGATGAGTGTGGTCAACCAGTCAGGGAGGTATTGGCTGAGCCCGGGCGTCAACCCCTCGCTGATAGCAAAGCGTCGCGCCTCTTCAATGCCCCATTCTGCGCCTTCGAGTGCGCTGACTTCCAAGGATTCGGCGATGGCCTGATTATGCGCGCTGGACGGGCTTCGCCCACTGGTTTCCAATTGGTTCCTGCGATGTGCAATGAAGTTCTGCCTTCTCCTCTCCATCTCGACTTCAAACTCGCTTGGTGGCGGCGGCCGCCCCTCCAGGCGGGCCTGCCTGTCGTCATATATCCATTTCCCCGTCGCGGCAACCGTTGCTGCCCATCCCAGCCATCCCAGGAAGCCTAACTGCGGGTTAACGCTTGCTGCGGGGAACGGCCTCCCGGTTGCCAGCGCCTGGACGTACTCCTCGCTCAGCAGGAAGTTGTCACTTGCCGTGCCGAGGCGCGTGATCAACGCCGGATACCGGTTTTCCCAGTAGTCGTCCCAATCGGCATACCTGCCTTCATCCAGCGCCAGTAGGGCATCATTTGCGCCCACCCGCATGGAGGTGAGCACGTCCATTAGTTCCGTGACCTGATCAAACTGGTAGTTGACAGCCTCGGCCGCATTGGTGGGGGCAGGGTCCGCGGCGCTTGAACCGCCGCCTCCTCCTCCACCGCAGGCGGCCAGTGCCATGCCGCCCAGCAGCAAGACAATCCGGGTAGCTTGATCAAGAACATGTGCGTTCCTGGGCATTTGGCCGCCCTCCTGAGAACGGGTGCCGGATTCCTTTTTCCCCAGGGTCCGCTCCCGGGAACTCAGGTCAGGATCCACCGCCTGCTCAATTTGAACATTACGCGGGAGCCGGGCACGTGAACAACGTGTGCAGCTAGTGCAACTGCACTAGCAAATAATCGAAACAGGAACGGATGCACAGAACCGGGGATGCGCGGGCAGGATGACAGTCAACAAGGGACTCGGTATCTGGGTAATGATGCGACGACGGGACAGATGGCACATGGCAGTGGAAGGACGCGAGGGCTCGCGCCAACGCGGGCGTCTACCGAGGGAAAAGCCTCGTCATCAGCCTTACCAGCGAATTCTGGCCATGGGTTTCCGTCTTGCAGAAGATGCTCTGCAGATGATTTCGGGCGGTATTGCGCGAGATCCGCATTCGATCCGCCGCCTCCGCGAGTGATCGGCCCGATCCGAGATGCGCTGCCAGGTCCGCCTCGCGTCGGGAGAGCCCGAACAGGGCGCGCAGATCTTCCGGATCGACATCCCACTGGCTGGCAAGGTCGGACACGTAGAGGATGGCCGCGGGTGCCGAAGTCGGGGTGTCCCGCCCTCTTACGACCGGCAGTATCTGCACCCCGTAGCCGGGCAACCCGCTGGGCCGGGCAAGCATGACGGCTCCACTCGTGGCATCGATGGACAGCCGGGCGGATCTGACAGAGTTGGCCAGGAGGGTCTGGAGTTTCCGATCGTCGGCAACGTTGCTCGCATGCAGACGGCCGTCGTCAAGACGCAAGCCGTCTCGTTCCGTCAATATCCGTTGCGCCTCCGGATTGGTCTCCAGGATACGTCCGGTGCCATCCAGGGCAATAATTCCCCATGGCGCGGTGTCCGATACCAGGAGAGCCACGTCGAGACCGGACCGGGCACGTTGCGTACGGCTGTGCAGGCCCCATGCGGTGGCCAGATGCCTTGCGACAAGACGGTAGCGCTGTATCTCGTGTTCGGAAACCGGGCCGTGTGCAGGGGTGAACTCGATGGAGGTGAAGGTCGAAAGTTCACCCGCGTCCAACAGCCGGGAGCCGACGAAATAGCGCACACCCGCAATCCTGCGGGCCCAGTCGTAGAATTCGTGCCGCCGCATGTCCCGTTCGCTGATGAAGCACGCATCCCATGCGACGTGGCCCGGAGCGTGCGCCAGTGAAAATCTCATGCGCGGGTTGATCCGGTTTATTCGTGCGGCATATTCGTCCCTTCCCGGATCGAGGCCATGGTCGATCCAGTCAGTGATCTCCCCGGTACGGCGGTTCAGGTTGAACAGGGCCGCGCCGGCGCCGCCAAAGCACCCAGCGACATCCCTCAACGCGACGTTCCAGGATCTGTCTCCGAGCGCCGCCCCATAGAATCCGCTAATCACGTCGATCAGATTGGGTTGTGGTTCATGCATGAATCCACCGCCTCTGTTCGCCGGCGCCACGAAACGTAGTATAGCCCGTGAGGGCTTACTACGGGCTGCACAGGGATTGATGGTCGGATCCGAATGTTCCTGCCCCGTCGGTGAGCCCTTGCGACCAGCACGGTCCTCGAGTGGCCTACCGGGCGGGCGAACCGGAAAGTGATGCTATGCTTCGTGATGACACGGGAGACAGGCGCGAATGCCGCTGGAATCCCGGGGTTTCAGTGCTGCGGACTGCGTCGGGTGAACGCATCCGCTCGCGGGGCGGAACCGGCGATCCGGATCACCGGATCGCAACGGGTCGGAATTCAACAGATCTAAGGCGTACCCGCCAGTGCAGAGGAGAATGACAATGACGCTGTATACCGGCAGCTGCCACTGCGGTGCTGTGCGTTTCTCGTTTGAGGCGGATCCCATCCAGAAGGGCATTCGCTGCAATTGTTCCATGTGTGCGCGCAAGGGGGCGCTGATGTCGGCGGAGCCCATGCCTCTGGAGAAACTGAATATAGAGGCCCCGGAAGGTGCCCTCGGGCTCTACCAGTTCGGCGCGAAGACCGCGAAGCACTTCTTCTGCAACACCTGCGGCATCTATCCCTTCCATGAGACGGCCCGATTTGCCGGACATTACCGGGTCAATCTCGGTTGCGTGGACGGTCTGGATCCGCTCTCCCTGGAAGTGGAGATCTTTGACGGCAAGCACCTGCTTTAGGTTTGCGGGGGCAGGTGGCTGTGCATGGAGGTGTCCATGAGCGATGCGGATGCGCTGCGTGCCGTACAGGCACCGATCAAGAAACGTTACCGGGAGCGCCCCCGGGAGGCGCGGGTGACGCTTCGCGCGGAAGGGCGGCTGGGCGAAGGGCTCAGTTGCCGGGTGGAGACAGGCAAGGCCCTGGTGACGGCCGGGCTGCACCCGGCGACCGGCGGCACCGGAGAGGCGGCATGTTCCGGCGACATGCTTCTGGAGGCGCTCGTGGCTTGCGCGGGGGTCACCCTGAGCGCCGTGGCCACGGCGCTGGAGATTCCGTTGCGTGGCGCGGTGGTTCGGGCGGAAGGAGATCTGGATTTCCGCGGAACGCTCGGGGTGTCAAAGGAGGCGCCGGTGGGTTTTGACGGAATTCGGCTGCATTTCGATCTTGACACCGAGGCGCCGGAGGAGCGGATTGAACAGTTGCTCAAACTGACTGAACGGTATTGTGTCGTCTACCAGACGCTCTGTCGGCCCACCGACGTGAGGGTGACCCGCAAGAACTACTGAAACGCCCCGACTGAGCGCGACCGGGTGCTGCGCGGACCCGCGTGCTTCCTCGGTTTCAGAGTGTCCGGACTTGCTTCAGATCAATATTCTGCCGAATTGACGGCCCGGATCGGCCCGATCGGACCTAGAATCCTCCGTGGCGGATATTGGAGCCGGGGAGTCCCGCGCCAGCGCCGGGTTGCGCGAACCCCGGGGACGTGCGCGAGGCCCGGGCGAATACGATCCCCTCCGCCGGCATGCTGGCACCCATTCACGTATCAACGATGCCTGCGAGATCGCAGGGGATATCGCATTGCAGAGACATGACATGACCATCGATGCCCCCGCCGGATCGCCCTTCAATCTGGACAGTGAAGAGGCCTATCTGCGCTGGCGCGAGGCGAAACTGGCCGGTTACCCGGAGCGGGTGGAGGAATTGCTCGTCGAGGTGAGCGATCCGCGCGCGCTGACAGACAGCGAAGCGGGTGCATTGCTGCAACGGCTGCGCAAGTGCAACATGGCGATCCTCGCCGGGACCACCGATGATAATCCGGACAAGGCCATCCCCAGGGAACTGGGGCGCCGCTTCGGCCTCGTCCGGATGGACAACAATTTCCTGGCCGACGATGATGGCATCACCTCCCTCACCGTCAATCCGGAAGGCGAGCATCCCAACTACATCCCCTATACCAACAGGCCCATCAGGTGGCATACGGACGGTTACTACAACGCGCCGGAGAAACAGATTCGCGGCCTGATCCTGCACTGCGTGCATCCGGCGGGCGAGGGCGGAGAGAATGCCCTGGTCGATCCGGAGATCGCCTATATTCTCCTGCGCGACGAGGACCCCGATCTCATTCGCGTACTGATGCGCCCCGATGTGATGACCATCCCCCCGGGTACCGACAGCCTGGGCGGGACGCGCGGCGCGGCGACGGGGCCCGTGTTCTCCTATCACGCGGCCACCGACAGCCTGCACATGCGCTACACCGCACGGAAGCGCAACATCCGTTGGAGCCCGGATTTCACGACTCTGGACACCGTGATGTTTCTGGAGAGGCTTCTGGACAGCGACTTGCCCTATTGCTTTCGAGCCCGCCTCGAACCGGGCATGGGGCTGATCTGCAACAACGTGCTGCATGACCGCAGCGGCTTTACGGACACGGCCGGCAGCGCCCCGCGCCTGCTCTACCGGGCGCGTTTTTTCGACCGCATTGCCGGAACCGGCATCGGTCAGGTGTACCCGCACCTGCGGTAGCCGGCTGCCCGTGACGGGGTGCTTGGTGGCCGTTGTGTTCGGGCTGCCCGCAGGGCGGATGCGGGGTCCGTTCTCTGCCCGCCACATCCGGTGCCCATGCAGCGAAGCGGGCCGTCATCAATGCCCCGAAACGGAAGGGCCGTGTGATACCATTGCCCGCCGTGAAGCGGCATGCTTTCCCACCAGTAAACTGTCCGGTGGCCCGGGATGGTCAGGGCACATCACTACGGACAACCCTGCGGAGTTGCAAGAGAGGTTGACTGAACATGCGATTCATCGTTTCGGCCCTGCTGGCCGCACTGCTTGGGTTTTCCTCCCTGTCCGCCACGGCGGACCCCTGGTTCCTGGTCGAGGCCGAGTGGCTCGAGGAGCGCATCGACGATCCGAAGACCGTGGTCCTCGAGGTGCGCTATTACCCTCATCGTTACTACACTGTCGGCCACATCGCAGGCGCTCACCAGGTACAGCGTTTCAAGGATCTCGGCGACAACTTCGGCTCGCCGATCATGCGCCTGCCGGCGCGCGAGGTGTTTCAGGAACGCCTTCGTGGCTGGGGTGTCGACAACGACTCCATGGTGGTGATCTATGACGACTCGCGCACCGCGCTCGCATCCCGCCTCTACTTCATGTTCGCCCTGTATGGGTTTGACATGGATCGCGTGCGTGTCCTCAACGGCGGCACCATCGACTGGAGCGCTTTCAACCCGATGTCGACCGAGCCTCCCGAAGCGCCCCGCCGCGGCAACGTCACCCTGAGCGAACCTGACACGTCCCTTCTGGTGGAGTGGACCGATGTCTTCGATGATGTCGTCTCGCGGCGAGACCCGTCGGTCGTTCTGCTCGATTCGCGTCCGGTCGAACAGTACACAGGCGAGGTGGTCAACGGGGCCGTGCGCGGCGGCCATATTCCCGGCGCCATCAACATCGTCAGCCTGGATGCGACAGACCCGATCACACAGAAGTGGCGCTCGCGGGAAGCCCTGGAAGAGATGTACGCGGAACTGCCGAGGGACAAGACCATTTACGTCTACTGCCACGACGGCTTTCGAAAGACACTGACCTGGATGCAACTGATCTACCTGGGCTACGAGGATGTGCGCCTGCTCAACGGCGGGTGGTCGTTCTGGGGCAATGAGTTCTCGCTCCCGGTGGTGATCGGGGACGCCCCCTACGACGCGAACTATGACCTTTAACCCGGGGTCCGACTGATCCGGCGGACGCGGCGCGGAACTGCCCCGCCGGTTGAGCCGGACGGCTTCGCCAGGATTCCCGGGGGCGCGCACACGGACCGTGGCTCGGGACACGACACGAGTGCGCGTGATGAGGCTACCTGACAACCGTCACGGGCCGTTTCACCAGGTGAAGGACCTTCAGCGTGGTGGACCCCATCAGAATGTGCGAGAGTACACCCCCGCCGTGTGTGCCCATCACGATGGCGTCACATCCGGTCTCTTCCGCGCGCTGTGCAATCATGGGGGCCACGTCGTCGGCCACACGCAGTTCACGTTCATAGCCGATGCCTGCCTCTTGCAGCAGCTTCTCCGCCTCGGCCAGAGCGGGGTCTGTGTACTCCCGTTCGATCTCCTGCAGTCGTTCATGCGGCACATGGGCGCTGATGGCGCCGTACGGGACCTGTTCCGCGTACACATTCAGGAGGGTCACCGACAGGGAGATGTCCGCCTTCGCGAGATTGATTGCATGTTGCACCGCACGAAGGGCGCTCTGGGAGCCGTCCATTGGAATGAGTAACTTCAGCATGGCTGGTCCTCCCGGATGAGGGATGAACCGGCAGGTGGAAGCGGATATGTCCGCAAATCCGCACCGAAGTAGGCCTTGGAAAGATCATCTTCCGAGTGGCCTTGCCTGGCCGGCATACCTCACCGCTGTTGCGTCGGTCGGTTCGGGAAGAATGGTTTCTTGCCACGGAGGCCAATCATTCTCCCTGAATCCGCCCGACAGATTGATCGGAACCACTTTCCCAGCATAGTTGAAATGCGGGATTCCGGTGGACAGGGCACAATATCCTCCGACGGCATCCAGGTCCTGATTCCGGGGCGGGCAGGTTTCCGGTCTCGTGGATTGCCGGGCAATCATCCTGATACAAGTCATAGGGAGTGACGGGCATGACCTTGTTCACCTGGATCGGGATTCTTCTGTGCCTGTCGCAGTCCGCGATGTTGTCGGGTCTGAATCTCGGCCTGTTCTCCCTCAACAAGCTGGAGCTGGAGGTGCAGGCCAGGAAGGGGGATCCGGGCGCCAGAAAGGTCCTCGGCCTTCGGAAGGATGCAAACTTCGCCCTGGTGACCATCCTCTGGGGCAACGTGGGCGTGAACGTCCTCCTGGCCCTGCTCTCGGGATCGGTGCTCGGTGGCGTGGCGGCGTTCATTTTCTCGACCGTGGTTATCACGGTGTTCGCGGAAATCATTCCCCAGGCCTACTTCACCCGTCATGCCCTGCGCATGTCCTCGGTGCTCGCGCCGGTGTTGAGGATGTACCAGATCTGCCTGTATCCCGTCGCGCGTCCGACGGCCTGGGCCCTGGACATCTGGCTGGGGGGTGAGGGGATCCGTTACTTCCGGGAGCGGGATCTGCGCCGGCTGATCCAGTTGCATATGGATGCCAGCGAAACCGAGATCGCGCGCGTGGAGGGGCAGGGGGCGCTGAACTTTCTGGAGCTGGACGATGTGGCCTTGTCCGATGAGGGCGAGGTGATCGATCCTCGCAGCGTCGTGCCCCTGGCGTTTGACGGCAACCGACCCGTTTTTCCGGGCATCGAGCCCAGCGCGGAGGATGCGTTTCTGCACAGCATCAACCGTTCGGGAAAGAGCTGGGTGGTCATTGTCGATGAGGATCATGAACCCCGGCTGCTGCTCAGGTCCGATGATTTCCTTCGCGAGGCCTTGTTCGCGTCGGAGCGCTTCAATCCCATGCGTCATTGCCACCGCCCGATCGTGGTGCGTAATCCCGCCGAGAAGCTGGGAGACCTGATTCAGCGATTCCGGGTGGGTCACGGGGGTGAAGGACTGGACATCCTGGAAGACGACGTCATCCTCCTCTGGGGGGACACCCCGCGGGTCATCACCGGCACGGACATCCTGGGGCGGCTGCTCCGTGGCATCGCCCGCCCGCCCGCGGGGCCTGTGGTCGCCAGTGCCGCGCTCTGAGTCCGGGAAACGAGGAGAAATATCCCGTACAGGATCAACAGGATTCACAGGATGCTGCGGTGCCTTGAGCCCTGACCCACCATCCCGCCCCTCGGATTCACTGCCGATCCGGCCCGCTGTCCGGGACCTGCCGCAGGCCGGCGGTGCGGTGCAGGCGCAGCAGCCAGGGCAGGCAAACCAGAACGCAGAGCGCCTCCAGTGATCCCACCACCAGAAACACCCCCGGATAGGGAGACAGACCCAGGGACTGCAGGCCGGTGAGCACCCCCACGCCCACCAGGGGGCCGAGCATGAAACCCAGGGAGCCGGCCAGGTGGAAGCCGCCCATGGCCGTGGCCCGCTGCGCGGGGTCGGCAAGCCGTGCCACGAGCACCAGGGAGGGCGCGAACATGAGTGCCGCCACGACGCCGCCAAGCGCCATCCACGCGAGTACGAGCTGCTCGGTGACCAGGCCGAGGCCGGCCAGCACAACGCCGTACAGCAGACTGCCGCTGGCCATCATCGCCGCCGGATCCCAACGCTGGGACAGCAGGCCGGCGGGCCAGGTAAGCACGGCGAAGGGCAGCAGGAAGGCGGCCATCACCAGGCCGATGCGCGCGGCTTCGAAACCCAGCACGGTGGCGAAATAGAGTGACACGGTGGAGATGATGAATCCCACGGTGAGGCGGTCGACGAAGGTGAATGCGTACGGCACCAGCAGCGTGCGCCGTTCCAGCGTGAGGGCCACCAGGGCCCGCAAGCGCAAGGGGGGCCGCGTGGCGGGCGCGTCGCGGATCAGCAGCGCACTGCCCAGCGCCAGTGCAAGCATCAGCGCACCGCCCCAGAGAAACACCCGCTCGGGCACCTCCGCCCCCAGTTGACCGCCCAGTACGGCACCGCTGGCCACGCCCAGGCTCATGGCGGCGCCTACCAGCCCCATGGCGCCGCCTTCGCGGCCCCGGCGCGCGCCGTCCGCCGCCAGCGTCATGGCCAGGCTCAGGGCGGTCATGTGGGCGCAGCCTTCGACGAAACGCAGTCCGAGGTAGACGGGATAGGGCCAGTGCCAGGTCATCAGCAGCAGGACCAGGCCGTTGACCATCAGTGCCGGGACAATCAGGCCCTTGCGCCGGCCCAGCCGGTCGGAGAGCAGCCCGGCCATCAGGGCGAACAGCAGGGCGCCCGCCATGTTTGCCGACATGAACAGGTGACGTTCCAGATCCGAGAGTCCCGGGTAGCGGCCTTCGGTCAACTGGTAGAGCAGCGGCACCATGGCCGTCACGGGCAGCATCAGCAGATAGATGCCCAGGGCGAGGGGCCAGACCTTCACGGATACGGGTGTCCGTGCCGCGGGCCCCGGGTCCGGGCCAGGCCGGCCGCCTGACGGGGCGATGTCATGTCCGCTTCCGCGCCAGGGTCAGCCCGTCACCTACGGGCACGAGACTGATGTCGACACGCGGATCGTCCCGCAGCATGCGGTTGAATTCGCGGATCGCGAGGGTGTCTTCATCGACCACGGTCGGATCGGCGACACGGCCGTCCCACAGCGTGTTGTCCACCGCGATCAATCCCCCCGTCCTCAGCAGGCGCAGGCAGAGCTCGTAATAGGTCGCGTAGCCGGCCTTGTCCGCGTCGATGAAGGCGAAGTCGAAGCGGCCGGTCTCTCCCGCCTCGATCAGGGTCCGGAGTGTGTCGGCGGCGGGCCCGAGTTTCAATTGAATGCGCGCCTCGACGCCGGCTTCCCGCCAGTAGCGCCGGGCCACGGCGGTGTACGTCTCGCTCAGGTCGCAGGTGACGATTTCGCCGTCGGCGGGCAGCACAAGCGCCAGGGCAAGACTGCTGTATCCGGTGAATGTGCCGATCTCCAGGCAGCGGCGGGCACCAGCGAGCCTGATCAGCAGTTGCATGAACTGCCCCTGTTCCGGGGCGATCTGCATGTTGGACTCGGGCAGCGACGCGGTTTCCTTGCGAAGCCGCTTCAGCAGGGGATGTTCCCGCAGGGAATGCTCCAGCAGGTATGCATGGAGGGCATCGGTGAGGGGTGTCGTTCGCGTGGACATGTGAACGGCTCCGGAAAGTTCGGTTTGCGCTCCGTGAGGGTGCAGGGGCAAGCTATGATCATGGCAAGCGGGGCGAATTTCCAGCCCCCTTTCTGCGCTCAGCGAATGAGCATGTCAACCCGATGGCGGACGGGTACGGCACCTGACGCGGCGTGTCCGCACGAGGAATGCCGGACGTCCGGGCAGCAGCTTGGAGGATCGAGCATGCCGAGGAAACCCGACCTGCGGGAGAAGATCGTCGATGCTGCCGTGGCACTGGCCGAGGAACGTTCATGGGAGGAGGTTCGCCTGTTCGACGTGGCGCAATCCCTGGACGTGGGCCTCGACGACGTGCGGCGGCATTTCAGGGAGAAGGAGGACGTCATCGAGGCCTGGTTCGACCGGGCCGATGCGGCCGTGCTCAAGGCCAGCGCGGAACCCGGGTTCACCGGGCTGCCGGCGCGGGTACGCCTGCACCGTCTGATCATGATCTGGCTGGAAGCCCTCGCGCCGCATCGGCGGATGACCCGGGAGATGATCTACGGCCGTTTCGAACCCGGACACGTGCACATGCAGGTGCGGGGCCTGCTGCGGGTGAGCCGCACGGTGCAGTGGATCCGCGAGGGCGCCCGGCGCGATGCGGCGTTTCTCACCCGCGCGCTGGAGGAAACGGTGCTCACCAGCATCTATCTGGCCACCTTCTTTCACTGGATGCAAGACGATACCACCGACTCGGCCGCCACCCGCCGGCTGCTGGACCGGCTGCTGCGTGGTGCGGAATGGCTGCCGGCCATCATGTTCACACCGGAGCGTTCCGTGCGGCACGTCGGGCCGGTGGTGTCCGAGGATGAGGACGAGCCGGCGGGCGAAGCCGGGCCTTCCATACCGGCATCCTGACGGACGTCCCGCGGCCCGGTGGACACCCTCACCCATGCCCTGAGCGGCGCCCTGCTGGCGCGGGCGGCCACGCCGGCCCGCACCGCCCCGGGCACCCCGGGCACAGGCGGTCGCATGCTGGCCGGATTCGCCGGTGGCGCCTTCCCGGACATCGACTTCGCCATGCGCGCGGTGGATACCCTCTGGTACCTGAGCGAGGTGCATCAGGGGGCGACCCATTCGTTGGTGCTGCTGCCCCTGTGGGCAATGGCCTTGGCCTGGATGTTCGGGCGGTTCTCGGGGCTTGGCTGGCGCGGGTATTTCGCGCCGGTCTCACTGGGCATCGGCATCCATATCGCCGGGGATCTGATCACCGCCTACGGCACCATGCTGTTCTATCCCTTTTCGGACTGGCGGCCGGCGCTGTCGTGGGTCTATGTGGTGGATCCGTACTTCACCCTGATTATCGCGGCCGGGCTGCTGGTGGCGTGGCGCCGCCCGGACCGCGGGCGTGCGGCATCGGTGGCGGCGCTGCTCGTGCTGTTCGCCTACGTGGGTGTACAGGGGGCCATCCAGATGCGGGCGGTCGGGGTTGCCGAGGCCTACGCACGGCACGCGGGTCTGTCCGAGGCCCGCGGGGAGGCCCTGCCGCAGCCCTTCTCCCCGGGCCACCGGGTGCTGATCGTGAGTGATGACGCGGCGGTCCATACGGCGTGGGTGCGGTTGCTGCCCGGGCGCAGCCTGGCGGAACGGATGCCCCTGCCACACCCGTTTCGGGACATGGCGACCCATTACATGCAGGTACCGCAATGGCAGCGTCGGCCCCGGTTCGGCCGGGGATCCGGGGAATCGGATCTGGCCCGGCTCGCGTGGGGACAGGACGGGTTCCGGTACTTCCGACGCTTTGCCCGGATTCCCGTCCTGCACGAGGTGGCAGAGGAGGGGGGACGCGAATGCGCCTGGTTCAAGGATCTGCGCTTCGAGCTGCCGGCGCTGCCGCCGTCGTTCGTCTTCGGCATGTGCCGGGATCCGGTGGACGGATCGTGGTACCGGGAGCGGCGCCGGGGCGCCATGTGGCTGGACTGATGTCCACGCAGCGCCGCGAATGTCGCGGGCTCCGAGCGGGCCCGTCTCAGATCGCGGCCCCGTGCTCGATCGCCTTCCTCCATTCCTCCACAAACTCCCGGATGGTCTCCACGAAATCCGGATCCTGCTCTGCCCGGTTGATGGTGGCATGAATCACCACCGCATCCGGGGCGGGCGGATACCCGGTGGTCAGGGTCCAGGTGAGGGCATTGGCGCAGTCGGGCAGCATGAAACGCACACCCCCGTTGATTCGATGGCGGAGAATGTCGAACTCGCCCCACACGGTCCACGCGCGGGCGCGGTCGTCGTCATGCACGGCCAGCAGGCGTTCAATGGACGGACAAAGGTCCGCGAGCCGGCCTGCTGTAATCCGCTGAAGGCTCTCGGCGGAGGCGGGGACCCGGGCAATGGCGAAGAACTCCATGGGCTGTACTCACTGGTTGGTGTGCGAACGCGGCGGACGTCGGGTGGGGGCGCGACACTAGTGTCGCGTCCCACAAATAACTTGCCATTCAGAGCCCCGCAAAAGCGCCAAGGCAAGGCGCACACCGCAGGCAATGGCAGGCCCTTGGCAAGGTGTGCAACGCCGCATTGGCGCTTTTGCGGGGCTCCCTTCGGGCGCGGCTGTGCGGGCGTGTGGCGGTGTTACGCTTGCTTGAAAGGGGGTGGCCCTTCCTGCGCAAGCGTGCCTTGCCACACGCCCGCACAGTCGCGCTGAATGGCAAGTTATTTGTGGGACACGACACTAGCCCGAATTCACCTGATAGAGATGCACGTCACGCTGAGGATAGGGGATATTGATGCCGTTTCGGTCGAAGGCGGCCTTGATACCCTCGAGCAGGTCCGCGCGTACTGCCCAGAAGTCACCGCTGCTGACCCACGGGCGCACTGCGATGTTGACGCTGCTGTCGGCCAGGTCGGCCAGCACCACGGCGGGCGCAGGGTCTTTCAGGATGCGTTCGTCCGCCTCCACGATCTCCAGGATCAGATCCCGGGCGCGGGCCAGATCGTCGCCGTAACCGATGCCGAACACCAGGTCCACCCGCCGGGTGTCGCGGGCGGTGACGTTGACGATGATGCCGTCGCTGATCTTCCCGTTGGGCACGGTGATCTCACGATTGTCCGGCGTGCGCAGCACCGTCTGGAAGATACGGATCTGCTCCACCACGCCGGCGGTGCCGGCCGCCTCGATGAAGTCTCCCACCTTGAAGGGCTTGAACAGGATGATCATGACCCCGGAGGCCAGATTTCCCAAGGAGCCCTGCAGGGCAAGGCCGATGGCCAGGCCGGCGGCACCGAGCACGGCGATCAGGGACGTGGTATGCACCCCCAGTTGATCGAGGGCCGCGATCACCACCACCAGACTCAGCAGGGCGCGCAGGATCGAGGCGAGAAAGCGGGTGAGCATGGGATCCATGCCGGTGCGCTGCATCAACCTGTCGGAGATGCGTACGACGAGTTTGACCACCCACAAGCCGATGAGCAGGATCCCGATGGCCAGGCCGATGTTGATGGCCCAGGGGATGAGATAGTCGTTGAGGATGACGGCCGAACTCACGGGTTCCATGGCATGCTCCGGGTGAAGATGGATGTACACCCCACTTATATAACATCGAATTTCCGGGCGTTACGGTTTCTAGGGGTGGGGCCGAAGCGTACAATCGCCGCCCATGAACCGAGAGACCCACGATACCGTGCGCGCCGTGCAATGGACCGGCGATCACCTGCGTCTGCTGGATCAGCGGCGGCTGCCCGGCGAGAGCGTGTACCTGGACATCCCGGACGCGGCAGGGGCGGCCGCCGCCATCCGGGACATGGTGGTGCGCGGAGCCCCGGCCATCGGCATCACGGCGGCCTACGGCGTGGCCATGGCGGCCCGCGCCGCCCCCGCGGACACCAGCGACTGGCTGAAGGCCCTCGAACCGGATATGGAGTGCCTGGCTGCGGCCCGCCCTACGGCGGTCAACCTGTTCTGGGCCCTGAACCGGATGAGACGGGTCATCGAGGCAAACGGCACGGATCTGCCGTCCGCCCTTGAGGCGGAAGCACGCCGGATCCATGAGGAGGATCTGGCCGCCAACCGGCGTATGGGTGCACTGGGGGCGGCGTTGATGGGGCCGGCCGGGGCCGTGCTCACCCATTGCAATACGGGCTCCCTGGCGACCGGCGGTTACGGCACCGCCCTTGGCGTCATACGCAGCGCGTTCGCTGCCGGGGACATCGACAAGGTGTACGCCGACGAAACGCGCCCGTGGCTGCAGGGCGCCCGGCTCACCGCCTGGGAACTGGTGCAGGACGGCATACCGGTGGATCTGGTCTGCGAGGGTGCCGCCGCCAGCCTCATGCGCCTTGGGCGCGTGGGCTGGGTGGTGGTGGGCGCCGACCGGATCGCCGCCAATGGTGACACCGCCAACAAGATCGGCACGTATGCACTGGCCGTACTGGCCCGTCACCACGGCGTGCGTTTCATGGTGGTGGCCCCCACTTCCACCATCGACATGGAGACACCCGACGGCGCCGGCATCCCCATCGAGGAGCGCGATGCGTCGGAAGTCCTGAGCCTGGGCGGACAGCCCGTGGCGGCGGAAGGGGCCGGCGCCTGGAATCCGGCCTTTGACGTCACCCCGGCGGAGTTGATCGATGCCATCGTCACGGAGAAGGGGGTGGTGGAGAAGCCGGATCGGGCCAAAATGACGGCCCTCATGAAGTGAGAAGTGAGAATTGGGAAGTGCGAAACCGCGAGACAGACGGTCTGGTGGGGTTTTGAAGTTTCTTCCCACTTCCCGATTCTCACTTCTCACTTCATGAGAGCGCCTGAGAGCCCGCCTGCGCCCTGATCTCGATCGACCCCGACCCCGGGGTCGTGGTATCATTTTCCTTTTGCCAATCCCCCATAGATGAGGGTGTTCCCCGGCATGGCCGAGTTCGCCAAAGAAGTCCTGCACGTCAATCTGGAAGATGAAATGCGCCAGTCCTACCTGGATTACGCCATGAGCGTGATCATAGGCCGGGCGCTGCCGGACGTCCGGGACGGGCTCAAGCCCGTGCACCGCCGGGTGCTCTACGCCATGCAGGAGTTGGGCAACGACTGGAACAAGCCCTACAAGAAGTCTGCCCGCGTGGTGGGTGATGTGATCGGCAAGTACCATCCCCACGGCGACACCGCCGTCTACGACACCATCGTGCGCATGGCGCAGCCCTTCTCCATGCGCTACATGCTGGTGGACGGCCAGGGCAACTTCGGCTCCGTGGACGGTGACTCGCCGGCGGCCATGCGGTACACGGAGGTGCGCATGGCCAGGCTGGCGCACCAGCTGCTGGCGGACATCGACAAGGAGACGGTGGACTTTGTCGAAAACTACGACGGCTCGGAGAGCGAGCCCTCGGTATTCCCCACGCGCCTGCCCAACCTGCTGATCAACGGTTCCGCCGGGATCGCCGTGGGCATGGCCACCAATATCCCGCCCCACAACCTGCGCGAGGTCGTGGACGCCTGCGTGGCCCTGATCGAAGACCCGGATATCGGCATCAGGGGTCTGATGGAGCACCTGCCCGGCCCGGATTTCCCCACCGCGGCGATGATCAACGGGGCCACCGGCATCCATGAGGCCTACCACACGGGTCGGGGACGCATCTATCTGCGTGCCCGCTCCCACGTGGAGACGGACGAAGGTTCGGGCCGGCAGAGCATCGTGGTGACCGAGTTGCCCTATCAGGTGAACAAGGCGCGGCTGCTGGAGAAGATCGCCGAGCTGGTCAAGGAGAAGAAGCTCGAGGGCATCAGTGAGCTGCGCGACGAGTCCGACAAGGACGGCATGCGCATGGTCATCGAGCTCAGGCGCGGCGAGGTTCCGGAGGTCATCCTCAATAATCTCTACCAGCACACCCAGATGCAGAACGTATTCGGCATCAACATGGTGGCGCTGGTGGACGGCCAGCCCCGCCTGCTGGATCTCAAGCAGGTGCTGGAGGCCTTCCTGCGCCACCGCCGCGAGGTGGTCACCCGGCGCACCATCTACGATCTGCGCAAGGCCCGCGAACGCGCTCACGTGCTGGAAGGCCTGGCCGTCGCGCTGGCCAACATCGACGAGGTGATCGCCCTGATCAAGGGCTCGGCGAACCCGGCAGAGGCCAAGGCCGGCCTGATGGGCCGGGCCTGGAGATCCGGCGTGGTGGACGAGATGCTAACCCGCGCCGGCGCCGCCACCTCCCGACCCGAGGATCTGGATGCCGTCTTCGGCATCCACGAGGACGGCTACCATCTTTCGGACGCCCAGGCCCAGGCCATCCTCGACCTGCGCCTGCACCGCCTCACAGGCCTCGAGCAGGAGAAGGTGGTCACCGAGTACAAGGATCTGCTTGAGAAGATCGACGACCTGCTGGACATCCTGGGCAGCCCGGATCGCCTGATGCAGGTGATCCGGGACGAACTGATGGAGATGCGCGAGCAGTTCGGCGACGAACGGCGCACCGAGATCGTCGAGAACCGCATGGATCTGACCCTCGAGGACCTGATCACCGAGGAAGACGTGGTGGTCACGCTTTCTCACGCCGGCTATGCCAAGTATCAGCCGGTCAGTGCCTACCGGGCTCAGAAGCGTGGCGGGCGGGGCAAGTCCGCCACGAGCTTCAAGGACGAGGATTTCATCGACCGTCTGGTGGTATGCAGTACCCACGATACCATCCTGTGCTTCTCCAGCCGCGGGAAGGCGTACTGGCTCAAGGTATACGAACTGCCCCAGGGCAGCCGTGCCGCGCGGGGCAAACCCATCGTCAACCTGCTGCCACTGGAGGAGGGCGAGCGCATCAACGCCATCCTGCCGGTGCGGGAGTACCAGCAAGACCTGTATGTCTTCATGGCCACCAGCTCCGGTACGGTGAAAAAGACCCCGCTGGTGGATTTTTCGCGCCCGCGCAGCAACGGCATCATCGCCGTGGATCTGCGCGAAGGCGATCAGTTGGTCGACGTGGCAGTGACCGACGGTACCCGCGACGTGATGCTGCTCACCTCCGCCGGAAAGGCCATCCGCTTCAACGAGGAGGACGTGCGTGCAATGGGACGTACGGCCTGCGGTGTGCGCGGTGTGCGCATGACGGAAGGCCAGCGGGTGATCTCGCTCATCATCGTGGACGAGGGCACGGTGCTGGTGGCCACCGAGAACGGTTACGGCAAGCGCACGCCACCGGGAGATTTCCCGGGGCACAAACGCGGCGGGCAGGGTGTGATCGCCATCCAGACCGGGGGGCGCAACGGTGCTGTTGTGGGTGCCACGCTGGTAGCCGACGGCGACGAGGTGATGCTCATTACCGATGGCGGGACGCTCGTTCGCACCCCCGTGGATGACATCTCGGTGCTGGGCCGCAACACCCAGGGCGTACGGCTGATTCGTCTCTCCGATGAGGAGCACCTCGTGGAACTGGCCCGGGTGGCCGGCCTCAACGGTGAGGGTGACGAAGAAGACGAGGAAGGCGGAGATGATGTCGAGGACACCGGCGGCGAAGAGGCCTGATACCCGTAGCCCGCAGGTTGAGGTTCGCTGCATTCACCCCAACCTGCATTGGGTCAGCAACCCTGCAAATCTGACGCATTTCCAGAAAACCACAGTGAACAACAAATCGAGGTCCCCATGACACGCGTGTTCAATTTCAGTGCAGGTCCCGCCATGTTGCCCGAGCCGGTGCTCGAGCAGGCCAGGGACGAGATGTTGGACTGGAACGGCACCGGCATGTCAGTCATGGAGATGAGTCACCGGGGCAAGGCCTTCATGTCCATCGCAGAGGCCGCCGAGCGCGACCTGCGCGTGCTGATGGGTATCCCCGATGACTACAAGGTCCTGTTCCTGCAGGGCGGCGCGTCGGCCCAGTTCGCCATGGTGCCCATGAACCTGCTGCGCGGGAGAACGCGCGTCGATTACGTGAACACGGGAGCCTGGTCCGGGAAGGCCATTGCCGAGGCCCGCAGGTTCGCGGACGTGAATGTGGTGGCGACGGGTGAGGACAGTGGTTTCAATGCCATCCCCGCCTTCGAGTCGTGGCAGCGTACGGACGATGCCGCCTACCTGCACTACACCCCCAACGAAACCATCGGCGGAGTGGAGTTTCACTGGATCCCGGACACGGGTGACGTGCCCCTGGTGGCGGACATGTCCTCAACCATCCTGTCGCGTCCCGTGGATGTGTCCCGTTACGGCGTCATCTATGCAGGCGCTCAGAAGAATATCGGGCCGGCGGGGCTGACTATCGCCATCGTGCGCGAGGACCTGATCGGGGAAGTCGTGCCGTCCACGCCCACCATGTTCGACTACAAGACCCACGCGGAAAGCGGCTCCATGTACAACACGCCGCCAACCTACGGCTGGTACCTGGCGGGGCTGGTGTTCAAGTGGCTGCTGGGCATGGGCGGCCTCGAGGCCATGGCGGGGATCAACCGGCGCAAGGCGGAGAAGCTCTACGCCGCCATCGACGGCTCCGATTTCTACACCAATCCCGTGAATCCGGCCTGCCGTTCGTGGATGAACGTGCCCTTCACCCTCGCCAATCCCGATCTGGATGGCGAGTTTCTGAAGGAAGCCGCGGCGCTGGGCCTCACCACACTCAAGGGCCATCGCTCCGTGGGCGGCATGCGCGCCAGCATCTACAACGCCATGCCCGAGGCGGGCGTGAGCGCGCTGGTGGACTTCATGGCGGATTTCGAACAACGTAAAGGTTAAGGAATTTCTGCCACAGAGGTCACAGAGAACGAAGCATTGACGGTCTTCTTCTTTGCGCCTTGGCGGCAGCCCTGTTCCCAGGCTGGAGGGAGCATTTCTCTCACAGGGCCGCAAAGGCGCAATGTAAATCGGTTAATGTTCCTTTCTCTGTGACCTCTGTGGCCAACAAGAATTTCAAGGCGCACTGACCATGTACAAGATTCTGACCCTGAACAACATCTCCGTGAAGGGGCTCGACTGTTTCCCCCGGGACCATTACGAGATCGCATCAGAGCTGACCCACCCGGACGCAATCCTGGTGCGTTCCCACAATATGCATTCGATGAAACTGCCCGATGAACTCAAGGCCGTGGGACGGGCCGGTGCCGGTGTGAACAACATCCCGGTGGAGGACCTGAGTGAGCGGGGTGTGGCGGTATTCAATGCGCCGGGGGCGAATGCCAACGCGGTCAAGGAACTGGTGGTGGCGGGTATGCTGATCGCTGCGCGCAATCTGTGCGGCGCCTGGGACTACACCCGTGGTCTGGATGCGTCGGCCGCGGATCTCGAGCAGCAGGTGGAGGCCGGCAAGAAGAAGTTCGTCGGTTTCGAGTTGCCTGGGCGCACCCTGGGCGTGATCGGGCTTGGTGCCATCGGCGTACAGATCGCCAATGCCGCCCGGGCACTGGGCATGCAGGTGATCGGCTATGATCCGAAGATTACGGTGCGGCGCGCCTGGCAGCTCTCATCCGAAGTGCAGCACGCCTCCAATGTGGACGATCTGCTGTCCCGGGCCGATTTCGTGACGTTCCACGTGCCCCTGGTTGATGCCACCCGCAACATGATCAACGCGGATCGCCTGGAGCGCATGAAGCCGGGGGCGGTACTGCTCAACTTTGCCCGGCCGGGCATCGTCGACGACGAGGCCGCCTGCCGCGCACTGGATACAGGCCGGCTCCATGCCTACGTGTGCGACTTCCCCACGCCCGGGCTGATGACCCATCCCGGGGTGGTGGCGCTGCCGCACCTGGGTGCCTCCACCCGGGAAGCGGAGGAGAACTGCGCCGTGATCGTGGCCGAGCAGTTGCGCGAGTATCTGGAGAACGGCAACGTGCGCAATTCCGTCAACCTGCCGGAAGTCTATCTGCCCCGTGCGGGGGATCTGCGCGTGACGGTGGTCAATCGCAACATGCCGGACATGGTGGGGCAGATGTCCCATATTCTGGGCAAGGCCGGACTGAACATCGTGCATATGGTGAACGAGTCACGGGGCAGCATCGCATACAGCATCATGGACGTGGAGGGCGAGATCACCGAAGATGCGGCAAGGGAGCTGAATGCCGTCGACGGCGTATTGCGCGTGCGGGTGTTGTAGAGACTCATGAGCGAGCAGGATTCACTGGAAACCATCCGGGCGCGTATCGATGCCCTGGATGAGCGGTTGGTGAAGCTCATCAGCGAGCGGGCCCGTTGTGCCCAGGCGGTGGCCCGGGTCAAGCGCGCCGGGGATCCCCGGGCCGAGTTCTATCGACCGGATCGGGAGGCTCGGATCCTGCGCCGTATTCAGGAGATGAATCCAGGCCCGCTGGATGATGAGGAGATGGGCAGGCTTTTCCGGGAGATCATGTCCGCCTGCCTGGCCCTCGAAGAGCCCCTCAAGGTGGCCTTTCTCGGGCCGGAAGGCACATTCACCCAGGCCGCGGCACTCAAGCACTTCGGCCATTCGGTGACCACCGTGCCACTCGGAGCCATCGACGAGGTCTTTCGCGAGGTGGAGTCCGGCGCCGCACACTACGGGGTGGTGCCTGTGGAGAATTCCGCGGAAGGTGTTGTGACCCACACGCTGGACCGGTTCATGCAGTCGCCGCTGAGCATCTGCGGGGAGGTGGCCCTTCGCATCCATCATCAGCTGCTGGCTGCCGAACCCATGGAGCGCGGCCGGATCGAGCGGGTGTATTCGCACCAGCAGTCCCTGGCCCAGTGCCGCGAGTGGCTGGACGCGAACCTCCCCCAGGCCGAGCGGATTCCGGTGAGCAGCAACGCGGCCGCAGCCAGGCGTGCGGCGGAGGAGAAGGGCGTCGCGGCCATCGCCAGCGAGGCGGCCGCGGAGCGCTATGGTCTGCACACGATCAATGCCAATATCGAGGATTCCCCGGACAACACCACCCGGTTTCTGGTGATCGGCCGGAGTGCCAGCGGCCCGTCCGGCCACGACAAGACCTCCCTGCTGCTTTCCACGAGCAACCGCCCGGGGTCGCTGTTCCGTCTGCTGGAACCCTTTGCCCGCGCTGACGTCAGCCTGACGCGCATCGAATCCCGTCCGTCCCATTGCGTGAACTGGGACTACGTGTTCTTCATTGACGTGGAAGGCCACGAGGACGACGACAAAGTGAGCAAGGCCATCGAGGCAGTCCGCAAGGAGGCGGACCTGGTCAAGGTCCTGGGTTCCTATCCGCGCGCGGTACTTTAAGAGCCGTCCGTTGTCAGTGGTTGGTCGTCAGTTGTAAAGACCGGATCACCGCGACGGACCACTGACAACGGACAAGTTCCATGATTTGTGATTATCGGGCCCTGGCGCTGGCCGGGGTGCAGAATCTGACACCGTACCAGCCCGGCAAGCCCATCGACGAGCTGGAGCGGGAGCTGGGGATTCGCGAGAGCGTCAAGCTTGCCTCCAACGAGAACCCACTGGGCCCCGGGGTCCGTGCGCTGGACGCGGCACGGGCGCAGTTGTCCGGCGTCGCTCTCTACCCGGACGGTAACGGTTTCGCCCTCAAGCGGCGCCTGGCCGAATACCTGAACGTGGACGCCACGCGTATCACGCTGGGCAACGGCTCCAATGAGATCCTTGAACTGATTGCGCGCGCCTTCCTGGCTCCGGGGCGCAACGCGGTGTTCAGCGCACACGCCTTTGCGGTGTACCCGATCGTGGTTCAGGCAGTGGGCGCCGAGGCGCGGGTGGCGGTGGCCAACGGGCCGGATCACGTCTTGCCCTGGGGCCATGATCTGGACGCCATGGCAGCGCTCATCGACGGGGATACCCGAGTGGTTTTCGTGGCCAATCCCAATAATCCCACCGGCACGTGGCTGGACGAGGCCTCGGTGCACGCATTCCTGAAACGCGTGCCGGAGGATACCCTGGCGGTCATGGACGAGGCGTATTTCGAGTATGCGGAGGTCGACGGTTACCCGGATGCCACCCGCTGGCTCGATGCGTTCCCCAACCTGATCGTCACCCGCACGTTCTCGAAGATCCACGGGCTTGCCGGACTGCGCATCGGGTACGGGGTATCCGGCGAGGCCGTGGCCGATATCCTCAACCGAGTGCGTCAGCCCTTCAACACCAACAGCCTCGCCCAGGCGGCCGCGCTCGCGGCTCTGGACGACGCGGATCACGTGCGCCGGAGCGTACAGGTCAACCGTGAAGGCCTGCGCCAACTGACCGCCGCCTGCGGGCAACGGGGACTCGGTTTCATACCGTCAGTGGGTAATTTCCTGTCCATCGACGTGGGGCGCGAGGCGGCACCGGTCTATGAGGCCCTGTTGCGGCAAGGGGTGATCGTGCGGCCCATTGCCGGGTACGGTCTTCCCAACCATCTGCGCGTCACGGTGGGCCGGGAGCATGAGAACCGGCGTTTCATCGACGCTCTGGACAAGGTGCTGGCCTCTTGATTCGCAAACTCTGCATCTTTGGCGTGGGCCTGATCGGCGGCTCCCTGGCCCTGGCATTGCGCCGGGGCGGTCATTGCCGCCAGGTGGTGGGTTGTTCCCGTTCCGAACAGCATCTGGCGCGGGCAGTGGAGCGGGGCGTGATCGACAGTTACAGCCTGGATGCCGTGGAGGCGATCAGGGATGCCGACATGGTCCTGCTGGCGGTGCCGCTGGGAGCCATGGGACCGGTATGCACCAGCATCCGCGATGCGTTGCCGGCCGATGCGGTGCTCACCGACGTGGGCAGCGCCAAGGCGAGTGTGGTGCATGCGGTGAGTGCCGCTTTCGGAGTTGCGCCGTCCGGCTTCGTCCCGGGTCATCCCATCGCCGGCACCGAGCAGAGCGGGGTGGATGCCGCGTTCCCGGAACTCTTTCAGGACCGGCGGGTGATACTTACGCCGCTCGAGACAACCCGCAAGGATGCCCTCGAAAAGGTGCGTGCCATGTGGCAGGCGGCCGGTGCGGTGGTGGAGGAGATGTCGGTGACCCATCACGACGAGGTACTGGCGGCCACCAGCCACCTGCCCCATCTGCTGGCGTTCGGCCTCGTGGACAGTCTTGCGCGCATGGGCGAACGCGAGGAGATCTTCCGTTACGCCGCAGGTGGTTTCCGTGATTTCACCCGCATCGCGTCCAGTGATCCGGTCATGTGGCGTGACATCTGTCTTGCCAACAGCGAGGCCATCCTCGAGGTCATGAAACACTACCGCGAGGACCTGGACGGCATCACCGAGGCCGTGAAGCACGGCGACGGCGATCAACTCCTGGAGATCTTCCGCCGCGCCAAGGCGGCCCGTGACCGATTCTGCCATTGACCACGCACTTGAGGACGACGCAGCGACGTTCAGGCTCGAAGATGGCTCAAAAAGGGAAGTGTCGATGCGAGGATGGCACGTTGCCGCGCCTCCACTTCAGGATCATGAATTTCTGTTTCGCTGCGTCTCCGCGTGTCGGCGGAGATTCAGTTTCAGTTCTCGGAAATCGATAGCCAATGTTACAAGCACAGAAAATCTCTTTCGACGTACAGTCCGGCGGGAAACTGACCGGGCGAATCCGGGTGCCGGGGGACAAGTCGATCTCCCATCGATCAATCATGCTGGGGGCCCTGGCGGAGGGGACGACGGAGGTGACCGGGTTTCTCAACGGCGAGGACTGCATGGCCACGCTCGCGGCATTCCGGGCCATGGGGGTGGAGATCGACGGTCCGGAGGCGGGTCGGGTGGCCATCCGGGGTGTCGGTCTGCACGGACTCAAGGCGCCGGCCGGGCCTCTGGATGTGGGCAACTCGGGAACCTCCATGCGTCTGATGGCGGGGCTGTTGTCCGGCCAGGCCTTCGACACCACCCTGGTGGGCGATGCCTCCCTGACCCGCCGGCCCATGCGGCGGGTCACGGAACCGCTGGCAGCCATGGGTGCGCACATCGAGACCAGCGGGAACGGCACCCCGCCGCTGCACATCCGCGGCGGACGGACACTTCAGGGTATTGGCTTCACCATGCCCGTCGCCAGCGCGCAGGTGAAGTCTAGCCTCCTGCTGGCGGGGCTGTACGCCCGTGGGACCACCTGTGTGACGGAACCGGCGCCGACGCGCGATCACACGGAGCGCATGCTCACGGGGTTCGGCTATCCGGTGAACCGGGAAGGCAGCACGGTGTGTATCCAGGGGGGCGGAACGCTCACCGCCACCGGCATCGATGTCCCGGCGGACATTTCCTCGGCGGCGTTCTTCCTGGTGGGCGCCTGCATCTCCCCGGGATCGGCGATCACCCTGGAGCACGTGGGCATGAATCCCACCCGGGTGGGGGTGGTCGACATCCTGCGGCTCATGGGGGCGGAGATCCATGTGGAGAATCCGCGAGAGGCGGGGGGTGAACCGGTGGCCGATCTGCGGGTGATCGGCGGCGCGCCGCTTCGGGGGGTGCGCATCCCCGTGGAGCTGGTGCCCCTGGCCATCGACGAGTTTCCCGCGCTGTTCATTGCCGCCGCCTGCGCGGAAGGCGAAACGGTGCTCACCGGTGCCGAAGAACTGCGGGTGAAGGAGAGCGATCGCATCCAGGTGATGGCGGACGGTCTCGACGCCTGCGGCATCGAGGCGGAACCCACCCCAGACGGTATTCGCATCCGGGGCGGGCGGTTGCGGGGCGCCACCGTGGACAGCCATGGGGATCACCGCATTGCCATGAGTTTTGCCATGGCCGCCCTGCGTGCCGAGGGTCCCATGCATATTCGTGACTGCGCCAACGTGAACACGTCGTTTCCTGGATTCGTCGAACTGGCGGCGGCGGCAGGGCTCGGGATCACACAGGGGGATCCGGCATGAACGCCCCGGTGATCACGGTGGATGGCCCCAGCGGCTCCGGCAAGGGGACCGTGAGCCGGCTGGTGGCGGAACGCCTGGGCTGGCACTGGCTGGACAGCGGCGCCATGTACCGGCTGGTGGCACTGGCAGCCCTGCGCCGGGACATGGACCTGGATGATGTGGATGCCCTGAGGGGTCTCGCTGCCGGCCTGGATGCCCGCTTTCAGGCGGATGATGCGGGGGATCCCGTGATCCTGCTGGACGGGGCACCGGTGGGTGCCGAACTTCGCACCGAGCAGGCGGGCAATGCCGCCTCCCGGGTGGCGGCTCACCAGTCCGTGCGCGATGCCCTGCTGGAGCGCCAGCGGGGCTTTCGGCAGCCCCCCGGGCTCGTGGCGGACGGTCGGGATATGGGTACGGTGGTGTTCACGGAGGCGCCGCTCAAGGTCTTTCTGACGGCATCCTGCGAGGAACGCGCCAGGCGTCGATATAAGCAGTTGAAAGAACAAGGACTTAGTGCTAATCTTCTCGCCCTTTCGGAAGAGCTTGCTGAACGCGACCGCCGGGATGCCGAGCGGAGCGTTGCACCGTTGAAGCCGGCCGATGACGCCGTGGTGCTGGATTCCACCCACATGGGCATCGAATCGGTACTTGAAGAGGTGTTGCGGCTGGCCCGGGAACGGGGTTTAACCGACTAAGGTCCGGGCAGGATTGCCCGCGGCCATGACATTCATCAATCAACCGGCTTGTGAACGGAACCCGTCAAGCCCAATTTCAGGTCCAGACAACTCATGAGTGAAAGTTTCGCGCAACTGTTCGAAGAGAGCATGGCCTTCACGCAGATGAAGCCAGGCAGCATCATCAACGGCACCGTGATCAACGTGACGCCCGACGTCGTGGTGATCAACGCCGGACTCAAGTCCGAGGGTGTCGTCCCCGCCGACCAGTTCCTCAACGAGAAGGGGGAAATGGAAGTCAAGGTGGGCGACGTGGTGGAGGTGGCACTGGAGAGTCCGGAGGACGGCTTCGGTGAGACACGTCTGTCGCGGGAGAAGGCCAAGCGCGCCAAGGCATGGGAACGTCTGGAATCCGCCATGGAGAACGACGAGACCATCTCCGGCATGATCTCCGGAAAGGTCAAGGGCGGTTTCACCGTGGAACTGGGCGATATCCGGGCCTTCCTGCCCGGCTCGCTGGTGGATGTGCGCCCCGTGCGCGACACCGCGTACCTGGAAGGCAAGGAACTGGAATTCAAACTCATCAAGCTGGACCAGCGCCGCAACAACGTGGTGGTGTCCCGCCGTGCGGTGGTGGAGAAGGAGTACAGCGCCGAACGCGAGGCCCTGCTGGAGAACCTGCAGGAAGGTCTGGTGCTCAAGGGCATCGTCAAGAACCTCACCGATTACGGTGCGTTCCTGGACCTGGGTGGCATCGACGGCCTGCTGCATATCACCGACATGGCCTGGAAGCGCGTCAAGCACCCCTCCGAAGTGGTGGATATCGGTCAGGAGATCGAGGTCAAGGTGCTCAAGTTCGATCGCGAGCGCAACCGCGTCTCCCTGGGCCTGAAGCAACTGGGCGACGATCCCTGGGAGAACATCACCCGCCGTTACCCGGTGGGTGCCCGTCTGTTCGGCAAGGTCACCAACATCACCGATTACGGCTGCTTCGTGGAGATCGAGGACGGTGTGGAAGGTCTGGTGCACGTCTCTGAGATGGACTGGACCAACAAGAACGTGGCGCCCAACAAGATGGTCGCCGTGGGCGACGAGGTGGAGGTGATGATCCTCGATATCGACGAGGAACGCCGCCGCATCTCCCTGGGCATGAAGCAGTGCCAGGCCAACCCCTGGGACGAGTTCGCCGCCACCCACAATCGCGGCGAGAAGGTCTCCGGTGTCATCAAGTCCATCACCGACTTCGGCATCTTCGTGGGCCTGGACGGCGGCATCGATGGTCTGGTGCACCTGTCCGACCTTTCCTGGAACATGGAAGGCGAGGAGGCCGTGCGCAACTACAAGAAGGGCGATGAGATCGAGGCCGTGGTGCTGTCCGTGGATCCGGAGCGCGAACGCATCTCGCTGGGCATCAAACAGCTGGACAAGGATCCCTTCTCCAACTTCGTGGCCGAACACGCCAAGGGCACCATCGTCACGGGCGTGGTCAAGGAAGTGGACGCCAAGGCCGCGATCGTGGAGCTCGCCGACAGCGTCGATGGCGTGCTGCGCGCTTCCGAGCTGTCCCGTGACCGCGTCGAGGACGCCCGTAGCGTTCTGAACGTGGGTGACAAGGTCGAGGCCAAGTTCATGGGCGTGGATCGCAAGAACCGCACGGTGACTCTGTCCATCAAGGCCAAGGACTATGAGGAAGAGGCCGAGGCATTGCAGGATTACAGTGGTGCCGGCACTGCCACGACTTCGCTCGGGGATCTGCTCAAGGAGCAGATGGGCGGCAAGCAGGACAAGTAAGACCGGTACGATCGGCCGCGCCGTGTGCGCGGCCGGTTTCTGTCAGTCAGGCTGCGATGTGATGCTGATCGGGTCGCCGCACCGGATCTGCCTGGCCTCGTGAAGGCACGCGGTTTTGCATCGGAGCCATTTGGAGCTGCTGTCATGACCAAGTCGGAACTGATCGATGTACTTGCCAGAAAGCAGAGCCATCTGGCCTACAAGGATGTGGAGCTTTCCGTCAAGACCATGCTTGAGCATATGAGCCAGGCGCTGGCCACCGGGGATCGTATCGAGATACGGGGCTTCGGCAGTTTTTCCCTCCATTTCCGGCCGCCTCGGGTGGGGCGCAATCCCAAGACCGGCGAGACCGTTTCCCTGCCGGGCAAGTACGTGCCTCACTTCAAGCCCGGCAAGGAGCTCCGCGAGCGGGTCAACACCCGTGAACCGGCCGCTCAGGCCTGACTGGTTCCCCGCGGCAGGATGAGGTCACCGCATTGCGTAAGCTGATCATGTTGATCGTTGTGATTCTGGCAGTCCTGACCGGGGCCAGTTTCACGTTGCTAAATTCGGGCTCCGTATCCCTCAATCTGTATGCGGTACACCTGGACATACCGCTGTCCGTGGTGATCTTCTCCAGTCTTCTGATCGGCGCGATCATGGGGGCGTTCGCCTGTGTGGGGTTGATGCTGCGCCACATACGCGACAACCGGCAGCTCCACAAGCGCGTTCGACTCGCTGAAGACGAGCTTTCCAAACTCCGCAGAATTCCCATCAAGGATCATTATTGACCATGACCGAGTTGCTCTGGCTGCTTCTTCCCATAGCAGCCGCCTCGGGCTGGATCGCCGCCCGCCGAAGCGGCAGGAAGCCTCGGCGCACATCCCGTGGCACGCTGTCGGAAGACTACATCAAGGGTCTGAACTTTCTGCTCAACGAGCAGTCGGACCGTGCCCTGGAAGTGTTCATCGAGATGGTGGACGTGGATGCGGACACGGTGGAGACCCATCTCATCCTGGGCAGCCTGTTCCGCCGGCGCGGAGAAGTGGATCGCGCCATTCGTATTCATCAGAATCTCATCGCACGACCTAATCTGGAACCCCGTCAACGTGCCAATGCGCTCATGGAACTGGGCCGCGACTACATGCGGGCGGGCGTGCTCGACCGGGCGGAGGGTCTGTTCCGGGAGCTCATCAATACCGGTTTTCAGAGTGCCGAGGGTTATGCGCGCCTGCGGGATCTCTACGAGCAGGAGAAGGAATGGGAGCGGGCCATCTGGGCCGCTGAACGCCTGAGAGGCCACACCCGTGAACCTCAAAGCACCCGAATCGCCCATTACTACTGTGAGCTTGGCGAGCAGGCGGCTCGTTCCGGGGATCCCGTGAAAGCTGCCCAGAACGCACGCCGCGCGCTGGCCAACGAAAGGGATTCCGTGCGGGCCAGTATCCTTCTGGGTGATCTCGCGGTGAAGGAAGGCGACGATAAGGGCGCCCTCAAGCATTACGGCCACGTGGCGAACCAGCATCCGGACTTTGCTTCCCTGGTTCTGGATCGTGTACGGGGCGTGTACATGCGCCTCAACGATGTGCCCGGGTACGAACGCTTCCTGGCGCAGCTCCGTGAGCAGGACGGTTCGCTGGCTACCCTGCTGGCCCGGCTGGATACCCTTCGCGACCAGGGCCGGCAGGCGGAAATGGATGACCTGCTGAATCAGGCGCTGACACGCGACAATGTCGCGTTGCCGGTCCTGGAGGTTTTTCTGCGGTCATGGTCCGGTCGGGTGACGGATGCGCAAGCGGCGGAGGTTCTCAATCGCGCGTCCCAGGTAATCGACAATCACCTGCAGCAACGGCCCATCCATCAGTGCGTGAATTGCGGGTTCAGCCTGCGCGCACACCTTTGGCATTGCCCGGGGTGCCACCAATGGAGCACCATCAAGCCCCGTGAACTGCATACGGAACGACCGCAGACCACCTTGAGCCGCTGAACAGGAACTACCCATGTCTGATGCCGTGCCGGAACCGAAGATCATCGTTGCCCTGGATTTCCCGGATGGGAATGGCGCGCTGTCGTTCGTGAGGGACCTGGATCCGGGTGCCTGCCGGCTCAAGGTGGGCTTCGAGCTGTTTGTCAGTTCCGGACCGGCCCTGGTGGAGCGGCTTCAACAGCTCGGCTTCGAGGTATTCCTCGATCTCAAGTTCCATGACATCCCCAACACGGTGGCTTCCGCCTGCCGTGCGGCCGCGCGCCTGGGGGTGTGGATGGTCAACGTGCATGCCGCGGGCGGCGGGCGGATGCTCGACGCGGCCCGCGAGGCGATCAACGGGGAGCGTCATCAACCCCGCCTCATCGCGGTGACCGTGCTGACCTCCATGGATGACCGGGACCTGGATGAACTGGGCTGTTCCAAGGACGTGGGCCGGCTGGCGGAGGCGCTGGCGGGACTGGCTCATGCCAGCGGGCTCGACGGCGTCGTGTGTTCCGCCAACGAGGCCCAGATGCTCAGGCGTCGTTACGGCGAGGAGTTCCTGTTGGTGACCCCCGGTATCCGGCCTCGAAGTGCCGTCCAGGACGACCAGCGGCGGGTCATGACCCCGGGCGAAGCCGTGAGGAACGGCGCGAGCTACCTGGTGGTGGGTCGTCCCATCACCAAAGCCGAGGATCCCATGGCCGTGCTGGCAGCCATGAACGAGGAGATCGGCGGGGCGGGTTTGCATTCCATTTGACTTTTGGTAGTCTTTCTGCGTCCCCGGCCCGTCACGGATGTGAGGATCAGGCCGGTGCGACGACCATGGAACGCCAAGGAAACCCCATAAGGGAGGCATAGGTCATGAAATATCTGTCCGCAGTACTCATCGTTTTGTCCCTCTTGTTCTCCGTGCCGGCCATGGCCGGTTCCGCGGACCCCGTGAACGTGAATACGGCTGACGTGGAGGCACTGACGTCGTTGAAAGGCATCGGCCCAAGCCGGGCCGAGGCGATCATCGCCCATCGGGAATCCAACGGGCCGTTCCGCTCCCTGCATGAACTGATGCAGGTGCGTGGAATCGGGGAAAAGACCATCGAAGAGAACGTCGACCGCATCGCCCTGGAGTGATGCAAACCCGGACGGGATTCCCCCGGTTCCGGGAGACAACGGCCCCGCTCACTGCGGGGCCGTTGTGCTATGGTTAGGGTGTTCTCAACGGGCGATGCTGCACATTCATCATGCACAAGAAGATTCGCAAAGCCGTATTCCCGGTCGCCGGTATGGGGACCCGTTTCCTGCCCGCCACCAAGGCCAGCCCCAAGGAGATGCTCCCGGTAGTGGACAAGCCCTTGATACAGTATGCGGCGGAAGAAGCAGTGGCCGCGGGGATCGACGTGCTGGTGTTCATCACCGGCCGGACCAAGCGTTCCATCACGGACCATTTCGACAAGGCCTACGAGCTGGAAACCGAAATGGAGCAGCGGGGCAAGGAGAAGGTGCTCGATCTGGTGCGAGGGATCCTTCCGGCGCATGTTTCCTGCGTATACATCCGCCAGGCGGAGGCGCTGGGGCTGGGTCACGCGGTGGGCTGTGCCCGCCCGGTTGTGGGGGATGACCCGTTCGCGGTGATCCTGGCGGATGATCTGGTGGATGGCCAGGGCAGTGGCGGTGCCCTGAAACAGATGGTGGATATCTACGACCGGTTCGGGTGCAGCGTACTGGGCGTGGAAGAGGTGCCTCCCGACGAGACTCACAAGTACGGCGTGGTGACCCCGGAAGACATCGAACCGGATCTCTGGGCCGTCAAGGCCATTGTCGAGAAGCCCGATCCCAGGGATGCCCCGTCCAACATGGCGGTGGTGGGCCGTTACATCCTCACCCCCCGGATCTTCGATCTGCTTGAGACGACGAGCAAGGGTGCCGGCGGCGAGATCCAGCTCACCGATGCCATCGCCGCGCTGCTGAAGGAGGAGCAGGTCCTCGCCCATCGTTTCAAGGGCAAGCGCTACGACTGCGGCAGCAAGCTGGGCTATCTGCAGGCAACGGTGGAATATGCCCTGAAGCACCCGGAGCTCCGGGATGATTTCGGTGCGTATATCAACACGCTCTGCGCGGACCGCCTGACCGGTTCCTAGTGTCCTGGCGTCCGCATACCGTCGTGTCCACCGCGCTTCGCCTGGCCGCCCGCACCGGGCATGGTCCGGCTGGATCTACGGGGTACGCGGCCTGTCCGGCAGCAGCCAACCTGGGACCCAGCGCAGGTAGGCGGACATGCCCAGCAGTTCCACCAGGGTCTGGAGCACGATCACCACCACGGCGGCCTCCCAGCCGACGGGCAGGGCGAGGGCCAGCGGAAGCACCACGAAGGAGTTGCGCGTGCCCAGACTGAACACCAGTGTGCGTCCGGCACTGGTGGGCAAGTTCGCCATGCGGGTCAGCAGGCGACCTGCCAGCGCCGCAACCACCAGATACGCGATGAATACCGCCGTCACATGACCCATGGCCGGCAGCCAGTGGATCACCACCTGGACCTGGGTGACTGCCACGAGGAACACCACCACGCTCAGCAGCGGTACGGGAAGCCATGCAAGCCCTTCCAGCACCTCGCTGCGCCGCGGGTGGCGGCCTGTCCAGTACTGCAGCAGGCCCGCCATGATCAGCGGGATGACCACCAGGCCCACAAACGCGCCGAGGATCCGCCGTATCTCCAGGCCCGCCTCGATCATCCGACCCCCTTCGAAAAACATCACCAGGTAGACCGGCAAGAGCAGCAACTGGGCCAGCAAGAGGAGGGGCGAGGCGGCAATGGCACGGGCGCCATCGCCGCCGCCCAGGTGCGTGAAGGTGATGAACCAGTCCGTGCAGGGCACCAGGAGCACCGCCGCCACGGCCACCCGGATCACGGGGTCGTCGGGCAGTGTCTGCACCAGCACCCAGACCATGGCGGGAACCAGGACAAAGTTGCCGCCCAGCAGGGTGGCATTGAAACGGAGGTCCCCGGCGGCCTTGCCCAGGGCCCGCATTGGAATCCGGGTGAACGTGGTGAATAGCAGCAAACCCAGCACGGGCCACAGCAGCCGGTCGGCGTCCTCCATGACACCGGGGGTCATCGCGCCGGCGCCAAGCCCCCCTGCGATGGCACCCAGGTAGATCCAGATCTGGTGGCGTTCCAGAGATTCACGGGTCACGGGCTGTCCCGATGGGGCAACATCGCATGTTCGCTTCCCGACCCGGGAGAGCAGGATGCGGCCACGAAGCCGCGAAGCGCGCGAAGAGGCCGACAGGGCCTATGGTACTCTTCGCGCGTTTCGCGGCTTCGGGAGAGATCCATGGATGTCCCTTCAAAGCCGGTCACCAGCGGGGCCCGTCACCACCGCTGAGGGTGTCGAGGACCGCTTATGCCCCGTAGACGGCCATGGCGGCCGCCACGGCACCCCCGGCGCGAACATCGGTTCCCTGACCGGCCAGTGTGTTCTCCAATGCGCCCAGGCACAGGAGGACGTTCTTGCGGTTCGCACCGAAACCCATGAGCCCGATGCGCCACACCTTGCCGGCCAGCGGTCCGAGGCCCGCGCCGATCTCCAGGCCGTAGTCGTCCAGCAGGGCCTTGCGCACGGCCGCTTCGTCCACACCCGCGGGCACGCTGACGGCGTTGAGCTGGGGCAGGCGGGAATCACGGGGGACGATGAGATTCAGTCCCATGGACTCGAGTCCGGCCTTGAGCGCCTCGTGGTGGGCCCGGTGCCGGGCCCAGGCGTTCTCCAGGCCTTCCTCCTGCAGGATCACCAGGGATTCGTGCAGGGCGTAGAGGGCGTTGATGGGCGCGGTGTGGTGATAGGCGCGCTTGGTGCCGCTCCCCCAGTAACCCATCACCAGGTTGAGGTCCAGAAACCAGCTCTGAACCTTGTGGCTGCGTCCCTTGATGCGTGCCACGGCCCGTTCGCTGAAGCTCACGGGCGACAGCCCGGGGGTGCAGGACAGGCATTTCTGGCTGCCGGAGTAGATGGCGTCGATGCCCCAGTCGTCCACGCGCAGCTCCACGCCGCCCAGACCGGTGACGCTGTCCACGATCACCAGGCAGTCGTGGCGGTGAGCGATCTCGGTGAGCGCCTTCGCGTCGGAGCAGGCGCCCGTGGAGGTCTCCGCATGTACAAAGGCAACGACACCGGCCTCGGGATGCGCCTTGAGCGCTTCCTCGAGTTTCCCGGGATCCACCGGCTTGCCCCATTCGTCCTCCACCACCACCGCGGTGGCGCCGCAGCGTTCCACGTTCTCCTTCATGCGCCCGCCGAACACGCCGTTGATGCATACCACCACGGTGTCGCCCGGCTCCACCAGATTGACGAAGCACATCTCCATGCCGGCCGATCCGGGGGCGGAGACCGGCAGGGTCAGTTGGTTCTCTGTCTGAAAGGCGTACTGGAGCAGACCCTTCATCTCATCCATCATGTCCACGAATACGGGGTCCAGATGCCCGATGGTGGGACGGGCCATGGCAGCGAGCACGCGGGGATTCACGTCGGAGGGGCCGGGGCCCATCAGTGTTCGGACTGGGGGATGGAAGGACTTGGCGGTCATGGGTTCACCTGAGCTTGGGTTGAAAAATACCTGATTGAATTCGTCGGGGGTGGAAGTATAGAGAGTGCGTCGACCCCCCTACAAGTCCGCCATGTGCGCGGCGCCCGCTTCGCATTCCGCCTCTGGCGAAGGCCGAACCGCTTCAACGCGCGCTCAGTTGATCCAGCAATTCCACCCAGTGCACCACAGGTACCCTGGCCTCGGGGGCCAGGTGAGTCTGGCAGCCCACATTGGCCGTGGCGATCACTTCCGGTTTGTCCTCTTCCAGGGCACGCAGCTTGCGGTACTTGAGTTCAGTGGACAGTGCCGGTTGCAGCAGCGCATAGGTGCCCGCCGATCCACAGCACAGATGTGAGTCCTTCACGGGCAGCAGGCGGAATCCGGCGGCGCGCAATGCCGCCTCGGTCCGCTCGCGCAGGCGCATGCCGTGTTGCAGGGTGCACGGGGGATGGAAGGCGACAGCCCGCTCTCCCGCGTTGAGCCCCAGGCGCTCGACGGCCGCAGCATCGATGACCTCACAGGGGTCGCGAATCTTGTCCATCAGGGCGGCTGCCTTGTCGCCATAGTCCGGGTCATCACGCAACAGGTGCCCGTAGTCCCGCACATGCACCCCGCAACCGCTGGCGGTGATGAGGATGCCCTCGGCGCCGGACTGTATCCTGGGCCACCAGACGTCGATATTGCGCCGGGCCCGCTCGCGTGCGGTCTCCTCGGCGCCCAGGTGATGATCCAGGGCCCCGCAGCAGCCGTCCGGGACCCGCTCGAGCGTGATGCCGAGCCCGTCCAGGAGCCGGGCAGCGGCCGCATCCACGTTGGGCGTCAACACGCCCTGCACACAGCCGGTCGGCAGGAGCATGCGCCGGTCGTGCCGTGCCGGGGGCCAGGTACCCGGCTGCGACAGTACGGCAGGAATCTTGTCCGCCAGGCGTCCCGGCAGCAGGGGCCTGAACCATCGTCCCAGCCCCAGGGCCACGGCGAAACGGCGCCGGTAGGGCAGTACCGTTCGCAGGAGCAGGCGTTCAATGCGCTCCAGGGGGCCGCGGCCGACGCGTTTCTCCACCTCGGATCGGCCGATATCCACCAGGTGCCGATAGTCCACACCGGAGGGGCAGGTGGTCATGCAGTTGAGGCAGGTGAGGCAGCGGTCCAGATGGCGCTGGGTGGCGCGGCTGGGTTCGGCCCCTTCCAGCACCTGCTTGATGAGGTAGATCCGGCCCCGCGGTCCGTCCAGCTCATCGCCCCGCACCTGGTAAGTAGGGCAGGTGGCATTGCAGAAACCGCAATGGACACAGGCCCGCAGAATGCGTTCGGCCTCCCGGCCCCGGTCCGTGTCCCGGATAGAGTCCGCCAGATGCGTTTCCATGGTCAGCAGACTCCGATGGGGTGACCGGGATTGAACAGCCCGTCCGGGTCCAGGGCCGCACGTACGCGGCCCTGGAGCGCGGAAAGCGCGGGGGGCAGGGGATGAAACCGGGGAACACCTGGCGTCGCATGACGGAACAGGGTGGCGTGACCGCCGGCGGTTTCGGCCATGGCGCGGACCACCTGCGCCGGCGTATCGCTGACCACCCAGCGCTGTGCTCCGCCCCAGTCCAGCAGACAGTCGCCGGGCAGATCGAGAGGGGGGGTGGCGGGGGGCACGCTCAGCCGCCACAGGGGTGTGTTCCCGGCGAAAAAGGGATGTGCATGTTCCCGAATCGCTTCCCAGAAGCCGTCGCCCCCGGCCAACTCCCGGCCACCCACGATGCGTGCTGCCTCGTCGATGGCAGCGGGTCCCCCGCTCAGCCGTACGTAGAGGGAGTCGCCCAGGTGACAGGCGGCGGTGACAGGCAGCGGTTGGCGGGCCCAGGCGCTGAAGAGCGTCAGGGCCCGTTCGGCGCTCACATTCTGCTCGAGGGTCAGCGAACGGATCGGTATCGGCATCACCCGCAGGGAGATATCCAGCAGAACGCCGAGTGTGCCCCAGGCGCCGGCCACCAGGCGGGAGACGTCATAGCCGGCAACATTCTTCATCACCTGCCCGCCGAACTGCAGGCATTCTCCCCGGCCCGTGAGCAGGCGAACACCCAGAACCGCGTCACGCACGGATCCCGAGTAGGGACGACGGGGCCCGGACAAACCCGCGCTGACCACGCCGCCCAGGGTGGCGTGCGGGCCGAAGGCCGGCGGCTCGAAGGGAAGCATCTGACCCTGGGCGGCGAGGGTGTCGTGAATCTCGGCAATGGGCGTGCCGCAACGGGCGGTGATCACCAGTTCGCTGGGTTCGTAGGTGACCACGCCGCGATGGCTCCGGACCTCCAGCGACTCCAGGTCGCCCGTGGCGGCGTCGCTCAGGAAATCCTTGCTCCCGCTTGCGCGGATGTGCAGCCTGCTGTTTCGGGTCCTGGCCTCACGCACCTGTTCGCAAAGGGTTTCGGAGGCGTCCTGGGGTGCGCTCATCGGGGATCGGTTTGCCGGTTCATTGGGCCGTCAGTCAAGCACAAAACGAGCCGTAAGACAAAGTCGGCCGCCGGGCGGCGGGACGGATGGCCTGTACCGCCGTCAGTCGCTTGTCGCGCCCGCGCCGGTGAAGAATGCGCTCAGCATGCGCACGGGCTGAATCTGGAGGATGCTCAACTTGGCATCGGCCAGCACGTCGGTATAGGCGGCGCCTGTATCCAGATAGTAGATGTTGGCGGCGTGTACGGCCTCCTGCAGCGGCGTGTGCCCCATGATGACCAGATCAATCCCTTCCACCGGCGGGATCTTGCTGCCGTTTCCGGAGCGGTTGATCCGTTTTCGGGACCACACGGCGTAATCGCGCAGGCGCTTGTCGGTTCCCAGTTTCTCGGTGAAATCCTGCCAGTTCAGTTCCAGGGGGATGTCCGCATGCACGATGCCCACCCTGCCCATGTCGGTGTCGACCTCCAGCAGGTACGGCAACTGACCGATACGGCGCCGAAACTGTTCCTGCTCTTCCCGGGCCACATCACGCCACCATTCTCCCCCGTTCAGGGCCACCCAGGTGGAGGCCATGTCGGGATCGTCCGCCGAATCCATCAACAGGCGTTCGTGATTGCCCTGGACGGAGAAGAACCACGGCCTGTCCAGGAATTCGAGGGCACGGTGGGATTCTGGGCCCCGGTCGATCAGGTCTCCCACCGACAGCAGGCGGTCCCGTTCCGGATCGAAATCCAGCGCTTCCAGGGCGCGTTCAAGGTGACTGAACATGCCGTGAAGATCCCCGACAGCGAAATCCCGGCCCAGGGCATTCTTCTCCAGACGCTGGATAATCCGTCCACTCATCACTATATGATACGACGAGCCGCCGCTCCGGGGCGACACGCCCCGATGCACGGCACCGGTACGGTCCATATACGGCCCTTGTCGCCGCTGCGCTCCGCACACGACCCCCACGGCTCAGAACTGGCGTGCGAACCAGATGCCCGCGCCACGGCGGCCGCCCGCCTCCACCTGGAAGGTGATGCGTCCTGTTGCGTCCACCAGGAGGTCAAGGGCGGCCCGGGCGCTGATCGCTTCGTCCTCGGAAATGCTTCGGGTGTCCCGGATGAGGCCGCGGGTCCGTTCGTCGCCGTCCACGGCCGTGTAGTCGACGCCCAGGCGTAACCGCACCCTGTCGAGGCGCACGGCAGTCTCCAGCCCGGCCCCGTACTCGTGCCAGTCATAGGCGGTGCTTTGCCCGTCGGCCGCGTCATCGGCCTCGTTGTACGTGTACTGGCCGAGCAGGCTCACAGACATGCTTTCCGCATGCAGAAAGCGCCAGCGTACCGAGGTGCCCAGGTGCCATCCGGTCAGATTCATTCCCCGGGTCGCGGGATTGCCGCTCTGGGTGAGGCCCAGGTACCCGCCATGAAGACCTATCCAGAGGCCCTCGGCCACGTGATCCCGGACAAGCACGCCCACCCGGTTGATCCGGGTCTCCACTTTGCCCGCACCCTCGGGGCGCCAGTCGCTGATCTCGCGCTTGAAATAGACCTCCAGTTCCGGTCCGACGGTGCGGGTCTGGGCGGCGGCGGTCTGGGCGAGCGCGAGGATCAGCAGTGGAACGGCAATCGGGATGCGTGGATGCATTCGTTCGGGGCCGGGCGATTGGGTTAGGAGAAACTGTAGCAGAGACCGCGACAAAGAAAAAAAGCATGTGCCGCATGGGACTGGCGAGAAGCGGATACAAGGATCACATTGTCACAGAGGGCACAGAGGATACGGCAGTGCGGAAAGCCCCCGGATGCAATGAATCCGACAGAGGCGTGCAAGAGGATGCTCGCTTCGAAACATCTGGCCCTCTGTGGCATGCCCTTCGTACGATACGCCTAGACATTGCTCAGTCGTCGTCGCTGCAGGCCGACAATGATCGACAGCACGGCAAGGGCCGGCAGATAGAACCACTCCGGCGCGGGGCGGTCGGCGGGGATCATGACGCCGGTGATCTGCCAGCCGCTCTCGATACGCAGCCGTTCCGCCGGGCTGCCGAACGTCACGAAACTCACACTCACCTGATCGCCCAGGACCATGGTGCCGAGTCCCGCCCGGGTCAGGCGTTCACCCCCCGGGCCGGCATCCCCCATGGGCAGCATGACGGCCCTGGAGACGTCCCTGCCGTCGGCGTCCATGCCTTCCACGAGCAGGCGCAGGTGACCGCCCGCGGGCGTGGCTTCGGCCAGCGACTCCAGGCGCTGTGGATCAACCGTCTCCAGTTCGGGGTGGAACCGGTCCATCCAGAATCCGGGCACGAACAGGGTGAACGCGACCAGCAGAAGCAGCGCCGTTTCCGCCATGCGATTGCGGGTCAGCATGTAACCCTGGGTGGCAGCCGCGAACACCAGCATGCCGGCGAGGGCCCCGAAAACGGTGAGTGTCAGTTGCCAGGCGCCGGTAATGCCGATGAGCAGCAACTGGGTGTTGAACACGAAGAAGAACGGCAGGGCCACGGTACGCAGGCTGTACCAGAAGGCCTGCACGCCGGTGCGGATGGGGTCGGCACGGGCCACGGCGGCCGCCGCGAAGGATGCCAGGCCCACCGGCGGTGTGACGTCGGCCATGATGCCGAAATAAAACACGAACAGGTGGGCGGCAATGAGCGGGATCAGGAGGTTGTTCTGCGCGGCCAGGTCGACGATCACCGGGGCCATAAGGGTGGCCACGATGATGTAGTTGGCCGTGGTGGGCAGGCCCAGTCCCAGCACCAGGCAGATCAGCGCGGTGAGCAGCAGCATGAGCAGCAGGTTGCCGCCGGAGAGCAGTTCCACCAGGTCCGTCATCACCAGCCCGATGCCCGTCATGGCCACGGTGCCGACGATGATGCCCGCCGCCGCGGTCGCCACGCCGATGCCCACCATGTTGCGGGCGCCCTGGGTGAGGCCATCGCCCAGATCCTTCAGACCGCGCAACAGCGCGTCCGTGTAGTCGTGGGTGCCTCGGAACAGGGCCGTGAGCGGTCGCTGGGTGAGCAGGATGAAGAACATGAACATCACCGCCCAGAAGGCGGACAGGCCCGGGGAGAGGCGCTCCACCACCAGGCACCAGATCAGCACCACGACTGGCAGGAGAAAATGCAGCCCGCTGCGGATGGTGGGCCCGGGTTCGGGCAATACCAGGTGCGCCTCATCCACCATGTGCGTGTCGGCGACCCGGCTGGCGATCCAGAGCAGCAGCAGGTAGGTGGCCAGCACCAGCACGGCGATGATCCAGACGGAATACGGTCCGGCGACGGCCTGAATCCATCCCAGGCCGTAATAGACCAGACCTGCCAGCACCAGCAGGCCCGATACGGTCAGGCCGAAACCGAGCATCCGGTGCCAGATAGAGACCTGCCGCGCGCGGGGCAGGCCCTCGAGCCCCATCTTGAGGGCCTCCAGATGAACGATATAAAGCAGGGCGACATAGGCGATCACCGCGGGCAGGAAGGCGTGCTTGATGACCTCCACGTAGGGGATGCCCACGTACTCCACCATGAGAAACGCCGCCGCCCCCATCACCGGGGGCATCAACTGGCCGTTGACGGAGCTGGCGACTTCGATGGCGCCTGCCTTCTCCCCAGACAGGCCCACCCGTTTCATCAGGGGCACGGTGAACGTGCCGGTCGTGACGGTGTTGGCGATGGAGGATCCCGATACCACGCCGGTCAGCCCGGAGGCCACCACGGCCGCCTTGGCCGGCCCGCCGCGGAAATGACCCAGCAGGGCGAAGGCCACGCGAATGAAATAGCCCCCGGCGCCCCCCTTCTCCAGCAGTGAGCCGAACAGGACGAACAGAAACACGAAGCCGGTGGATACGCCCAGGGCGATGCCGAACACACCCTCGTTGGACAGCCACTGCTGGGACATGGCCCGGCCGAAGGACGCGCCCCGATGGGCCAGCATGTCGGGCATCCAGGGCCCGGCGAAGGTGTAGAAGAGAAACACGCCGGCGATGATCATGAGGGCCGGCCCCAGTACCCGCCGGGTGGCCTCCAGCAGCAGGGCCATGCCGCACCCGGCGACGATCAGGTCCTGGGGCGTGGGCCGGCCGGGGCGGTGGGCCAACTCCTGGTGGTAGATGAACAGATAGGCGGCGCAGAAGGCGGCAAGTGCCGCGAGCAGCCAATCCATGGGCGGCACCCGGGTGTCGGGCACAGGGCGCAGATTCGGCCAGGCCATGGCCAGGATGACGGCGCCGATCCATCCGAATACGCCGGCGCGCGGGAGTTCCGAGAGGTGGTTGTAGGCTGCGAGCGCGAGCACCCCGAGGCCAAACACGACAAAGAACACCCCGGCGACAGGTCGGTGATGCCGCGACAGCGGAGAGTAGGCGGGGAAGGCCAGAAAGGCCAGGAATACCGCAAAGGCCAGGTGAATGGCCCGGGCCTGGGTCTCCGGGATGACGAGAAAGCCCAGCCAGTAGCCGAAGGGCGACGCGATCCAGACCTGAAACAGGGACCAGGCCATCGCGGTGGCATAGATCAGGCCGCGGGTCAGGGCGCCCGGGCTCCGGGCGCCCATCTCCATGGATGCGGCCATTTGTGCCGGCTCAGCGCTGCCCGGCTCCCCGGCCGCGGAAGCCGGGGTGTCGTTCCGATCCGTCATGGAGACTGGGCCTGTCGACCGGGTGGGGTCAGTCCTTCAGCAGGCCCGCCTCGCGATAGTAGCGCTTGGCGCCTTGATGCAGGGGGGCAGAGAGCCCCTGCCGCACCATAGACTCCTTCTCAAGCACTTCAAAGGCAGGATGCATACCTTTGAAAGTAGAGAAGTTTTCAAACACAGTCCTGACCAGATGGTAGGCGGCATCCTCGGAGGTGTCCGTGGAGGTCACCAGCGTGGCGCCCACCCCGAAGGTTCGGATGGGGCTGTCATGGCCCGGGTACATGCCGGCAGGGATGGTGGCGCTGAAGTAGTAGGGGGTGTCGCCCGCCAGGCGGTCGATCACCTCGCCCTCCACGGAGATGATGCGGGCCCCGCAGGTGGCGATCGGCTCCTGAATGGCGGCTGAGGGGTGACCCACGGTAAACAGCACCACGTCGATGCGGTTGTCGCACAGCGCCTGCCCCTGCTCACGGGACGGCAGTTCCGAGGCGAGCGAAAAATCCGACATGCGCCAGCCGTACTCCTCCATCAGGCGTTCCACGGTGCCGCGTTGCCCGGAACCCGGGTTGCCCACGTTCACGCGCTTGCCGAGGATCTCCTCGAATCGTTCGATACCGCTGTCCGGGCGCACCAGCACGGTGAAGGGCTCGGGATGCAGGGAGAACAGGGCGCGCAGGGATTCGTGAGGTCCTGCATCGGCGAATCGGTCGCTGCCGTGGTAGGCATGATGCTGCCAGTCCGACTGGACCACGCCCAGGTTCATCTCGCCCTGGCGAATGGCGTTGAGGTTGAATACGGAGCCTCCGGTGGACTCCGCGTTGCACCGGATCCCATGGGCATCCTGCTCCCGGTTCATGAGCCGGCAGATGTTCTGCCCCGTGGGATAGTACACGCCGGTGACGCCACCGGTGCCGATGGTCAGAAAACGCTCCTGGGCCATGACGAAGCCTGTCATGGAGACCAACAAAGCAGTCACCAGCAGATGAACGACAAGGCCTTTTGGACGCAGTGAGTTCATGATGCTCATCTCCTTGTTGGAATGCGCGGTCCGGGAGGCGGGCCGCACCGCAACGACACAGAATGTAGGGGCGAATCCTGTCGGTTGGCTAAAAATACAGTATAATTCGCCTCTTTTTCTGGACACCTTACCAGACGTATTCCCGGGAGTGTAAGACATGTTTTCCATACAGATGGGTATCGCAGGATACGACGACGAACTCTGGCAGGCGATCGAATCCGAGGCCCGCCGGCAGGAAGAACACATCGAACTGATCGCCTCGGAAAACTACGCCAGCCCCCGGGTCATGGAGGCTCAGGGGTCGGTGCTCACCAATAAATATGCCGAGGGTTACCCGGGCAAGCGTTACTATGGCGGCTGCGAAAATGTGGACATCGCAGAGCAGCTGGCCATCGACCGCGTCAAGCAGCTGTTCGGTGCGGACTACGCCAATGTGCAGCCTCATTCCGGTTCCCAGGCCAATGCCGCCGTGTACATGGCACTGCTGCAGCCCGGCGACACGGTGCTCGGTATGAGCCTGGCCCATGGCGGACACCTGACTCACGGCGCCAAGGTGAATTTTTCCGGCAAGCTGTACAACGCCGTTCAGTATGGAATCGACGACCAGGGTTACATCGATTTCGAAGAGGTGGAACGCCTGGCCCTGGAGCACAAGCCCAGGATGATCGTGGGCGGTTTCTCCGCCTACTCGCGGGAAATCGACTGGCAGAAGTTCCGGGACATCGCCGACAAGGTGGGGGCGTGGCTGCTGGTGGACATGGCTCATGTGGCGGGCCTGGTGGCTGCGGGCGTCTACCCGAGCCCCGTGAACATCGCCGATGTGACCACCTCCACGACCCACAAGACCCTGCGCGGTCCCCGCGGTGGCATCATCCTGGCGAAGAGCAATCCCGAGGTGGAGAAGAAGCTCAATTCACTGGTATTCCCAGGCACCCAGGGCGGACCCCTGATGCACGTGATCGCGGCCAAGGCGGTGGCCTTCAAGGAGGCACTGGAGCCTGAGTTCAAGACCTACCAGCAGCAGGTGGTGGCCAATGCCCGGACCATGGCGGCCACCATGATGGATCGCGGCTACAAGATCGTCTCCGGAGGTACCGATAATCACCTGTTCCTGGTGGACCTGATCGACAAGGGGCTTACCGGCAAGGCCGCCGACGCGGCACTCGGCGCGGCCAATATCACGGTCAACAAGAATGCCGTGCCCAACGATCCCCAGTCGCCCTTTGTCACCAGCGGCATCCGCATCGGTACCCCCGCGATCACCACGCGCGGTTTCGGCGAGCAGGAATCCCGCGATCTGGCCGGCTGGATCTGCGACGTGCTGGATGATCACGAGAACACCGGGATCATCGAACAGGTCAAAGCGAAGGTCCTCGACGTGTGCGCACGTTTTCCCGTCTACGGCAATTGAGGCATGAGGTGGCAAGCAGTGCCTTTCCCTTGCCACTTGAGACTTGCCACTTGAGACTGCACTCATGAGGTGCCCCTTCTGCGGAGCCCCCGACACCCGGGTGATCGATTCCCGCCTCGCCGGTGAAGGCGACCAGGTGCGCCGGCGCCGGGAATGTCTGTCCTGCTCGGAACGTTTCACCACCTACGAGAACGCGGAGCTCAACATGCCGCGTGTGGTCAAGCGCGACGGTTCCCGGGAGCCTTTCACCGAGGAGAAGCTCAAATCCGGAATGCTGCAGGCACTGGAAAAGCGCGCCGTGTCCACGGACCGGGTGGAGGAGGCCGTGGCCCGCATCAAGCGCAAACTCCTGGGTCAGGGGGAGCGGGAGGTGTCCTCCCGGCACATCGGTGAATGGGTCATGGAGGAACTGCGCGGGCTCGACCAGGTCGCCTACATCCGTTTCGCTTCCGTATACCTGAGCTTCGCCGACGTGCAGGCCTTCCGGGAGGTGATCGAGCGCCTGGAGAAGGACCTGACCCCCGAGATGCGCAAGCACCAGATGCCGTTACTGGGGGATGAGGAAGAGAATGGACAGGATTAACAGGAGTTTTCATGATTTACAGGGTATTAAGAAATATTTTTAATGCATTTTATAAATCCTGAAAAGTCCTGTTAATCCTGTCCATTGCCTTAGAGACCGGTGAACAACGAAACCGACATCCGCCACATGGCCCGGGCGCTGCAGTTGGCGCACCGGGGTCTGTACACCACGGATCCGAATCCGCGGGTCGGCTGCGTCATCGTTCGCGACGGCCGGGTGGCGGGCGAGGGTTTTCACGTGCGTGCCGGTGAGCCCCATGCAGAGATCCTGGCGCTGCGCTCGGCCGGAGACGCGGTGCGGGGGGCGACGGTCTACGTGACCCTGGAACCCTGCGCCCATCATGGCCGTACGCCCCCTTGCGCCGACGCCCTGATCGCGGCCGGGGTGGGCCGCGTGGTCGCCGCCATGACCGACCCCAACCCCCGTGTGGCGGGGCAGGGCCTCGCGCGGGTGGCCGGGGCGGGTATTGAGACGTCGGCCGGTTTGCTGGAACGGGAGGCGCGAGCCCTCAACCCGGGATTCGTGAGCCGCATGGAACGGGGCCGGCCCTTCGTGCGGATCAAGCTTGCCATGAGCCTGGACGGGCGCACCGCCATGGCCTCGGGCGAAAGCCGATGGATTACCGGCGAGGCGGCCCGTCACGATGTGCAGCGATGGCGGGCCCGGGCAGGTGCGGTACTCACCGGCATTGGTACGGTGCGTGCCGACGACCCGGGTCTGGACGTGCGCGTCCCGGCGCAGGCCCTGGGGATCGGCGGCGAGGTTCGCCAACCACTGCGGGTGGTCCTGGACTCGCGCCTGGAGTGCCCGCCGGATGCACGACTGTTCAGCGCCGGGGGCCCGGTGCTGGTGCTGACCGGCGAGACGGATGCGGCACGATATCTCCCGCTGCAGGCCCGGGGTGCGGAGGTGTTGCCGGTGACCCTGGCCGGTCGGGGCGTGGACCTTTCTGGGGTCATGACCCTGCTGGCGAGGCGCGAGGTCAACGAGTTGCATGTGGAGGCAGGTCCCCGGCTATGCGGCGCATTGATGGAAGCGGGGCTGGTGGACGAACTGGTGATCTACATGGCCCCGCACCTGATGGGCAGTACCGCCCGGAGCCTCGTGGAACTCGGGGTGGAGACCATGGACGAGCGCATCGCACTGGAGATCGGGGACATCCGCGCCGTGGGCGAGGACTGGCGCATCACCGCGCGGCCGATGAGGACATCTTAATGGACAGGATTGGCATGAGTTTTCAGTATTAACAGGACATTAAGAGATTTTCTTAATTCATTTAATCCTGAAGACTCATGTCAATCCTGTCCATTCTCGCTCTTAACAGAGAGAACCAGAGCCATGTTCACAGGCATCATCCAGGCGGTCGGCGAGATCGCCGCCATCGAGCCCAGGGGAGGAGACTCCCGCCTGCAGGTGCGTACGGGCAAGCTGGATCTGTCCGACGTGCGTCCCGGAGACAGCATCGCCGTCAACGGCGTGTGCCTCACGGCGGTGGAGCTGCCCGGTGACGGATTTGCGGCGGACGTGTCGGGTGAGACGCTCTCGCTCACCACGCTCGGTGCCTTGAATACTGGTGACCCGGTGAACCTGGAAGAGGCCCTGACGCCCACCACGCGCCTGGGCGGACACCTGGTCAGTGGCCATGTGGACGGGGTGGGAGAGGTGCTGGCAATGCGCGACGACGGACGCTCGGTGCGCTACGATATGCGCGCCCCGGAGGGGCTTGCGCGCTACATTGCATCCAAGGGTTCCATTTGCGTGGACGGCGTGAGCCTCACGGTGAACAGCGTCGACGGCGCAGTGTTCTCGGTGAACATCGTGCCCCACACCCGGCAGGAGACCACCTTCAGCACCTACCGGGCGGGCACCGGGATCAATCTCGAGGTGGACCTGATCGCCCGCTACCTGGAACGGCTCCTGCTCGGCGAAGAAGCGGCCCAACCCGGCTCGCGCCTGACGGAGGCCTTCCTGGCGGAACACGGGTTCCTCGGCAGGCACAAGTGATAATGGACAGGGTTGACAGGATAGTTCAGGAAAAACAGGATTATCTGGTTTAAAAAAAAGTTCTAATATACTGTTAATATTGAAAATTCCTGTTCATCCTTTCCATTCGGTCTTTTCATGAATGAAGTCTACAGCACCGGGATGACCATGCCCTTCAACAGCACCGAAGAGATCATCGAGGACCTGCGCCAGGGGCGCATGGTGGTCATCGTGGACGACGAAGACCGCGAAAATGAAGGCGATCTGCTCATGGTCGCCTCCATGGTGCGCCCGGAGGACATCAATTTCATGGCCCGTTACGGGCGCGGGCTGATCTGCCTGACACTGACCCGTGAGCGCTGCCGGCAACTGAATCTCCCCCTGATGGTCACCGACACCAACGATCAGCACGGCACCAACTTCACCGTTTCCGTCGAGGCGGCCGACGGGGTGACGACGGGCATCTCTGCCTACGATCGTGCCCACACCATCCGCACGGCAGTCGCCCCCAATGCGCGGTCCTCTGACCTGGTGCAACCGGGACACGTGTTCCCGCTCATGGCTCAGCCCGGCGGCGTGCTGGTGCGCGCGGGCCACACCGAAGCGGGCTGCGACTTTGCGCGTCTGGCGGGCTTCGAGCCGGCGGCGGCCATTGTCGAGATTCTCAACGAGGACGGTACGATGGCGCGGCGTCCGGATCTGGAGAGATTTGCGCAGGAGCATGGTCTCAAGATCGGCACCATCGAGAATCTGATCCGCTACCGCATCGAGAATGAGAAGAGCGTGGAGGTCGTGGCGGAGACGCCCTTCCCGACGGAAATGGGTGAGTTCAGGCTGGTGGCCTTCGAGGACATGATCGCCCGGGAGGTGCATCTTGCCCTGGTCATGGGCGACATTCGGGGTGAGACACCCACACTGGTGCGTGTTCACGTGGAGCACACGTTGTGCGATTCGCTGGCCTACAACGGACCCCAGTGCGGGTGGCCCTTGCGCGATGCGCTGTCGCGCATCGCCGAGGCGGGCACCGGCGTGGCCGTGATCATCCGCAAGCCGGAGTCACCGCGGGAACTGGTGCGCCGCATCCGGGAGATGGCCCTGGCCGACCGGGGAGAGGTCACGGAACACGAAACCGAGCCAGCGGAACTGCGCACGCATGGTGTCGGCGCACAGATTCTCGCCGAACTGGGTGTGCAGAAGATGCGGCTGCTCTCCGCACCGAAGCGCTTCCACGGGCTGGGTGGCTTCGGACTGGAGGTCGTGGAGTATGTGAATGACTGATCAGAGACATGATGCAGGATGCAGGATTCAAGACAGGGAGGTCGCCTCTGTGGTGGATCTGCCGTATCGTTGCCGATAATCCTCTGGACAGACTGGACTGATGATGAACTCGATCAAGACAATTGAAGGTGACTTCACTGGCGCGGCCGGGGGGCGTTACGGCATCGTGCTGGCACGTTTCAACAGCTTCATCGTGGAACGCCTGCTGGAAGGGGCGGTGGACACATTGCGGCGTCACGGGGTGAAGGACAAGGACCTCACGATCGTGCGCACGCCCGGTGCCTATGAACTTCCCCTGGCGGCCCGGGCCATGGCCATGTCGGGCAGGTACGACGGCATCATCGCGCTGGGTTGCGTAATCCGCGGGGCCACCCCGCACTTCGATTACGTGGCCGGCGAATGCGCCAAGGGTCTGGCATCGGTATCCATGGAGCAGGGCCTGCCGGTGTCCTTTGGCGTGCTCACCACCGACACCATCGAACAGGCCGTGGAGCGCGCGGGCACCAAGGCGGGCAACAAGGGCGTGGACGCCGCCATGGGGGCCCTGGAGATGGTGAGCCTGATGAAACGCCTGAAGGCCTGACCTTGAGCTCAGCGGAGGCACGTCGACTCAGTCATGCACGTCGGCAGGCCCGGCGTGTGGCCATGCAGGCACTGTACCAATGGCAGATGACCGGCTACGAGCCCAAGGACATCCTCCTGCAGTATCGGGATGATCCGGAGCTGGAGAAGGCGGACAGGGAATACTTCCGGGATCTGCTCCTCGGCGTTACGGACGAGGTGACGGATCTGGATGAACTGCTCACGCCCCATATGGACCGGGCGGTGGAGCAGCTTGACCCGGTGGAGCGGGCGATCCTTCGGCTGGCCACCTTCGAACTCAAGGAGCGCATGGACATTCCCTATCGGGTGGTGATCAACGAGGCCGTCGAGTTGACCAGGAAGTTCGGCGCCACCGATGCGTACAAGTATGTCAACGGTGTGCTCGACAAGCTCAGGCGGGAACTGCGCGAGATATAGGGGATCCGGGTCGGCCGGGGGTGTCGCACGCGGGGCAGGGTGAGGTCAGGCGTCTCAGGTCGCCGGATCGGGCGCTCGCAGACGGTTGCGGCCCGTGCTCTTGGCCTCGTAGAGATGATGGTCGGCGGTGCGCATGAGGTCGCCGAGTTCGGCCATGCCGTCCTGCCAGTCGGCCAGGCCGATACTGATGGTCACCTCCAGCGGTTGCCCGTTCTCGAGTCGGAACCCGTGTCTCTCGACGGCGATGCGCAAACGCTCACAGGCTTCGTGCGCGCCGGCCAGCGTCGTGTTCGGCATGATGACCGCAAACTCCTCTCCACCGATGCGGGCAAGCGTATCGCCCGAGCGCACGCGCTTGTTCAGCACCTGGGTGATCTGCTTGAGCACGGCATCCCCGGCCAGGTGCCCGATCCTGTCATTGATCTCCTTGAAGCGGTCAACATCAATGATCGCCAGCGCCAGTGTTGCTTTTTCCTCGTGCCTGCAACGCGAGATCTCGTCGGACAGAAGACCCATCGCGTAACGGCGGTTGTACAGACCGGTCAGTTCGTCGCGAAGGGCGTTCTGATGCATCTCTGACAGGTAACTGGATTCAATGTTGCCCGCGGCGAGAAACTTGAGTACTGAATTGCCGATGCGCACCCTGTCACCGTCGCGCAGTTGATACTTGTCGATGGGCTTCTCGTTGACAAAGGTGTGGTTGGTGGATTGCAGATCCTCGATCCAGTATCGGCCGTCGTGGGGGACAATGCGGCAGTGCCTGCGCGAGATACTGAGAGAGGCAATCTGAAAATCGGCGTCCGTGCCGCGCCCGATCACCATCGCGCTCTGATCCGGTTCCAGTTCCAGGCGCGCGCCCAGCCGGTCGCCGAGGATCACGACCAGGCAGGCGCCATGGCGCTCCGCCTGCTCCACGTCGGATGACGGCAGGACCAATGTTGGGGAATCAGTTTGTTTGTCCACTGGGTTGCGAACCGGGACTCATGGGTTCATCCGGACCGGCCACGCGGTATGACCTGCGCCGGGTGCCTCTTATTGGTAGTCAGCCCGATTCTAATCTATTCACGGAGAATCACCAACTTAGCGCGGTGCTCCTTTGGGATACAGCCCGGCGTAAACTCCTCCCCGGCGTCGACAGGATGCCCTGACGACAATTGGCCCGGCCATCTCCGGTCGGATGGGTAAACACCGCCGGGGGAATGTACACTTTGTCGCCAATCCTGCCCCGGGCATGGGTGCCAGGTACTCACGTGCCGGGCCGTGAGAGGTCGCCCGTTGCGTGTGCCGGGGCCTGCCGATGTTCCGCGCAGTATTTTCCAGGAGAATCAGATGACTCGATTCCGGTACCCCCTGTTCAGTACTCTGGCTCTGGCCATGGCGGCAGGCCCGGCCATGGCCGGGCCCGAATACTACTGGCGCCTTTCCCTGAGTCAGGAGTACTCGCGGGGCGCCACCTTCAGCGACCGGAGCTGTGAGCCGCCGGGCGGCGTGGCGGCCTACTTCGGATGCGTACGGGGACAGGACGGTCGACCGATCGGTGCGCGCGGCGATTTCGGCACCAGCCTCGGTGGCGAACTGGCCATCGGGATGGGGCCTGTCGAGGGGTGGCGGGTGGAACTCGTGGTCGGCCATCAACCGCGTTTCGGATTCAGCGGGAATGCGAACTTTCTCGATAGCGGGGATCACCAGCCGGTGCGTGGAAACGTGAGCCACACGCGGGCGGGGTTGAAAGCCTATCTCGATATCGCCGCGATGGGCGGACGCGATTTCGGTGTCTTCGAACCCTATCTCGGGGCCGGCCTGGGTGTGGCCCGCAATCGTATCGGTACCATGGTGTACGAGTTTCCGGCGCTGCCCGCTCAGCCGGCCCTGACCGTCGTGCCCGGCGACCGCAGTATCGGTCCGGCATGGATGGCCACCCTCGGTACCGGTGTTCGCCTGTCTTCAGACAGTCTGGTGGATGTGGGCCTGACATACAGTGACCATGGGCGGGTGACCACGGCTCATGACGAGATCGACGTCGTGCGCGGAGGAGATCCGGTCGCCCGGGTTGGCGTCGGGGAAACGCGGGCCAGGCTGCGGGCCTGGGGTCTGATGATCGGCTTGAGGCACCACTTCAGGTAAGGTGACCCGCAAGGGCCGGCAGACCTGTTTGATTCTCTTGAACAGATGCGGCCGCCCGAACCAGCCCATCGGGTTCAACCCGGTTCCCGGCAGCGTCACCGGAGAACAACGTGCAGAACATCATCATCTCGGGCTATCTGTCTGTCATTCTCATGGTCGGCGTGTGGGCGGGCCGCAACATCAGCGGCCTGAAGGAGTATGCGACGGCGGGCAAGGCGTACGGCCCGCTGGCCATCTTTGCCACCCTGTCCGCCTCCTTCATCGGTGGCGGCTTCTCCATGGGCAATGCCGAGAAGGTCTTCCTGGCGGGGATCGCCAACATCGTGGCCCTGTGGGGATTCAGTCTCAAGGAGATTCTGGTGGCGCGTTACATCGCGCCCAGGATCGGCCGCTTCCCTGAGGCGATTTCCGTCGGTGACATCATGGAACCGAGCTACGGACGCGGGGCCCGGGTATTCAGCGGTGTGTTCGGCGTCATTCTGTGCGCGGGTATCCTGGGAGCGCAGGTCGGTGCCATCGGCTACATATTCAACCTGTTTCTCGGCATTGATCGCGTCTGGGGCGTTCTGCTCGGTTGTGGCATCGTCATCGCCTACGCCACCATCGGCGGCATGCGGGCCGTGGTCTGGACCGATATCATCCAGTTCGTTGTACTGGCCATCGGCATTCCGCTGGCCATGTATTCAGGTATTCAGCATGCCGGCGGATGGGAAGTGTTGAGCACGCATGTGCCCGCCGAGCATTTCTCACTGCCCACCGAACCGCGGGCGATGATTGCCCTTGCGTCGCTGTTTCTGACATTTGTCCTCGGCGAGACGCTGGTGCCGCCCTACCTGCAGAGACTGTTGATCGGCAGAAACCCAGGCGCCGTAATCCATGGAACCCTGCTCAGCGGCCTCTTTTCGATCCCCTTTTTTGCCGTGACCGGCCTGATCGGGCTGGTTGCACTGGCGCTCAATCCCGCCCTCGACGCCAACCTGGCCATGCCGTATGTCATCAGGGAATCACTGCCGCCCGTTCTGCAGGGCATCGTCGCCGCAGCGATCATCTCCATCATCATGTCGTCGGCGGATTCGTTCCTCAATTCCGCCGCGATCGCCTTCAGTAACGACATCGTCAAGCCCCTGCGGCCCCGCCCGCTGACCGCCGCCGGTGAGCTGCGTCTGGCTCGCGTGACGACCTTGCTCACCGGTGCCATGGCCGTCATCTTCGCCCTTTCCATAGACAGCGTCATCGATATTCTGATCTACGCGTACAATTTCTGGGCGCCGACGGTGCTGGTGCCGCTTGTCGCGGCGCTGCTTGGCTTGCGTGTCGGGCGCAGGCGTTTCGTCGCCGGCGCCGCGGCGGGGATCGCCGGTACCCTGTTGTGGAACTATGGCCTGGGCACGCCGTACGGTATTGATGGACTCGTGGTGGGCTTCTTCGCCAATCTGGGTGCCTTCATGCTCACTGATCGACGTGCCAGGTCCATCAGGCCTCCAGTCCGTGAATGATCCGAGGTATCCAAATGCGCATATTGTCCGCCTTTCTCCTGCTTCTGATTGCCCTGCCACCGGCTGCCATTGCCGACGGTGAGGACGGGCCCGCTGCAGAGGTAGAGACCCTGGCACGCTCGACGAGCAGCTGGGACGGCGCCCGGCTCCCCGACTATCCCCGGGGACAGCCTGAGGTCACCATCCTCCGGATACGCGTTCCGGCCGGCACCCGGCTGCCCTTGCACCATCACCCGGTGATCAATGCCGGCGTGCTTCTGGAAGGGGAGTTGACTGTAGTAGGCTCAGGGGGATCCACCCTGCACCTGCAGGCCGGTGATGCCATCATCGAGATGGTGGATACGCCGCATTACGGCATGAACCAGGGCAGTGCCGATGCGGTCATCATCGTCTTCTATGCGGGCGTCGAAGAGAAACCGATCACCGTGACGGAGCCATGACAGGCATCGCCGGGAAGTTGCCGGCTTTTGTGCTTCGGAGATGATAAAGGGCTGGCCGTGGTCCAATGCAATGCAATGATTGTCCAATGTTTGGAAAAGCAGGATAAGAAAGCAGGCCGTCCTTTCGATCGAGACATGGCCGCCTACACACCGCAATCGGAAGTTCACGCACCCTGATCCGTGTCTGAATTCGACCTCATCCGCCGCCACTTCACCTGGCCCGCCGCACGGCGGGATGTCACCCTCGGCGTGGGTGACGACGCCGCGCTGCTGCAGGTGCCTGCCGGACATGAGCTGGCGGTCAGCGTGGATACCCTGGTGGCAGGCGTGCATTTCCCGAAGGAGACGCCGGCGGGGGCCCTCGGCCACAAGGCGCTGGCGGTCAATCTGAGCGATCTGGCCGCCATGGGTGCCGATCCCGCCTGGGCCACCCTGGCCCTCACCCTGCCGGAGGCGGATGACACGTGGGTGGCGGAATTCAGTGCTGGCTTCCAGGCCCTGGCCCGGGAATACCCCGTGGATCTGGTGGGTGGAGACACCACCCGCGGGCCATTGAGCGTCACCGTCCAGGTGATGGGGTTGGTCCCGCAGGGCAAGGCACTCCGGCGCAGCGGGGCAAGGGCAGGGGATGGGATCTACGTGACCGGCACCCTGGGCGATGGGGCCCTTGGGCTGCGTCTCCTGGCGCAGCAATCGGAGATCGATCCTGCAGGACAACGGCTCGTTGAGCGGCTGATGCGTCCCCGGCCGCGTATACAGGCGGGGATCGCCCTGCGTCATTCGGCCCACGCGGCGATCGACATCTCCGACGGACTCCTGGCGGATCTGGGTCACGTGCTCGACGCATCCGGCGTTGGAGCCCGTATCCATCTGGCGCAACTGCCCCTGTCGGATGAATTCCTCGCCGTCAGCGGAGAGGTCATTGACTGGTCACTGCCCTTATCGGGCGGGGACGATTACGAGTTGCTGTTCACCATGCCGCCGGACATGGAGTTCCTGATCGGGACGCAACCGGGGGTCAGGTGGACGCGGATCGGCACCGTGGAGCGGTCGGCGGGATTGCATGTGGAGGACATGGACGGACAACCCATGTCATTGTCCCGGTTCGGTTATCAGCATTTCGCCTGAACCGGCCGGCCTCATTCCCAAGCGGATCTTCTTTCATGCCCAGAACTTCACCGCCCCCGGCGCGCACCGTGTTCACCGATCCGGTGCATTTTCTGGCCTTCGGGTTCGGTTCCGGCCTGTCGCCCGTCGCGCCGGGTACCGCCGGCACGATCGCCGCCATTCCGCTCTTTCTGCTTCTCCAGCCATTGCCGCTGTGGGCCTATGTGGCGGTCACGCTGCTGGTGACACTGGCGGGTTTCCGGATCTGCGGTGAGAGTGCCCGTCGGCTCGGGGTTCATGACCATCCGGGGATCGTCTGGGATGAGTTCGCCGGATTTCTGGTGACCATGATCGCGGCGCCATCGGGCTGGTTCTGGGTGCTGGCGGGGTTCGCGCTGTTCCGCCTGTTCGATGTCGTCAAACCCTGGCCGGCTCGCTGGTTCGACCGGCACGTGCACACCGGCGCCGGGATCGTGCTGGATGACATCGTCGCAGGCGTCTATGCACTCATCGTGCTTCAGCTTCTGGCCTGGTGGCTGGTGCAGCCCTAGCAGGCTGTTGAAAAAGTCTCCGGCGGATGCCAGGCAAGGCGGAAAGTGGCGTAAAAGCGCAGTGTACACGGGAGTACATGAGCATTTTGAGCCGCTTTCCAACGCAGCATGGCGCCGCCCGAGGGTTTTTCAACAGCCTGCTAGTGTCGAGTCCCGCCGGAGGGGAATACGCATGGGGCGCTTCTCTCTCGTATCCTTTATCCTGAACCTTGTCTCTGACTCGGGTGACCCCATGAAGACACGCCTCCTCCTGCTGCTCCTGGCGCTCCTCGCACATCCCCTCCAGGCCCGGGACGTGCTGGTGCTGGGCATCTTTCCGGACCGGGCGATGGTTCAGGTAAACGGCGAGCGAATCGTGCTGCGTGTCGGAGAGGCCCCGGAGCAGGGTATCCGCCTGTTGTCCACGGACAGCCGCGCGGGTCACGTGTTGCTGGAGATTGCCGGGCAGCCAAGGCAGGTGATGCTGGGCAGCCGCGCAGGCGGCAGTTTTCAGCCACGTGACATGGCACGTGCGCAGATCCTCGCCGATTCCTCGGGGGCATACACCACCATCGGCAGCATCAACGGCCGGACCGTCACGTTTCTCGTGGATACGGGCGCCACGGCCGTGGCCATGAACAGCATCGAGGCGCGCCGCCTGGGCATCGACTATGCGCGCGGCGAGCCGACCGCAGTCCAGACCGCCTCGGGCACCGCCCCGGCCTATCGGGTCACCCTGGAACGGGTGCGGGTGGGCGATATCGAGCAGCGCAGGGTGGAGGCCCTGGTGATCGCGGGCGATGCGCCGCCCATGACCCTGCTTGGCATGAGTTTTCTCAGAATGGTGGAGATGCGCAACGAGGGGCGGGCGCTGATTCTTGAGCAGCGCTTCTGAGGGGGCCGGGATCACCGTCAGGTCAGCCGCCGCGGTCTTTTCGCATCCTGCGGTTCCGGCCGGGTCCCGCAGTTTTCTGAATGGTCGCCGTTCGCCCTCGCCACGGAATCCGGTACGCCAACCGACCCGCCATCTGCTATACCCAATGACAAGGGAGATCGCTGAACAAGGAGGACCCCTCATGAGACGACTATATTTCCTTGCTCCCGATGTGGATAGTACGCGGCGTATCGTGGACGACCTGCTGCTGCACCACGTGGAGGAACGCCATATTCACGTCGTTGCGTCGGACGAAAAGGCGGTGACCGACGCCGATCTGCCCGAAGCGGGCCTGCTCCAGGAGTCGGATTTCATCCCCGCGGTTGAACGCGGTCTGGCACTCGGCGGTGCCACGGGCGCCCTGGCCGGACTGGCGGCCATGGTGCTGCCCGGGGTGGGGCTCGCCTTCGGTGGCGGCGCGATCCTGGGGACGACGCTCGCGGGCGCCGGTGTCGGGGCCTGGGCATCGAGCATGATCGGCCTGTCCGCACCCAGTTCACGGCTCAGGGCCTTTGAAGAGGCCATCCGGGACGGACAGGTCCTGGTGATCGTGGACGTGCCCAAGCGGTCGGAACAACCGGTGATCGACCTCATCATCAGCCACCATCCGGAGGCCCGGGTCGAGGGCACGGAAGCCACGGTACCCGCCTTTCCCTGAGCATCCGGGGTTCATGGTGCCGCAAGGCGGTGACCGGGACGCCCGAGTATCGTGCGGCCATCGCGCCCGTCGCCGGGTGCCGCCCGGAGGACGCGCGACAACCTTCAGCCTGGATTCACGGTCGCCTGTGGCATTTCCTGAACCCGCTGATGGTCCGGAAGAATTCCCATCGCCAGGGCCAGTTCCCGTGCCAGCCGCACGAACTCCCCGGGGCCGGAGATGAAGCAATGACGGCGCGCCGGGTCGTCGATGCCCGCGAGTGCGGTTCGCAATCGGGCACTCAGGGCGTCCATGTCCATACCGGGCGTCCAGTCCACCGACTGAAAATGGACATTGTCGAAGGCGTCCTGCCAGGAGCGGCACAGGTTGTCCTGGTAGTGGCCCGTGGCCTCGTCCGCCACCCAGATCAGGTCGATCTCCTCGGTGATCTCCTGGGCGAGCACATTCTCCACCAGGCTGCGCACCGGCGCGAAGCCCGTGTTGCAGGCCAGAAACAGCAGGGGCCGCGGCGTCTCATCAGGCAGCACGAAGTGTCCCAGGGGACCTTCCACCTCCACCTGCTCCCCGTTTTCCACCTGATCGAAACAGCGGGTGATAAAGGGATCTCGGGAATCCGCTGACAGGTGCAGGACCAGGTTGCGGTCGTCACAGGGGCAGTTGGCCAATGGCTGCGTGCTGCTCGGGGAGCCGTCGTCCATGCTCAGCCGCACCTGCTGCCCGGCGAGAAAACGCAGACGCCGCGTGCGCGGCGTCTGCAGTCGCATGATCAGCACCTGCGGATTGGGGCGCTCCATGCCGCGGACCGTGGTGGTGATCTGCTGGAGGGGGATCTGGTCCGGGCTCGCGGCCACATCCATCTCAATGACCAGATCGGAGGCCGGGGTGACCGAGCACATGAGCGCGTAGCCCGCCAGCTTTTCCGCCTCGTTGAAGACATAGTCATGCGGCCGGATTTTTCTCACCTCACCGGAGAGAACACGGGCGCGACAGTCTCCGCAGTTGCCGCTCCTGCAGCCGTAGCCCACCGACACGCCGGCCCGCAGTGCCGATTCCAGCACGCTCTCTTCGCCTTCCACCCGAAACTCGTGATCACCGGGGGTCAACCGGACCTTCCACGACGCCATACGGTCTCCATGCCTGTTTTTGAATCGCCACCAGCTTATCACCCGACAGGGGTGAACCGGGCAGGATCAGCGCGGCACGTGCGTAAGGCCGCCCTCCGGCCCGTCGGCCCGGTGCTTCAGCCGGTCTGCGATGCGTTCGTGCACCGCCAGCAGGGCCGGGATCACCACGAGTACGAGCACGGTGGACACCCCGAGCCCGAAGACGATGGATACCGCCATGGGTATCAGGAACTGGGCCTGCACCGAGCGCTCGAACAACAGGGGCGTCAGGCCGGCAATGGTGGTGAACGAGGTCAGCAGCACGGCGCGCAGGCGCTGGCAGGAGGCCTCGACGATGGCCGCCTCGCGTCGCAGCCCTTCCTCTCGCAGGGACTGGTAGAAGCTCACCAGGATGATGGAATTATTGACGACGATACCGGTGAGACCGAACAGGCCGAACAGGGACAGGATGGTCAGTTCCAGCCCCATGAGCCAGTGGCCCACCAGCGCGCCGAGCACACCGAAGGGGATGATCGCCATCACCACCAGGGGCCAGCCGTAGGATCCGAACACCCAGGCCAGCACCAGGTAGATCATGGCGAGTGCGAACAACAGACCCATGCGCATGTCGCCAAGGGTCTCCGCCTGATCAGCTGCCCGACCTTCGAACGAGTATTCCACCCCGTAGTGCCGGGCCAGATCCGGCAGCACGTCCCGGGCGAGCTGGTCGCGGATGCGGGCCGCGTTGTTCCGGGTGCGGTCCACCTCGGACGAAACCGACACCGCGAGGCGGCCGTCCGCGTGACGCAGGGTCTCGAAGCCCTGCCTCGGCAGCAGTTCCGCAACGGTATCCAGCGGCGCGATGCCGCCGTCGGGCAGGACCACGGCAAACCGTTCCAGCGTGGCCGTGCGGTGGCGTTCGGCGTCCGGCAAAACCACCCGCACCTCGACCTCTTCAAGGCCGTCCTGATAGATCTGCGCGAGACGCCCATCGAAGGCGGCACGAAGCTGGCGGCCCAGTGAGTCGGTGGTGAGCCCGAGGCTCAGCCCCTCGGGACGCAAGCGGTAGATCAGTTGCTCGCGGCCGAAGGGCATGTCGTCCTCCACCGCGAAGACACCCGGATAGTCATTCATGGCCTCGGCCAGATCCAGGGCCGCTGCCTTCAACGTGTCGGGATCCGTACCGGTCAGCCGCACGTCCACATCGCGCCCGGGCGGGCCGGCCTGGCGCTCGGTGATACTGAAGACCTCGATGCCGGCGGGTTCACGGACGCGCTCATGCCAGGCATGGATGAGCTGTGTGTTGCGCACGTCGCGCCGGTCCGGCGAGACCAGTTCCACCAGGATGGCACCGAACTGGTCGCCGGTGGGGGCCTGCGTGGCGCCGCCCTGTTCCACGCCGGTGCCCAGACGCACCACCACGTTGCGGATCAACCCGCCACCCAGCGCCGCTTCAGCATCGAACAGGGACTCTTCCACATGCTCCAGAAAGGCCTCCACCCGCTGCGGCGGCGTGCCGGCCACGAAGTTGGCCGCCGCGTTGACCACCGTGCCTTCGGGACTCGGAAAGAACGTGAAGCCGATGCGCCCGCCGGCCATGAGGCCAAAGGCCAGGATGAGCACTGCCACGGCGCCCGCCAGGGTGATGCCGGACTGGCCCACCGCCCCCTGCACGATGCGCCGGAAGCTGTGTTCGCGAAAATGCTCGAAGCGCGCGTCGAAACGGGCGCGGAACGAACCCTCCCGGGGCGGGCGCACCTTTTCCATGCTGTTCTTCAGATGGGCCGGCAGGATCAGGAAACTGATCAGGAGCGTTGCCAGGATCACGCACACCACCACCAGCGGTATGTCGAACAGGATGTTGCCGATCACCCCGCCGATGAGCATGAGCGGCAGGAAAGCGGCCACCGTGGTGAGTGACGCGGAGATCACCGGGGCCAGCATGCGCCGTGCCCCGCGTTCGGCCGCCTGGGTGGGAGTCATGCCTCGCTGGTACTGGGTGTAGGCGTGCTCGCTCACCACGATGGCGTTGTCCACGATGATGCCCAGCGACATGATGAAACCGAACAGGGAGATCATGTTGATGCTGCCGCCCAGCAGCCACAGCACCAGGAAGGCGGCGGTGAAGGCCACGGGGATGCCGAGCGCCACCCGCAGCGCAAGCCGGCCGTTCAGGAACAGGAACAGGATGGCCAGCACCAGCACCAGACCACCGATGCCGTTCTTGAGCAACAGCATGATGCGCTCGTGGATCAGTTCCCAGAACTGGTCGTACACATGCAGTTCGACCCCCGGGGGCAGGGTGGGAGTCACTTCCGCAAGCCAGTCGTGGAGGATGGCGGAGGAGCCCAGCGCGTCCGCGGTCTCGCTGCGTTGCAGCTGCATCTCAACTGCCGGTTGCCCGTGATAGCGCACGGTCACCTGATTGTCACGGGCGCGTCGTTCGATTTCGGCCACGTCGCCCAGCCGGATCAGGCCGCCTTCAGCGTCGGATCGAAGGGGAAGACGCGCGAACGCCATCTCCTCGCGGCGCTGTTCCAGGCTTCGCAGCTGCCGCGCCGTATCGTCCCGGCCCACCATGCCGGCGGGCAGGTCCCGGGACAGGCCCGCCACGCGGTCTCCGATCTGGTCCAGGCTCATGCCCAGTTCCAGGCTGCGTGCCATGGGGACCTGGATGGCCATCTCCTCCTCGGGCAGTCCCTTGAAGTCGATGCGGGCGATGCCCCGGTCCAGAAGCTGCTGCTCGAAGTCCCTGGCCAGGGGCCGCAACTGGCGCATGTCTTCGGGCCCGGTGACCAGCAGGCGTGCGATGGGTTCGTAGCGGATCACACGGGTGACCACCGGCTCCTCGGCGGCCTCCGGCAGATTGCGTTGCTGGTCGACCAGGTCCTTGACCTGATCCGTGGCGAGTGACATGTCGGTGCCCGATTCGAACTCCATGGTGATGGAACCCACTCCCAGGGCCGACGTGGAGGTCATGTTGCGCAGCCCGTCCACGGTGCGCAGTTCCTGCTCCAGCGGCGTGACGATGCCGGTCTCCACATCCTCCGCGCTGGCGCCGGTCCACATCACACGCACCGTGACGAAATCCAGAGCGAAATTGGGGAAGAACTGGGTATTGAGTTCCTTCAACGCCCAGGCCCCGGACAGCAGCATCAGGGCCACCAGCAGGTTGGCGGCCACGCGATGGCACAGGAACAGGTAGATGATGCCGCGGCGCCGGGCCATGGTCAGTCCGCGTCCGTGCTGATCCGCAGGCCGTCCAGGGCGTTGGGCAGGCGCGTGGTCACCAGCCGATCCCCGTCACGAATCTCCGGGTTGTGTACCAGCACCCGTTCGCGGCCGTCATCGTCGATCCACTCGCCCCGCCGCACCACGGAGATGGCACGCATGCGGCCGTCCTCTATCCGGTAGACCCGGTCGGTGCCGTAGAGCGCCTCGAAGGGCAGGGCCACCACGTCCTGCTCATCGGGCAGTTTCAGGTGGACCGTCATGAAACGCCCAAGTGCGGCGTGTTCGCCTCCCGCGGTCACCCGGAACAAGCCCTCCACGCCGGCGCCGGTGGCGGGCGCCTCGCCGGCAAGGCGGGTGAGTTCGAGGTGGACGGACTCGCCGTCGATCTCGCCACGGGCAGACAGGCGTTCGCCGGAATCCAGCGCTGCGCGAACGACGGGCAGATACCGCGCGGGAATGCGCGCGCGCACTTCCAATGCCTCGGCGTCGTAGAGCGTGATCAGCGGGTCACCCACACGCACGCGGTCACCGGGCGACACCGACAGGCGCGCGATCCGGCCGGGAAAGGGGGCGGTCACCGAGGTGCGCGCCAGGTCCAGGCGCGCATCCTCCAGTTGCGCCTCGGCACGTCGGGCCCGCGCCTCCAGCTGTCGGATACGGGCGTCGAAGTCCTCCAGCGCCAGACGGCGCGCGTTCACCGCCAGGGCCTGCTGCTCGTAGGTCCGCCGGGCATCGTCCAGTGCGCTCTGGCTGCCCGCGTCTCGTTCGAACAGGTCCCGTGCCCGCGTCACGCTGCGCTCGGCCAGGTCCAGGAGCGCCTCGTCGTGCTTCAGCGCCTCGCGGTCCCGGACGTTGCGCAGCCGCTCGGCGCTGATCTGCGCGCGGATGTCGGCCACATCCGACTCCCGCTGAATCACCAGGAAATCGATCTCACGGTGGTCCAGGCGGACCAGCACGTCGCCTGCTGCCACCCGCCGGCCTTCCTCCACCGGTGTCTCCAGCACGTCCGCTTCCACCGCGGCACGCAGGTTAGCCGTGCGCGGCGTGGTCACGTGGCCATAGAGGCTCAGGGATGGTGCCATGGTCGATGGCGACACGCTTTCCGTGTTCACCCGCCAGATCCGTTCGCCCACCTCCATGGGCGGGCTCTCGGGGGCCGTGGCCCTGAGAATCAGAAAACCGATGATCCCGAGCGCCAGTATGAGGATGGGCAACAGGACGCGGGCGACGGGGGACAGGGTCATGATGATGGGCGCTTCCTTGATGGGTCGCTCATTGGCATCCCGGCAGACGGGCCGGTCGGGCGCTTCGCGTCAGTGATGCAATCACCGGAAGCAAGCGCAGAGCAAAGATACAAGATACCAGCGGCAAGAGGGAAACCCGCCCGCTATTTTTCCTGAATCTTTTCGTTGGCCGGCCGCTTCCCGTGCCCTCCTACCCGACGAGGGCCACGCTCTTGACGAGCGCATAGACCGGCACACCGGGTGCCAGCCCCAGTTGAGCTGACGCCCGCATGGTGATCTCGGCGAGCAGCAACTGTCCGTCGGCGGTGCGGGTGGACACCAGGCAGCGGTGATCCCTGAAAGGGTCGATGCGCTCGATGGTGACGGGCAGGTGGTTCTGGATACTGATGCGCCGGGGATCGTCCAGCGCCAGGCTCACGTCCCGGGCCAGGATGCGCAGGCGGCAGGACCTTCCGGCCCGCATGTCATCGGCGGCGGCAACCCATAATTGTGTGGTGCCGGCGGCGAAGGGTCGCAACCCGCGTTCGCCGGTCTCGCCGAGGATGCCTTCCAGCACGGAGACCGCCCCCTCGTCGGCGAACAGGGGGGAATCCGGGCGGGCCAGGGCCTGCTTGAGGCATTCACTGCGCTCGATGCGTCCGTCACGCATGAACACCACGCGGTCGGCCAGGCGTTCCACCTCGTCCGGTGCGTGGGTGACCATGATGATGGGCACGCCCGCCTCCCCGGAAAGTCGCGACAGGAAGGGCATGATCTCGCGCTTGGTCTGGGTGTCCAGGGCGGACAGGGGTTCGTCCAGCAGCAGCAGTTGCGGGCTGGTGAGCAGGGCCCGGCCCAGGGACACCCGCTGTTGCTGGCCGCCGGAAAGCCGGTCGACGGGCCGTTCCAGCAGGGCGGAGATGTCCAGCATCTCCGCCACCTCCTCGAGCTGCAGGCGACGGTGCTGCTTCGGGGTACGCCTGTAGCCGTAGAGCAGATTGTCCAGCGCCGTCAGATGGGGCAGCAGGCTGTGTTCCTGGAACACCAGGCCGATGCGCCGGCGGTGCAGGGGCACGAACTGCCGGTCTCCCTGCCAGACCCGTCCGCCAAACCGGACGTCGGCGCCGCGCACCCTCTCGAGACCCGCGATAATGCGCAGCAGGGTGGTCTTGCCGCAGCCGGAACGCCCGAACAGGGAGGTGACCCCCTCCAGGGGCAGGTCCATGTCCACGTCCAGGTCGAAGCCATCCCACTTCAGATGTGCGCGCACCGAGAGGCTCATACCCTGGCCACCCGGAAGCGACGGGTCATGCTGTAGACGATGAACAGGGTGATGAAGGAGAAGATCAGCAGCATGAGCGACAAGCGGTGTGCCGAATCGTAGTTCATGGCCTCGGTGTGGTCGTAGATAAGCACCGACAATACCTTGGTCTCACCCGGAATGCTGCCGCCCAGCATGAGGATCACGCCGAACTCACCCAGGGTGTGGGCGAAAGTGAGGGTGGCCGCCACCACGAAGCCGCCCCTGGTCAGCGGCAGGATCACGGTGAGGAACCGGTCCACGGCGTTGGCGCCCAGGCTGCTGGCCACTTCCACCGGACGGCGGCCCAGGTTGTTGAAGGCCTCGGTCAGGGGCTGCACGGCAAAGGGCATGGAGTAGATCACCGAGGCGATCAGGATGCCCTCGAAGGTAAAGGCCAGGTGATGCAGGCCCATGGACTCCAGGGTACCGCCCACGAGGCCCCGGGGACCGAGCACGATGAGCAGGTAGAAGCCGAGCACCGTGGGCGGCAGCACCAGCGGCAAGGCCACCACGGCCTGGACGGCAACCCGTCCCGCCGAGCGGCCGCTGGAGAGCCACCAGGCGACAGGCGTGGCGATCACCAGCAGGATGACGGTTGTGTAGAGGCACAGCCTGAAGGTGACTTCAATGGCCTGCCAGTCTTCCGGGCCGAGACCGGTCATGGGATCCGTCCTGTTGTCATGGCTGGAGAACAAGCCGGGCCATCGCGAAGGCCGCAGGACCTGTTTGCGGGCCTATTTCGGTATCACGAATCCGTAGCGCTCCATGATTTCATGGGCCTCACCGGTCTCCATGAACCGGGCGAAGTTCATCACCGCCTCTTTCCCGGCGCCACGGCGGGTCACGATATAGCCCTGGGTCAGCGGGTGGTGCAGCGTGTCGTCGATCAGGTGATGCGGATGCTCGGCCATGGCCGGAAAGCTCGCCAGGGACAGGGCGATGATGCCCACGCTGGCCGCGCCGGATTCCACCATCTGCGCGGCGTGGGCGATGTTCTCACCGAACACCAGCTTGCGCTGCAATACCTCCCAGACGCCGGTGGCCTCCATCGCCTCCCGGGCACGCAGGCCGTAGGGGGCATGGGAGGGCTGGGCAATGGCGATACGGCGAATGCGGTTGTCGGTCGCCAGATCCCGAAGGGTGAGCTGCGAGGCATCGAGGGTGTTGCTCCAGAGGACGATGCGCCCGATGGCATAGACGGCGGGCTCCGTGGCGCTGAACCCTTCGGCCTTGAGGCGTTCGGGAAAGGCGATGTCGGCGGAGAAGAAGATGTCGTAGGGAGCGCCGTGGATGATCTGGGTGGTCATCTTGCCGGAAGAACCGTAGATCACCTCCGGTTCATGTTCCGGGTGCTGCTGGCGATAGAGCCCGATGATGTCATCCAGGGCAAAACGCAGGTCCGAGGCCGCGGCGATGGTGAAGCGCTCCGCATGGGCGCCAGCGGAGAGGGGCAGCAGGATCGCCGTCAGGAGGATCAGGATCGGGCGTTTCACTTGCACGCTTCCGGATTGGCAGGTCGATATGGGTGCATGGTCAGAATCATCGGGAGGCCGGTTTTCACTCGCCCACGGCGAGCATCACATGGGGTGCCTTGATGAGAGCGCAGACCCGGCTGCCCGTCGCCAGCCAGGGGGCGGCCAGGGATTCGCTGGTGACGATGGCGGTGAGTACCCGGCCTTCCGCGAGGCTCAGCTTAACTTCCCCGTTGACCGCACCGTCCCGGGTCTCGATCACGGTGCCGCAGAGGCGGTTGCGGGCGCTGCATCTGAGCGAGGGGTTGTCCTCGGCCAGGATCACGCTGGAGGCATCGAAAAGGACCTGCACGTCGGCGCCCTCGGCCAGCCCCAGGTCGTTCACCGCCTCCCGGGTGACGATGGCCACCACGGCGTGGCCACCACCGATGTCCACCGACACCTGATCGTTGACGGCGCCGGTACGGATGGCGCTGATCCGGCCCTGGAAGTGATTCGCTGCGGTGGTGCGCATGGACATCTTCCTCATGAATCCGACCACGTCCCCCAGGTCGGAGAGACGGTGTTCCAGTTGACCCATGAAGCCGCGATAGGCGGCGTCTGCGGCCCGGTAATGCCGGATGACCTGTTGACCGAACCCGGTAAGGCTGGTGCCGCCGCCCCGCTGCCCTCCGGCCCGCCTGATCACCAGGGGCTGTTCGGCCAGGTTGTTCATGGCCTCGACGGCGTCCCATGCGGCCTTGTAGCTCATACCCATGGACCGGGCGGCGGCGGAGATGGACCCCGTCTCACCGATGCGCTCCAGCAGCTCGATACGCCCGGCGCCCAGGAAGCCCCGGTCGCTCACGTTCAGCCAGAAACGTCCGTCCACATGGGCCTTCATGCACGACCTCCAGGCAGTAACCGTTATATATCGTTATATATAACGCATCTGTCAAGCCGCCCACGGATCACGGCTTTCCGGTAGATGCCTGGAGGATGCGGCTTATTCCTGATTCAGATGGGATTGTTTAGCCACAGAGGTCACAGAGGTCACAGAGGGAAGAAGAACACAACAGATCTGCGAGCGACGTCCGATGGCTTTTCTCTGTGGCCTCTGTGACCTCTGTGGCTAAACAAAAACCGTCCTGGTCCCGGCAATCTTCTGCGGTAATATGTGATGATAAATCCGCGCTTCGGACCCTTCAGTATCGGCCCGGGGTCGGGCCTCCCATATGACCACTTCGGCACCATGCATCGGCCAATCTCCGGTTTGCTCCTTTTCGTCCTGATCGTCTGGCCGGCGGCCGTGATGGCGGGGCCCGACGTGCCCGGATCCGTTCAGCGCGTCATCGAAGCCCACGGCATGGATCGGGCACGTATCGGCATCTGGGTGCAGCCGGTGGGCGGTGCCGACCCGTGGATCGTCCACAATGCCGATACCGCGCTCAATCCCGCCTCGGTGATCAAGTTGGCCACGAGCCTCGCGGCCCTGGAGGTGCTCGGCCCCGCCTACACGTGGACGACCCGCGTGTACCTTGACGGTCCTGTGGAGGCGGGGATCCTCAAGGGCGACCTGTGGATCAGGGGCGGCGGCGATCCGTTCCTGGTGACCGAAGAGTTCTGGAAGCTGCTGGGAGCGCTGCGCCGCAGTGGCATCCGGCGGATCGAGGGGGATCTGGTGTTCGATCTGGGTCAGTTCGAACCCTCGACCGAGGCGCCTTCCGCTTTCGACGGGCAACCGCATCGGGTCTATAACCAGCCGCCCCATCCGCTGCTGGTCAACTTCAATGCCCTGCATGTGGAGGTGGCCCCGGGGCCCGATGGCGAATCGGTACGGGCGTCCGTCGATCCGCCCCTGGCCGGTCTGCGGGTGGACAACCGGCTGCGTCAGCGTCGCGGCTCCTGCGGCGGATACCGGCTGGGGATCACCTATCGTGTGCTTGAGTCGGAACCCGGCATCGCGCTGGCGGGCGAGTATCCGGCCGCCTGCGGGAACCACCGCTTTGCCCGCACGGCACTCAAGCCGGAGGCCTACGTGCACAGCCTGTTCCGGGCCCTGTGGGCCCAGTGGGGCGGAGAATTCGAGGGCGGCTGGCGGATCGCCACCTGGCCGGATCCCGAACAGGAACCCGATCTGATGCACGAATCCCGGCCGTTGGGCGATCTGGTGCGCCTGTCCAACAAGCACAGCAACAACGTGATGACCCGCCACTTCAAGCTGACGCTGGGGGCGGAAGTCCTCGGCGTCCCCGCCACACGGGAGAAGGGCGTCAATGCGATACTCGATTTTCTCTCCGCCCGGGATATCGACGCCCGGGGGCTGGTGCTGGACAACGCGGCGGGCCTGTCCCGTGACAACCGGGTCACCGCCCGGCAACTGGCCGGCGTCCTGCGCGCCGGCCGCGAGAGCCGGTTCATGCCGGAATTCGTCTCTTCCCTGGCACTGGCCGGCATGGACGGCACCCTGCGCACCCGCTTCGAGGACGACCCGGCCGCTGGCCGCATGCATCTCAAGACGGGCTTTCTTGAGGGGGTCTCCGCCGTCGCGGGCTACGTGAAGGCCGCCTCGGGCGAGGATGTGATGGTGGTGGTCATGGCCAACGGCCCGGGCGTGCAGTGGGGTACCGGCATTGAACTGCAGGACGCGGTGCTGCGTTGAGTGTTCGAGCGATGATGCGGGTGGTCAAAGGCGTTTGGCCACAGAGGGCACAGAGGTCACAGAGAAAAGACGGCCCGAAGAAATGCCCCGGTCTTGATGAGCTTGGGTTTTAACTCTGTGACCTCCGTGCCCTCTGCGGCTAAACGGTATTCAAGACCCATCCACCGTCCCGCCAGCCGCCATGAACACCGGCGCACCGTCCACTTCACCTGTCACCAGCTTCTGCCCGTACAGCCGTTCCAGCACCGGTAACAGCAGCATTTCCTTTGTCGGCCCCCAGCAGGCATTGCCGTCGGGATAAAGCAGCAAGAGGTGATCGCAATGGCGGGCGGCCAGGTTGACGTCGTGCAGACTCATCATGGCGGCGCATCCGCTGTTCACCCGCTCCTTGACGATGTCGAGCACCGCCACCTGGTGATGCAGGTCCAGGTGACTGAGCGGCTCGTCCAGCAGCAACAGGCGAGGGTCCTGACTCAGTGCGGTTGCGATGGCCAGCCGCTGGCGTTCGCCCCCTGAAAGCGTGTCCACGAGCTGCGCCTCCAGCCCCGCGAGATCCACCTGCTCCAGGGCGGCCCGCGCAGCAGCCACGTCTTCGGCCGATTCCATGTCCCAGGGATGCAGGTAGGGGTGGCGGCCGATAAGGGCCGTCTCCAGCACCGTGGCGGGAAAGCCGTCGTGGTGGTCCTGAAACACCAGTGCCAGCTGCCGGGCGACCTGACGCCTGGACAGTGTGCGCATGTTCGTGCCGTTCAGGCGGACCATGCCGGAGTGCGCCGGCCGCAGACCCGCCAGGGTGTGCAGCAGGGTGGTCTTGCCGGCGCCGTTGGGGCCCAGGATCGCCCAGCATTCCCCGGGCCGCACCGTGACGCCCAGCGGCGATCCCGGGGGGCGGCCCGGAATACGGATCACCAGATCGCCGAGTTCCAGCAGCGGGCTTCCCATCAGCGGCTCCGGTGCAGCAGGTACAGGAAGACGGGTACCCCCAGCATGGCCGTGATCACACCCACGGGCAGTTGCTGGGGCGCGATCAGGGTGCGCGCCAGGGTGTCCGCCAGCGTCAGGAGAATACCCCCCGCGAGCGCGGAGGCGGGCAGGATGATGCGCTGGTCATTGCCCAGCACCAGGCGCAGCATGTGCGGCACGATCAGTCCGACGAAGCCCACGGTGCCCGCCAGGGTCACCGCCGTGGCGGTCAGCAGTGCCGCCACCAGGTACACGGTCCATTCCAGCGGGCGCACCGACACCCCCAGCGACGCCGCCTGCAACGCGCCCCGGGCGAGCACGTTCAGACTCCGGCCCAGGGGCCAGGCCAGCACCACGGCGAGCAGCAGCACCAGCCAGGCGGGTCCCGGGTGGCGGGCATGGGAGAGATCCCCCATGAGCCAGTAGAGCATGCCCGGCAGTTCCGCCCCGGGACTGACCGCCAGGATGAAGCTGATCAGTGCCCCCCAGCCGGCGGCCACCACCACGCCGGTGAGCAGCAACCGCACCGGGGTCCAGCTGCCCGTGCCGTGGGCAAGGCCGAACACCAGAAAGGTGGACAGCAGGGCGCCGGCAAAGGCCGCGCCCGAAACCAGGGCCACGCCGAGGCCGGCCAGCATGGCGAGCAGGGCGCCCACCGCCGCGCCCCCTGACAGGCCCAGCACGTAGGGGTCGGCGAGGGGATTGCGCAACAGCACCTGCATCAGCGCCCCCGCCACCGCCAGCAGCCCGCCGGTGGCGAAGGCAGCCAGCGTGCGGGGCAGACGCAGTTCCAGCACCAGGGTGCGCGACAGGGACTCGCCGCCACCGGTGACCACCGCCCAGACCTCCATGGGCGCAAGCGGCACGCTGCCCAGCGTCAGGGACAGTCCCATGGCGGCGAGGCCGGCGGCCGCAAGCAGGCCGAGCATCGGTACCAGCCGGTTCATGGGCTGCCCGCCGGCCGCCGGGAGCGGGCCAGTTCGAGGAACTCGCACAGCAGGGCGGCACCCTCGAGGATGCGCGGTGTCTGGCGCTGGATCAGCGATGGCGGGATGAAGAACAGGTTGTCTCTCCGAACTGCAGTGAGTCCGGCCCAGCGTCGCCATGCGTCGACCCAGGCCGAGTCCGCCTCGCCTGAACCGCCGCCTGCGATCACCTCCGGGTCCGCGGCAAGCACCGCTTCCCGGTTCAGGCGCGGCACGAGGCTGTCGACATCCCCGAACACGTTGACGCCGCCGCACAGGCCGATGATCTCGCCGATCAGGTGCTCATCGTTGACGGTCATCAGCGGGCGGTCCCAGATCTGGTAAAACAGCGGCACCGGCGAACGCCCGGCGTACCGGACCTCAAGGGCCCGGGCCCCCTCGCGGAGCGCCTCCGCCCGGGCAGTCCCCACCGCTTGCGTGCCTGTCAGCCGGGACAGCCGCTCCAGGGTCCCGGCCAGGTCCGCCAGGCGGCGGGGTTCGTTCAGGTAGACGGTGATCCCCAGGCGTTGCAGGCGGTCCAGCTGTCGGGCGGGATTGCCGCTTTGCCAGGCGACCACCAGATCGGGCTCCAGTGCCACGATCCGCTCCAGGTCCAGTTGTCCTGCGCTGCCCACCACCGGCAGGCGGGCGGCCGCCGCCGGGTAGTCACTGAAGCTGACGGTGCCCACCACCCGTTCGCCCGCATCCACATGGAACAGGATCTCGGTGAGGTGCGGCGAGAGGCTGACCACGCGCCGGGCCGGTTCCGTGAGTACGACCTCGCGGCCTGCGTCGTCGGCGACCCGGATCTCGCCGACACCCGCCCCGGGCAGGACCGCAGGCCACAGTCCCAGGCACACCAGGCACCAGAACCGAATTCTGACCGGGGGACGGCGTATGGATGCAGGGAATATCATGTAGGCGGTGATTGCAGGACCGTAAGCGCCGGGGGACGGGCAATCATAACAGTTCGCCCCCCGGGGCCCGATGAACTGCGCTGATGAACGGGCGGGGCCCGTTTGGTACCCTATCGCATCCTTCAATCCGCCCAACCCGAGCATTTTCATGAAAGTTCGCACCCGCTTTGCCCCAAGCCCGACGGGCTATCTGCACATCGGCGGCGCCCGCACGGCGCTGTTCTCCTGGCTCTACGCCCGCAAGCACGGCGGTGACTTCGTGCTGCGCGTGGAGGACACCGATCTGGCCCGTTCCAATGCAGACTCGGTGAACGCGATCCTGGAGGGCATGAGCTGGCTGGGCCTCGAATACGACGAGGGCCCGTTCTATCAGACCCAGCGTTTCGACCGCTACAAGGAGGTCATCGCCCGGTTGCTGGACGAGGGCAAGGCCTACCACTGTTACTGCACCAGGGAAGAACTGGACGCCATGCGCGCCGAGCAGATGGCCAACAAGGAGAAACCCCGTTACGACGGCCGCTGCCGCCACCGGACCGAACCCCGCGAAGGGGTGGAGCCGGTAGTGCGATTCCGCAATCCCGATGACGGTGTCACGGTGGTGGAGGACATGGTGCGCGGGCGCGTGGTGTTCCAGAACAGCGAACTGGACGATCTCATCATCGCCCGCTCCGACGGCAGCCCCACCTACAATCTCACCGTGGTCGTGGATGACTGGGATATGGAGATCACACATGTGATCCGGGGTGACGACCATCTCAACAACACCCCGCGGCAGATCAATATCCTGAAGTCACTGGGCGTGGAACCGCCCCGGTACGCTCACCTGCCCATGATCCTGGGTCCCGACGGCGCCAAGCTCTCCAAGCGCCATGGTGCCGTGAGCGTCATGCAGTACCGGGACGACGGATTCCTGCCGGAGGCCCTGATCAACTACCTGGTGCGCCTGGGGTGGTCCCATGGTGATCAGGAGGTGTTCACCCTGGAGGAACTCATCGAGCTGTTCGATATCCTCGACGTGAACCACTCCGCTTCTGCGATCAACCCCGACAAGCTCCTGTGGCTCAACCAGCACTACATCAAGCACTCGGATCCGGATCACGTGGCACGTCATCTCTCGTGGCACATAGGCAACCGCGGCGTTGATCCGTCACTGCCGCCGCCGCTCCGGGATGTGGTGGTGGCCCAGCGTGAACGGGCAAAAACCCTGGCGGAGATGGCCGCCAACAGCGTGTATTTCTACCGGGATTTCGAGGATTACGACGAAAAGGCTGCCCGCAAGAACCTGGGGGATGAGGCGAAGCCGGTACTCCAGGCTCTGCACGCCGCCCTGGAGGCGGTAGGGGAGTGGACGCCCGAGGCCATCCATGGCGCCGTGGAAGCGGTGGCGCAGCGCCACGACCTCAAGCTCGGCAAGGTGGCCCAGCCGCTTCGGGTAGCGGTGAGCGGCGGCGGCGTCTCACCCCCCATCGACCAAACCCTGTCCCTGCTGGGTCGGGAGCGCACCCTGGCCCGCATCAAGCGGGCACTGGCCTATATCGAAGCCGGTGGCGATGATGCCTAGACCACTGCTTGACAAGGTAAAATCAGTCGCGTAAATTTCGCGACTTCCTTTAGGGGGCCATAGCTCAGCTGGGAGAGCGCTTGCATGGCATGCAAGAGGTCGGCGGTTCGATCCCGCCTGGCTCCACCAGATTTCCGTCCCGGTGCCTGACCGAGGAGCGATCCGCCATGTACCACTTCGGCCGCTACTCGATCATCGCCGGGATTGTTTTGACGGTGATCGCCATGGTGCTCGGCTTCGGGGCCATGTTCAGAGATGTGGAAGAATGGGCCAAGCTCTTCCTCTCGCTGATCCCCCTTGGATTTCTGATTGTGTTTACCGGGCTCGTCACCGTACTGCTGGTGGGTCCGAGGAAGTAGCGGTCAGGACGTTGTACACCGTCCCCATCGTCTAGAGGCCTAGGACACCGCCCTTTCACGGCGGCGACCGGGGTTCGAATCCCCGTGGGGACGCCATCTCCAGCATGCAGCCGGTGAAAGCGGTTGCCAGCAAAAAACCCGCCTCGTGCGGGTTTTTTGCTGGCCGATGCGCATTGCATACCCCGACGGCGCGGCTGCCGTCCCTCGAGTTCAGCCTTCATCCTTCTTCCTTCCACCTTTCCACAACACCTCTCCTTCCCCCGTCTCCCGGGCCAGCACGCGGGCCATGACGAACAGCAGGTCGGAAAGGCGGTTCAGGTACCTGCGCGCACCCGGCGTGACCGGTTCCTCCCGCGCGAGGTGTACTAGGCGGCGCTCGGCGCGCCGGCAGATGGCCCGGGCCTGGTGGCACAGGGCGGCGGCCTCTCCGCCTCCGGGCAGGATGAATTCCTTGAGGGGCGGAAGCGTGTCGTTGAGTTCATCCAGGCATGCTTCCATCCACGCCACCCGCTCGGGATCGAGCAGCGATTCCCCGGGCATGGACAGTTCGCCGCCCAGATCGAACAGGTCGTGCTGGATGTGCAGCAGCGGTTTCCGGCAGGACGCGGGCACCGGCCGCGCCAGCAGTACGCCGATCACGCTGTTCAGCTCGTCCACGTCCCCCATGGCCTCCACCCGCGCTGAATCCTTGGCAACGCGGTTGCCGGTGGCGAGCCCGGTGGTGCCGTCATCGCCGGTGCGGGTATAGATACGGGTCAGTCGATTGCCCATGAGGGCCTCCTGTGGCGAAGCATCCGGTGATGGCGTGCGCCAGGATCTGAAAAACTCGATGCATCAGTCTCCGCGCGCACCCTGCCAGTCGAAACCGGAATGACGTGCCAGTTCCTCCGGCGTCAGGATCTCCTCGTAGCGGCGTCCCCGGATGATCCAGGTGGGGAAGTTGCTGATACCCGCCGTGACACACTCGCCCGCAGGGCGTCCGTGACGCCCGTCCGGGGAACATTCCACGTAGGGCAGGTGCTCGTATGCACCGCGGAACAACCGGTTCTGTTGCTGGCAGGCGGGACACCAGTAGGCGCCGTAGTAGCGCGCGCCCGTATCGTCCAGGTGCAGTGCGAGGCGTTCCAGGCGGGGATCCGCGGGTGGACTGAACAGGTCGCTGTAGTAGGCATGCAGCGTACCCACGATCACGGCGGCCACCACGACGCTGCTCAGGGACCAGTTGAGCCAGGGCATGCCGGGCGCCGTTGCCGGGCGCCTGAACGTGAGCCAGACGAACAGGGCAGTGATGATGGCCAGGGACAACAGGCACCAGATGCAGACCGCATCCAGGGCGACGATGCCCATCACGGTCAGGTAAGCGCTGATGGACAGGCCGATGAATGCGATCATCCAGAGCCGGCGCCAGCGTTTCAGCCGGGGAGCGCCCGCATACGCGATCAGTGCCAGCAGCGCATACACGCCGAATCCCCAGAGCGCGACCGGCAGGCCCAGCACCCGGGACCAGCGGCTCTGCTGTACCACGTCGCAGCCCGAGCCCTCGGCGCAGAGCGCCGGACCCGCGCCGGTCCATGCCACCAGGGTCAGATACGCGGTAATAAGCATGCCCAGGGCAGCCAGGCCCACGACCGTCCATTCGGGGGCATGCGCCGCGGCGGCGGGAGCGGGTCGTGATTCGGCCTTGCGGGAGGGCTTGCGTCTGGTCTTTGCCATGGGGCTGTGTTCACCTGTCCCTGAGTACCGCCGGAAGGCTAGCACCGCGCGGGATGGCAGACAATCCGGGCATCCGTTCATGGCGGAATCGTTGAGACCGGATATGCTCGGGACAGCGGCCCACGGCGGCGGGCGTGCGCAGACACCCGAAATCGGACGGAGGATCTCCCTCGATGGCACACGACACGCAGGATCCGGCACACCTGCCGGTCGGCAAACTGCCGCCGGCCCTGTTGGAGAAGCTCCTGCGCGCCGCGCCAACGGAGCACCCCGACCTGATCGTGGGTCCCGGTGTCGGACTGGACTGCGCGGTGCTCGACCTGGGCGACCGCCTGCTGGTCTGCAAGTCGGATCCCGTGACGTTCGTCACCGATGACCTGGGCCGGTACCTGGTGCGGGTGAATGCCAACGATGTGGCCACCACCGGCGCCGTGCCGCGTTGGCTGCTGGTGACCCTGATGCTGCCGGAAGAGAGTGCCGACGCGGCCATGGCAATCCGCATTATGGAACAGATCGGGGAGGTGTGCCGGGCGCTCGGTATCACGCTCATCGGCGGCCACACCGAGGTGACCCACGGCCTCACGCATCCGGTGGCCGCGGGCACCCTGCTGGGCGAAGTGGCGCGCGAACGGCTGGTGACGCCCCGGGGCGCCCGCAGCGGCGACCGGCTGCTGCTGACCAAGGGTGTACCCATCGAGGGCACGGCGATCCTTGCTGCGGAATTCGCCGACCGCCTGCAATCCGCATTGACGCCCGGGGAACTGGAGACTGCCCGCCGGTTCTCCGATGACCCGGGGATCAGCGTGGTGGAAGATGCCCGCATCGCCCTGTCGGCGGGCCGGGTGACGGCCATGCACGATCCCACCGAGGGCGGCGTGGCCACGGCTCTGTGGGAACTGGCCAGGGCGAGCGGCAGGACCCTTCGCGTGACGCCGCAGGCGATTCCCGTACCACCCCTGGCGGCCCGCGTGTGCGCCACGCTCGGGCTGGACCCGCTGGCCACCATCGCCTCCGGCGCCCTGCTGCTGACGGTGCCGCCCGAGGATGCGGCCCGCGTGATCGAGGCCATGGAGGCCGCGTCGATACCCTGCGCCGACATCGGCGAGGTGGCGGGGGAGGGTGCCCGGGTCGAGGGACCCGATGGCCCCTGGCCGGAGCCGGCGCGCGATGCCCTGGCGGCGCTGTTCGACGGGCGGCCCGCGTCCTTGCACCGGCCTTCCGGTTAGGCGTACGGTTTTCAGGCCAGCCACGGGATCATCGAGGAGACGGCCATGGGGTTTGCACTGTCGGACATGCAGCTGACCGGCCCGGCGTTCGGTCAGGGGGACGCGATTCCGGTCAGACACACCGGCGAGGGCGACGATATCTCGCCGCAGCTGTCCTGGAGCGGGGCGCCCAGGGGGACGCGCGGTTTTGCCGTGATCTGCCATGATCCCGATGCGCCGCTGCTGTCACCGGGCGGCACCTACGGATTCGTGCACTGGGTGCTGTACAACATTCCCGCATCGGCGGACGGACTGGTCGAGGGCACGGGCGATTTCACCGCGGGGCGCAATGACTTCGGCAGGCCCGGCTACGGAGGACCCATGCCGCCTCCGGGACACGGGCAGCACAGGTACTATTTCTGGGTGCTGGCCCTGGACCGGGAGACGCAGTTAAAACCGGGCCTGACACTCTGGGAGCTGCTGGCGCAGGTCGAACCCATGGTCATCGGCATGAACCGGCTGGTGGGTACGTATCAGCGCGGTTGATGGCATATCCCTGCCGTCCGGCGCGGGCGGGGCAACGGTGACCACCCTCATGCAGGCGCCCGGATGGCGGCCGCCCTGGCCAGGATCCCCTTGTACTCTCTGCCCAGATGCGTCAGCGCCAGCATCCACACCAGACACACGCCCAGCACCAGCCAGCCCAGCTCGGCGGCGCTGATGGTCCAGGGTAACCACTGGGTGAGCAGGAGGATGAGCAGCGAGCCCAGCACCTTGAACATGCGGTAGCCGAACATGTCGATCCAGGCCTTGGCGCGGAACATGAGCAGCGGTTCGATGGGCACGTAGAGCAGTTCCTTTGATGCGCGATTGATGGAATACGACAGGCCCCGGTCGGCGATCTTGAGAAATGCGCCGGCCTGAAGCGTGGCCTGGGACATGTACCACAGGCTGCCGATCATCACTGCCACGGGTTGTGCGAACAGCCCCGCCATGACGCCGAACCAGCGATGCACCAGCGGGGTGATCAGCAGGTTGATGCCGATGGCCACCGCGCTCATGACACTGAAGAAGGCGCCCAGGTAGGCGGTGCGCGCGTCCCGCCCGACGATGTTCTCCTCGATCACCTTCATGAACTGGTATTCGATCAGCGGTTCGGCCACCTGCGCGAGCAGCAGGATGGCCGCGATGATCAGCAGGTAGCGGTGCTGCAGGATGGCACGCCAGTCGCGCGATGTGACTTCGCGATGATTTCGCACGCCGGGCCGCTCGTGGTACAGGCCGAGTCTGCCCATGAGCAGGGTCAGGCACACCAGCAGTCCGATGATGCCGGCCGCCACCAGCAGCAGGTCCATGGTTTCCAGCCCCGTCCGACTGATCAGCAGGCTCGAGGCACTGCCGCCAGCCACGCCACCGGCCAGCCCGCCGGTCGCGATCAGGCCGTACCAGCGCTTGCCCTCGCTGGTGCTGAAGGTGGTGTTCGTCAGGCTCCAGAACTGTTCGACCATGATCACGCTGAACATGTCCACGAAGATGTAGAACGCGAAGGCCTGGACGAATCCGCTGTCGCTGACCAGCGGATAAAACAGGAACAGGACGGCGATGACGATGGCGCAACTGCCGAGCACCACGTGGAAGCGCGAGAAGCGCGCGATCAGGTGATGGTAGAGCCCGATTGTGATGGCGAGCGCCAGTGCGGTGGCGATCCACACATAGGGCAGATAATCGGCGCCCAGCGAAGAGATGAAGATGGAGCGGCTCGCCGGCTTGAGGTGATACAGCGCGGCAATGATCAGGAAGAAGTTTGTGAACAGCAGCACACCGCGCAGGAGGGATGCACTGCGATTATGAGGTTCGATCATTGCGTTGCGTTCGCGCTGTGTGGCATGATCGTTGCATTCCCACTTTGAATTCAACTCCTGACGACCGTTGACCGGTTACGAGGCGCTTCATGCTGTTCAGACTGCTGCTGGTGACAGGCGTTTCACTGGGACTGCTGATGGCAGTCCATGCCGCGCCTCCGCAACAGACGTCGCCCCTGCGTGATGCCGTGAACCCCGCCCTCCAGGCGAAACTGGAGGAACGACTCCAGCGCCTGAACCTGGAATCCGCGGTACGCAGCAGGCAACTGGCCGTGTCCCTGGTCGACATCACCGATCCCGCCAAGCCCCGCCTGGCCCATGTCAACGGACACGACATGATGTATGCGGCCAGCCTGCCGAAGATCGCCATCCTGCTGGCCGCCTTCGAACGCATCCATGAAGGGAAACTCCCGCTCGATACCGAGAACCGTCGGCTGATGACCGACATGATCCGCCGCTCGTCCAATACGGCCGCGACCGAGATGATACGGCGGGTCGGGCCGGAGTATATCAACGAGCTGCTCAGATCACCGAAATACCGTCTCTACGACGCGAACATGAACGGCGGACTCTGGGTCGGCAAGGAGTACGGCCGGGGCGCGGCCTACCAGCGTGATCCGCTGCACAATCTCTCCCATGGCGCCACCGCCTTCCAGGTGGCGCGTTTCTACTACATGCTCGAGACCGGACGGCTGGTGTCGCCCGAGCTGTCCCGGGAAATGAAGGGCATGCTTGGCGATCCGGGTATCCGGCACAAGTTCGTTCAGGGCCTGCTGGCCGGCGCCCCCGAGGCGCGGGTCTACCGCAAGTCCGGCACCTGGCGCGAATGGCATGCCGACAGTGCCATCGTCGAGCACGCCGGGCGCACCTACATCGCCGTGGCGCTGGCCCGGAACCCGAACGGCGGTGAATGGTTCACCAATCTCATCGTCGAACTGGACAGGATCATCATGGGGCAGCCGGTTCGGCATGCCGGTCTCTGATCAGTGCATGCAGGCGGGTCGCAAAGGTCTGATGCTCGACGGCGGCATTGCGGTACAGCACGTTCGACGTGAGTGCGACCAGGTAGAACAGCCGGGGCTCACCCGCCGGTGACTCGATGATGGCCACTGAGTGCATCAGGTTCATCACGTTGCCCTGGTATCTCCTGCACGTGTAACCCTCTTCGGGCTCGCACCGGTAGAATGACCCGGACTTGAAATAGACCGCGGCGTCATTGAGCGCGGGCGAAGAAGCGTAACGGATACGCCGCTCCGTCATGTACAGCAGCCGCTTCAGCTCCAGGCTCGACCACTCGTCCACCAGCAGTCCCTGTTCCATGCGTACCAGCATGCGCATCAGCTCGCGCACCGTGCTGACGCTGCCGGAGCCCGGCACCAGACGCCTGCCCTCGCTGGTAAAGAACGATCCCTGGCGCAGTCGCTCCGTATCCAGCCCGTTGCGTGCCAGCGGCGACACCAGGCTGTCGCGCAGCAGCTCGCCGCGTTCTCCGACCGGGGTGTCGCGAAACAGGGCCGCTTCGTCATCGGCGGAGACCGGATAGTCCCGGCCGAAACGGCGCAGCAGCATCAGTTGCCTGATGACCGTGCTGGCGGCCGCATTGGAACTCGCCGACATCATCCAGTCCAGGTAACTCCACAGGTTCGCGGTATCCCCCTCGCGCAGCGGCCGGCGCGTCATGCGCTGCTGTTCGGGTTCCCAGAGGGGTACCGTGTGGGAATCGTGGCGGATGAAGCGATCGGCCGTGACCTGGGTCTCCCTGAGCAGCCGCTTGCGGGCGGCTATGTCGTCGGGATGCAGATCAGCCAGGGCCTGCAGCATCGCCACGCCCACCATGACCTTGCCGACGCTGCCGGGAATCAACGCCGCCTGCCCCCTGTGTTCCGCATACAGCGGCACATCGGGATCGCTGAGGTCGAGCACGCTGACGCTGGTATCGGGTGCCGCATCGCCCAGCAGGCGGGCGATATCCCTCGCGAGTGCCGAATCGGGTTCGGGGATCTCGAAATCCGGCCGATCACGCAGGCGCAAACGGATCTGACTGCTGCCGAGCAGGGCGCCGGGCAGCAGGCGGTTACCTGGTATCTGCCCCTGATTGGCGAGCCGGTAGCCTTCCAGCCGGGCGATACCGGTCTCCTCGAAGGCATCGATGGGATAGCCGCCGGCGCCATTGAGTGACAGCGCCAGCGCGCCTCCGAGCAGCATGAGGAGCGGGCGTTTCACGGGAGGGCTCGCTCCACGACGATGGACGGTGGCGGTTCACGCAGGTCAACCGGTATTCGTTGACGGGCGGTCTCGGGCAGATCCATCCCGATCAGATACTGACTCTGGCGCGCGCGCCGGCTTTCCACGAAGGGCCTGATCTGGAACAGGGAGAGTCGCCCGTCGCTGAATCCGAACTCGATGTCCGCTGCCACGGGTGTGCCGTCAGGACCGGACGGCATCTCCATGCGCGAAGCCAGGTCGTCGACCAGCGCGCGCAGCTGATCGATCTCGTCCGGCGTGAGCACGGTTTCGTGCCCGCTGGCCGGGACCATGCGCATACCGCCGCCCGCCACAGGTTCGGCGCGCAGCGGCGCACTGGCCTGGGACAGCAGTCGGACTTCGCCGGTGGCGCGATGCACGCGCAGTTCCTCGGCAGCCTGTCCGTCCACGGCGCCGCCAACACCTTCGCTGGTGGCGATGGACAGCCAGTCCCGGTCTCCCGTGTCCACGTCCGCCGTCACCAGCACCCCGGACTTCTGCGAGGGAAAGGTTTCCAGGAGCAGTACCGACGGATAGACATGCTCGGGCTGCGGCATGTGCGCCTGGCGCCAGGCATAGGCGCGGTCACTGAAAGGCGAGGCCCACACCGTGCGAATGGCCCGCACGATGGACTCGAAGCCCACGACATTGGGTACGGTGAGGTTCAGGCCGGCGCCGGTGAAGCCGGGCAGATCCTCCACGTTGGTGTCGCTGCGCACGAACACGCCGGGCGTATCGGCGCTGCCGAAGGTCTCTTCCAGCGCCTCCCGCAGCCGGGCACGGAATGCCTCGCCGGGGTCGGTCGTGACGATCCAATCGCGCAGCATTTCAAGCATGACTCGGGTCTCCGCCTCCCGCCGTGCGGGGTCACTGATGGCGTGCAGCCGCGCGTATTCGTCCCGCAGCCAGTCGTAGGCGGCCGGTCCGTCCGGGACGATGGGCTGATCGAGCATGGCCCGAAACACGCCGAAGGGGATCACAACGCCGGGGTTCACGTGCTGCGGGTAATGGTGCAGGAGTTCTCCCAGGTTGGCGGCCTTGGGGCCGACACTGCGTCCCGCATCCTCCGCCCGGAGCGCGCCCAGGGGCAGAAGACGGGTGGTGCGCAGGTCGAGCTTGCCGAGATTCGGGGCAATGACCACCTCCGGGGCGAGCGCCTCCGCGCCGAGGACCTCGTCCCAGTGTGTGCCGTCGGATGCAATGCGCACACCACCGCGCGGGCTGACCGCCACCACCACCCGGGCACCCAGATGGGCGTCGAGCAACGGGATCAACGCATCGTCGATGACCACGTTGGGAATGCCGAGATTGCGCGCCAGCAGCTGCACATGGGACAGGGAACTGCCTTCACCGCGGGTCAGGATGCCGGAGACCGGCGGCAGCTCCGACGTGGTGGAGGGGAGCAGGTAGATGCCGTCCCTGCGAAATGCCGCCGGGTCCTCCGGCGCCTCCAGCAGCACGCCCCGGGCCAGCCCCGGGTTGAGCGGCCGCAGACCGCCGGCTACCTCCTGTCCAAACAGTTCCTGCCGCACCCCGGCAAGCACATGGGCGTCCTGCAGGAGGACGTCGAGCGTACGCGTATAAGGCAGCAACGGGCCGCCGCGCAGGGTGTCCGGGACATAATGGACCCCCAGCGGCGTGATGTCGGACCACAGTCTCACGGTGGGCTCGAAGTGAAACTCCAGTGCCCGCTGTGCCCACTGTGACACCCGCGACAGGTAGCGCATCCAGGTGAAATAGGCCTCGGCATCCAGGGCGTCGTCCTGCACCAGGCGGTCAATGTGCGCGTCCAGGGCCTGCCATTGCCGCTCCGACAGCAATCCCGCCGCGAACAGCGACATCCCGAAGCTGCGCAACCAGTTCAGACGGGTCAGGCGATCGGCCCCGGCGGATGCCTCCATGAGCCAGTTGCCCACCGCATAGACCTCGTGTTCCATGGCCAGGCCGGCCTGAAGGAGCCGCAACCGGTCCGCCGGCGCGAGGGCCGCGTCTTCCTGAAACAGGCCGCGCCACTGCCGCGCGAAACCGGCCGCCAGGTGGAGCCGTGCCTCCAGATCCGCGGCGTCGTTCAACTCCCCGACAGCATCGGCGATGGCGGCCCGCAGGCGCGACCCGCCGCTCTCCGCCATCAGCCGCTCCAGCCGGTCGACGGCGGTCTGCGGCCCGTACAGCGCATCCAGAGCCGCCGCCAGGCTGCGGTAATCATCCACCAGTTCCGGCAGTCCCTGACGGGCCGCGTGGTTACGTACCCGTTGGGCGTCACCGGCATCCGGCATGCCGTGAAGCTTGATGCGCAGATCCTGAAAGCCGGGATCTTGTGCAGCGATCTCCGTGGACAGCCGGCGTACGGTTACCGTGGCCGGTTGCTCGGCGTCGATGGGCAACAGGCGGGCCGCCTCGCGCAGCAAAAGGTAGCGGGCCGGATCGCGCCAGCCGGGATCGTCCACCATGGCCAGCAGCAGCCTGCGCGCGGAAGCGTACTCGTCCTCCACCTGGATGGCACCGCGATAGTAACGGGCCTGGCGGAAGACCCAGCCGTCGTCGTTGCGGATCAGGAAGCGTTCCAGCAGGATCTGGCGCAACGCGTCCAGGCGCGCATCGGGGCCGGTAAAGTCCCCGGGTTCCAGGTCCGCCAGCAGCGTGGCGATCAGATAGCCCTGGTCGCGAATCGCCCGGGTGCGTTCACCCCATTCCCCGTGCTGGACTCCGCCGCCGTGGGGTCGGCAGGCATAGGGCTCCGGCGGAAGGATGGTGCCATCGGCACAGAACCAGCGGATGCGCCAGAAGGGTCCGCGCGGCGCGGTCTTCATCTCGTCGATCCATTGACGCATCTGGGCCGGCTCGGGCGCCGGCGGCACCCCGGTGTCGGCACGCAGGCCGCCGGCCAAAACAAGCAGGCATGCCAGGGCGGGAAACAACAGCAGACTTGGGCGGGAGACAGGCATGGGAGTGCGCGTTTCCGGTGAACGCCGACGGTGCCGGACGCCCCCGGCAGATCTGTCCGTATGAGCCGCGGATCCGGCAGGCATGGGACCTACTGTATCCACCTTAATGGCAGCGGACGGGTCTGGCAAACGCAGCGACGCGTCCGGACCGCTGGATCCATAACGCAACGAACCCAACGGAAGGCGGAAACGGAGTGTCGTCCGCCATGGGAGGACGGCCTCAGGGCAGATGCGGCTCCGCAAGATACCCCCGCGACTGCATTTCGTGCAACCGGCTCAGGGTGCGCTGAAACTCGAAGGACAGCCACTTGCCCTGATAAAGGTCTTCAGGGGTGACGGCCGCGGAAAGGATGAGCTTGACGTTGCGATCGTAGAACTCGTCCACCATGGCCATGAAGCGCCGGGCCGGGTTCTCCATGGACTCGTCCATCATGGGCACATCGGACACCAGCACCGTGTGGAACATGCGGGCGATCTCCACATAATCCAGCTGACTGCGGGGACCGTCGCAGATGTCACTGAACCGGAACCAGACAACTCCGTCGGCCACGCGCTCCACCGGAATGCGCCGGCTGACAATCTCCACGTGCCCGCCCGCATGGCCCGGTTCCGGGGCGATGGCGTCAAAGGCCTCGGTCAGACGCCTGTCGGCATCCTCGTCCAGGGGTGCATGGTAGAGCTCGGCCTTCTCCAGGGAGCGCAGGCGGTAATCGGTATCCCCGTCCAGGTGGAGAACTTCCAGATGCTGCCTGATCAGGTCGATGGCGGGGAGAAACAGGTGCCGGTGGAGACCGTTTCTGTAGAGATCGTCGGGGGGGATGTTGGAGGTGGTGATGAGGGTGACCTTGTGCTCGAACATGCCTGCCAGGAGCTTGTGCAGTAGCATCGCGTCGGTGATGTCGGAGACGTAAAACTCGTCCAGACAGACGACACGTGCCTCGGCCAGCCGCCGGGCGACGATATCCACGGGGTCGGGCTGCTTGCGAAGCGTCTTCAACTCCTCGTGCACCCGTTGCATGAAACGATGGAAATGCAGCCTGAGCTTGTTGTCGACGGGCAGTTGCTCGAAGAACGAATCCACCAGATAGGTCTTGCCCCGGCCCACGCCGCCCCACAGGTAGAGCCCCTGGACAGAAGGCCTCGGCGGTTCGCGGCCCAGAAGGCGGGCCACGAGGCCCGCACGCGGGGCAGGGCGGTGCATGGCATCATGGATTCGCTGCAGGCTGACCACGGCCCGTTCCTGGGCAGGGTCATAGTCCAGGTGATCCTGCTGCACGGCTTGCAGGTAGGTTTGAAGAGGCATGCTGCTCGAGGTTCGAATCCGTCCGGGATGCTGCGTCGCAGCATAACATGCCTCCGCACCCGCTCCTACCCGCACGGCAGGGGATGCCGCCATTGCCCGGGATGGCTGATACACTCGACGCGATCACAGTCATGGCAGGTCGGTCCAGGAGAATGATGATGCATGTCGCTTTTCGTCCGGACGGTCTTTCGGATGCGCTTGTACGTACCTGGATCGGGTTCATCCTGTTTGCGTGCCTGGGTGCGGCGCCCCTTGGCGCGGCGGCAGGTGACCCGCGTCAGGCCCTGGAAGTCCCGGAGCACTATCGCCTTGGCGTAATCCCCTGGCAGAGCCCTTCGAAGCTGGCCGGCATGTTCCTGCCATTGGCGGACGTGCTGGAACGGGGCCTGGCCCATCCGGTGCAGTTCGTCACCGCACCGGGATACCGGCAGTTCGTGGAACGCGTGAAGGCCCGGGACTATCACCTGGTCTACCTGAACCCCCTGCTGTACCCCCAGGCCCGAGAGGCCGGCTACCGGGTCGTGGCCCGGCTGGCGGGGGACGGGATGAACGGCATCCTGGTCGCCCGCCAGGATCGCGCCATGCCCTCCTTTGACCAGTCCGTGCGCGAGCGCCGCCTGCGCCTCGCGCTGCCGTCCGAAGAGGCCTATTCGGCGCGGGTGCTGCGCGAGCACCTTGGCACCATGGGGCTTTCCCTGGACGACTTCGATGTGGAGTACTTCGGTTCCCAGGATTCGGCACTGCTCGCCGTGCACAGCGGCCGGGCGGACATCAGCGGCACCTGCCTGCCTTCACTGCGATCCATGCCCGAGGCGGTGCGCAGCGACTTGCAGATCGTAGAGCAGACGCCGCCCCAGGCGGCCATGCTGCTGGCAGTGCGTGACGATGTGCCCGAGGCCGTGTCCGCCGCACTGGTGGAGATACTGGTGGAACTCCACAATCATGGCGCGGGACAACAGGTGCTCAATGCACTGGGCTTTTACGAAGGTTTCGCGGTGGCCAGCGAAGCCGATATCGCGCAACGCTCTCGGTAATGTCTGCAGACAGCGGGACACACCCCGCCGGGAGCGGGGATACCGATCCGCGTGTGCCCTTGACGCGCACCCTGCGTTTCCGCCTGATCATGTCGGTGGCGCTGGTGCATGCGCTGCTGATGGGTGTGTTCGTCTGGCATGCCTTGACCACCGAATCGGAGCGTCTGCGCACGGACACTCAGAATCGCGCCGAGGCCCTGTCGGTGCTGCTGTCGGTGGCCACCACCAACGCGGTGCTCACAGAGGATCTGGGCTCGCTGGCGGAGGTGATCGACCGGGTCGGCCGGCACCCGGACGTGACCCATGCGCAGATCATCGACCGCCGTGGTTTCGTGCTCGCCGGCACCGAGGCGGAGGCGGTGGGCCGGCCCGTGGTCGAAGCCGCGGCGGACGAATTGTCGCGCGAGGACCTCCTGCTGCGGCTGCACCGGGACATCGAGGTCTCGGGCAATGTGGTGGGCGAGGTATATCTGGAGATGTCCATGGCCCAGATGCACGGGCTCCTGGCGGCACGCAGAAACCAGGCACTGATCTTCATTCTGTTCGCCATGGGTATCGGCGGCGTGGTGGCCTGGCTGATCTCCCTGCACATCACCCGGGATCTCCATGCCATGAGCGCGGCGGCCAGCCGCGTGGGGCAGGGGGACCTGAGCGTGCGGGTGGGTGTCAACGCCCGCGACGAGATCGGTCACCTCGCCGCGGGTTTCAACAGCATGGTCGAATCCCTGGAGGCCCTCTCCGCCGAGGCCCGTGACGAACACGCCAAACGCATCGAGGCCGAGCGCCTCTCCTACGCAGGCCAACTGGCCGCCCACATGGCCCACGAGATCCGCAATCCCCTGTCCGCGGTGATCAATTCGGTGAAGCTCCTGGAGCGCGCGGAACTGGCCTCCCGGGACCGCTCGCAGCTGGTGGACATCATCAACGGAGAGACCCAGCGCCTTCAGCGGATCCTTCAGGGTTTTCTGGACTCGGCCAGGACCCAGGAACTGCGGCTGGAGACGGCGGATGCCTCGAGTCTGGTCGAACAGGTGGTGCACCTGGCGTGCCGGGATTCGGAGGCGGGCGAGCGGATCCGGGTGCATCTGGATTTTCACCAGCGCCCCTGCCCGGTGGTGCATGATGCCGACCAGTTGCGCCAGGTGATCTGGAACCTGGTGCTCAATGCCATCCAGGCCATGCCTGAAGGGGGCCGGCTCACGATCAGCACCGATCCCCGTGGCGAGCGCGTACGGTTCACGGTGCAGGATACGGGCGAGGGCTTTCCGTGCCACCTGCTTTCGTTCGCCACGGAGCCCTTCTATACCGGGCGCAGGAACGGCATCGGGCTGGGGCTGGTGATCGTGCAGCGCATCCTCTCGCAGCACGGCACGCGGCTGGAGATCGACAGCCGCGAGGGGCAGGGTACACGCATGAGTTTCGAGCTGGACATGGGATAGACGATGGCGACGATTATGATCGTGGATGACGAGTTCTCGGTACGGCGCACCCTGGGCATGTACCTGGACCTGGAGGGGTTCCGGATTCTGGAGGCGGCCGATGTGCCGCAGGCCCGGGAACTGCTTGCCGCCAACCGGGTGGATGTCCTGGTCACCGATATGCGACTGGGTAATGATGCCGGCACCAGCCTGCTGACATTCCTGCGCGAGCAGGGCAGCGACACGGGCAGCATCGTCATGACCGGCTACGGCTCCATCGAGAGCGCCGTGGAGGCCATGCGTCTCGGGGCCTTCGACTACCTCACCAAGCCCGTGAATCCGGACGAGCTGGTGCTTCGGGTGCGCAAGCTTCTGGAGCAGCGTTCACTCCGCGAGGAGGTCATGCGGCTGCGTGATCAGCTGGCCGGCCAGTCGAAACTCGCGCACGTGGTGGCCAGGAGCCAGGCCATGCAAGACATCCTGGGGGTGATCGAGCGCATCCGGCAGCGTGACATTCCCGTGCTCATCACCGGCGAAACGGGCACCGGCAAGGAGGTGCTGGCCACCGCACTGCATCAGACCAGCAGCCGTGCCGACAAGGCGTACATCACCGTCAACTGCGCCACGCTGCCCGAGGATCTGCTGGATTCGGAGCTGTTCGGCCACATGAAGGGCGCATTCACCGGGGCCGTGAGCAACGCCCGTGGCCTGTTTCAGCAGGCCGACGGCGGCACACTGTTCCTGGACGAGATCGGCGATGTGAGTCCCCGGCTCCAGGCCAAGCTCCTGCGCGTCCTGCAGGAGGGGGAGGTACGCCCCCTGGGCGGCGAGAGGACCCTCACGGTGGACGTGCGCGTGATCGCCGCGACCAATCGGGACCTGGGTGCCATGGTCTGCGCGGGCGAGTTCAGGGAAGATCTCTTTTTTCGCCTCAATGTACTGCCGATCCATATTCCGCCCCTGCGCGAACGCCGTGAGGACATTCCCGCGCTGGCGGAAAGTTTCGTGGCACGTGTACGTGCGCAGTATGAACGGCCGGAACTGGGCCTCAGCCAGGACGCCATCCGGAAGTTGGCGGCCCATGACTGGCCCGGCAACATCCGTCAGCTTCAGAACGTGATCGAACGCAGCTTCGCGCTCCATCCGGGGCCCGTGCTTCGCGCGCAGGAGGTGCTCATCACCACCGGGTCCGGCGCGGGCCCGGCGGATGAGCCCGAACACCTGCTGCCGCTGGCCCAGGTGGAGCGGCGCCACATCCGCCGCGTCCTGGCCGCGCACAACGGCAACCAGGTGGCGTCGGCCCGCGTTCTGGGCATCGGACGCTCCACGTTGCGGCGCAAGCTGGAAGAGGATGGGTGATTCAATCTGATACATGGCAGTCCCGTTTTGAGACATTCCGCTCCAGGGTCACGCACTCAAGTCACTGAATCCACGGGCAGACTCCGGATGGCATCAACATTGCTCCTTCGCCGGTGCGGGCCGCAAGAGGCTTGCGTGGAAACAGCCATCAATGACCGGAGGAATACCCGAATGTCCCTGACAAAGTCACTCATGCTCGCCTGCCTGCTGATCCTGCCCGTGTCCGCCTTTGCGGATCAGGCACCCTCGCCGTACGGCAAGGCCAAGACCAACATGCACGAGTACGCGAAGATCGATACGGTGTTCGACGTGAACTACGAGGATCCGAACCAGCTAAACACCCTGTACTTCTTCGTGCGCAACACCTCGCGGGCACTGGGCGGCAAGGTCGTGGTGGTGACGCACGGACCGGAACTGCGCGCCTTCGCCCGTGAGAACTATGACAGGTACCAGGGTGTCATGGATCGCATGGCAGAGCTGGCCAAGGAAGGCGTGGAATTCCGCATGTGCAACAATGCCATGAAGGCGGCCGGATTCGAGGCCGAGGACATGCACGGGTTCGTCACCATCGTGCCCGCCGGATTCCCGGAGGTCGCGGCCCTTCAGGCCCAGGGCTACCAGTATGTCAACCCGCTGCCGCTGCCGGTACGCGACGTACGCTACCTGGAGCGTCCGGAACTGAAGAAGCAGTAATCGTCAGGCCCGGGGCACAGGCGCCCGGCCGAGCGGCAACGCGGCCCCGGTTCCCGGGGCCGTTTTCATTGCACCGATCGGACGCCGCGATCGGCGGCGCGCTAATCTCGTCCGGTCCGGATTTACATCGGTCCTGTCAAAAACGGAGGATATGTCATGTACAGCAAACTGAACCGGATACTCATCGTGCTGACTGCCATGCTGCTCCCGGTCCAGATCCATGCCGGCGAGGCCCCCTGGGGCCGCGCAGCGGAGATGGCGTCCGAGTATGCCGAACAGAAGGTCGTCTATGACCTGTTCGGCGCCGCGGAGGCGGTGGAGAGCGCGCTGGACCGGGCCAGCTTCCTGAGCATGCTCAATGACGCCGATCCCTTCGATCACAAGATCGTGGTGGTCATACACGGCGATGCCATACCGCATTTCGCCGTGGCGCATTACCCTGACAACAGGGAGCTCATGATCCGGGCACAGAGCCTGTCCGTGGGGGACATCGTGGAATACCGGTTGTGCGGGGCCGCTGCCCGGATGCGCGGGTTCGAGGCGTCGGATTTTCACGGGTTCGTGAAGGTGGTGCCCATGGCGGACGCCGAGATCGTGAAGTTGCAGCAGCAGGGATTTGCGTACATGCAGTGACGGGCCCGGCCTACATCAGTGTGATCCGCTGGGGAGCAGCCGGACCTGCGCATCAACTCCATTGCCGTGGCCACGGCCATCATCCGCATCACGCCGCGGCGTCGGGGCGCGGCTCCATGATGCGTTCCCCCTCGTTCCTGAGAAACTCCAGGAACGCGCGGGCCACCACTGACAATCGCTTGCCTCTGGCGTGGCCCACGTACCACTGCCAGGGGATGGGAAACCCTTCCACGTCCAGGATTGCCAGGCGCCCGGATTCTCCGTCGAAACCGAGCGTATGGCGGGAAAGAATCGAGATCCCCAGCCCCGCATCGATGGCCTGCTTGATGGCCTCGTTGCTCCCCAGTTCCATGCGAATCCGCGGACGGATGCCCTGTTCCGCGAAATAATTCTCCGTGGCCATGCGGGTGCCTGATCCGGGTTCGCGCATGACGAAGGAGCATCCCGCCAGGTCCCGGGCGGTCACGCCTCTGCATCCGGCCAGGGGATGCCTGCGGGACGCCACCACCACCAGCGGATTGTCCAGGTAGGGTTCGAAGATCACGTCGTGGCTGTCCGGCGGGTGGCCCATCACGTAAAGGTCGTCGATGTTCTCGGCGAGCCGCTCCAGCAGGCGCTCGCGGTTGGTCACCTTGAGCGCCACCTCCACGCCTGGATGGCGTTCGCAGAAGCGTCCAAGTGCGCGCGGTGCGAAGTACTTGGCCGTGGTCACCACTGCCAGGCGCAGGGTGCCGGTCTTGAGTCCCTTCAGATCGGCAATCTCCATATGCAGATTATTCAGGGCTTCCAGGGCCTCTCGTGCATGTGCATAGACCACCCGACCGGTATCGGTCAGGTGCGTGTGCTTGCCCACATGTTCGAACAGGGGCATGCCGATGCCTTCCTCAAGCTTGCGGACCTGCATGGAGACGGTGGGTTGTGTCAGAAAGAGGGATTCCGCGGCCCGGGTGAAATTCCCCGTGCGCACGATGGCATCGAAGATCTGGAGCTGACGCAGGCTGATGCGCCGCAGCAATTGGGTGGAGGTCATTGCATCCATAGATTCTGATCTATGTTCGTCATTTGAAATATCGAATGTTATTTATAGCGCTTACTTCGCATGCTTGCAGGCGGTGCCATATGCGGACTCTGAGGGGTCCGGATTCCTGCAAATCAACGGAGGAGAGCAAGCGATGGGAACGAGTGAAACCATTACCAACGCAAAGGACCGATACAAGTCCGGAGTTATCCCTTATAAGAAAATGGGTTATTGGGAGCCGGACTACAAACCCAAGGACACCGATGTTATTGCGTTGTTCCGCATCACACCACAGGCCGGCGTCGATCCGGAGGAGGCCGCCGCTGCAGTCGCGGGTGAATCGTCCACCGCCACCTGGACCGTGGTCTGGACCGACCGCCTGACGGCCTGCGAGTTGTACCGTGCCAAGGCCTACCGGGTCGATCCGGTGCCCGGAACCGGCGAGGGTACCAAGATCGATGCCCAGTATTTCGCCTACATTGCCTACGACCTCGACCTGTTCGAACCGGGCTCGATCGCCAATCTCACGGCCTCGATCATCGGCAACGTGTTCGGCTTCAAGGCGGTGAAGGCGCTGCGGCTGGAGGACATGCACATCCCGGTCGCGTACCTCAAGACCTTCCAGGGTCCGGCCACGGGCATCGTGGTCGAGCGGGAGCGCCTGGACAAGTTCGGCCGCCCGCTGCTGGGTGCTACCACCAAGCCCAAGCTCGGCCTGTCCGGTCGCAACTACGGGCGTGTGGTCTACGAGGCCCTCAAGGGCGGCCTCGACTTCGTGAAGGACGACGAAAACATCAACTCGCAGCCCTTCATGCACTGGCGCGACCGCTTCCTTTACTGCATGGAAGCCGTCAACCGCGCCTCCGCCGCGACCGGGGAGGTCAAGGGACATTACCTCAATGTGACGGCCGGCACCATGGAAGAGATGTACGAGCGCGCCGAGTTTGCCAGGGAGCTGGGCAGCGTGATCGTCATGATCGACCTGGTAATCGGTTACACCGCCATCCAGTCCATGGCCAAGTGGGCGCGCAAGAACGACATGATTCTGCACCTGCACCGCGCCGGCAACTCCACCTACTCGCGCCAGAAGAACCACGGCATGAACTTCCGCGTGATCTGCAAGTGGATGCGCATGGCGGGTGTGGACCATATCCATGCCGGCACCGTCGTGGGCAAACTCGAGGGCGATCCGCTCATGATCAGGGGTTTTTACGACACGCTGCGCGAGCCGCACACGCCCGTGAGCCTGGAGCACGGACTGTTCTTTGATCAGGACTGGGCTTCGCTCAACAAGGTCATGCCCGTCGCTTCGGGCGGCATCCACGCGGGACAGATGCATCAGCTCCTGCATTACCTGGGCGAGGACGTCGTGCTCCAGTTCGGCGGCGGCACCATCGGCCACCCCATGGGAATCCAGGCCGGTGCGATTGCCAACCGCGTTGCCCTGGAAGCGATGATCCAGGCACGCAACGAGGGGCGCGACTACCTCAAGGAGGGTCCCCGGATTCTGGAGGAGGCAGCCAAGTGGTGCAGCCCGCTCAAGGCGGCGCTCGATACCTGGAAGGACATCACCTTCAATTACGAGTCCACCGATACGCCGGACTTCGTGCCCACGCCCACCGCCAGCGTGTAAGGGGCCAGAGCATCAAGAGGAGACACCACCATGATGACAAACCACGGAAATCGCGTTACCCAGGGACAGTTTTCCTTTCTGCCCGATCTGACGGACGAGCAGATCACCGCTCAGATCAAGTACGCCCTCAACAACGGCTGGGCGGTAAGCGTGGAGTACACGGACGATCCGCATCCGCGCAATACCTACTGGGAGATGTTCGGCATGCCCATGTTCGATCTGAAGGATCCGGCCGGTATCCTCATGGAGATCAATAACTGCCGCAAGACCTTTCCCAATCACTATGTTCGGGTCACGGCATTCGATTCCTCGAGGGGCTGGGAGACGCCGCGCATGTCCTTCATCGTGAATCGACCCAGGGACGAACCCGGATTCGGCGTGGTCCGTCAGGAAGGGCCGGGGCGCACCATTCGCTACACGGTCCACTCCTACGCCACCGACAAGTCCGAGGGCGGGCGCTACTAAGCAGGTGCCGGCGGGCCGGGTACCCTGATCCCCGGCCCGCCGACCTTCCCGCTGATCCGTACCAAGACACGAACCGCTGTCGCACAAAAAACAGGCACACCGAACCATGAGCGAACCCAACGAGACGCCACCACCGCCCGATGATACGCGCGTCGACCTGAAGGCGGAGTATGACGCCTCGCACATACACGAGGTGCTGGAGAAGCTGGACCGTGAGCTGATCGGACTCAAGCCGGTCAAGACCCGCATTCGAGAGATCGCCGCATTGCTGCTGGTCGAGCGCATGCGCAAGAAGATGGCTCTGACAGCCGATACGCCCACGCTGCACATGTGCTTCACCGGGAACCCCGGCACGGGGAAGACCACCGTGGCCCTGCGCATGGCCGATATCCTGCACAAGCTGGAGTATGTTCGGGAGGGCCACATGGTGCCGGTTACCCGCGACGACCTCGTGGGCCAGTACATCGGGCACACGGCACCCAAGACGAAGGAGATCATCAAGAAGGCCATGGGCGGCGTGCTGTTCATCGACGAGGCGTACTACCTCTACAAGCCCGAAAACGAGCGCGACTACGGACAGGAGTCCATCGAGATCCTGCTTCAGGTGATGGAGAACAACCGGGATGACCTGGTGGTGATCCTGGCGGGCTACAAGGACAAGATGGATCGCTTTTTTCATAGCAATCCGGGCATGCGTTCGCGCATCGCCCACCACGTGGATTTTCCCGACTACCAGCCGGACGAGCTGCTGGCCATCGCCAAACTGATGCTCGCCCAGCAGAACTACCGACTCAGCCCGGACGCGGAGAAGGCCTTCGCGGAGTACATCGTCCGGCGCATGGAGCAGCCCCAGTTTGCCAATGCCCGGTCGATCCGCAACGCACTGGATCGCTGCCGCCTGCGTCAGGCGAACCGGTTGTTTGCCCGCAGCGGCGGATTGCGCAAGGTGGACCTGATGACCATTGAGGCAGAGGACATTCTCGCGAGCCGGGTGTTCTCGGAAACCTGACGGACCGGGCGCGGGGGAGGGCGGTCATGGCAACAGACGGCGAGCACTACACGCCCCTTCGCGTCATGCGCAAATCCATCGCGGCGGAGGACTACAATCGCATTCGCCTCGGTCTGCTCCGTGAACGCCTGCCCTGGGAGATCCGCCTGGAGCGGTTCCACTGCCTGGTCTGCGTCCTCGACGACGGCCAGTGGCTGTGCCTGGATGAGTGCAACAACGGCCTGCCGGTGCTGGCATGGCGCAACTTCAGTACCCGCCGGAGTGCGTCGCTCGACGCCCCGGTGGAATGCGACCTCTACCTCTACCACATCCAGGCGGGTCTGCTGATGGGTAACGTGCTGGAGGCACTGGCACAGGCCGTGGACCGGCATCGAAGGGCAAGGGAACCCCGCAGCGCACCCGTCTCCGCCATCCGCAGCCCCGACGACGCGGACGAGGCACCGCAGTGAGCGCTTGCCCCCGGTAACGCCGGGTGATCTCGTCGCCGTGCCGTATCCGTGCGCAATGCCTCGCGGGCACTGGGCGGCCAGGTCGTGGTGGTGACACAACTGCGGAGTACGCCGAACAGAAGGTCGTACTTGCCCTTTTCGGCGGCGCGGAGGCGGTGGAGAGCGCGCTGGACCGGACCAGATTCCTGAGCATGCCCAATGACGCCGATCCCTTCGATCACAAGATCGAGGTGGTCATACACGGCGATGCCATACCGCATTTCGCCGTGGTGCATTACACTGAGAACAGGGAGCTCATGATCCGGGCACATAGCCTGTCCGTGGGGGACATCGTGGAATACCGGTTGTGCGGGGCTGCGGCCCGGATGCGCGGGTTCGAGGCGTCGGATTTTCACGGGTTCGTGAACGTGGTGCCCATGGCGGACGCCGAGATCGTAGAATTGCAGAAACAGGGGTTTGCGTACATGCAGTGATGGACCCGGACCGCCGGGCTCGCTGATGACCCGCGCCCCAATTGCAGGCCCGACGGCCAGGAACCCGGATACGCATGGCGCCAGCCCACCAGAGACAAAAACACCTATCTCTTGCACTGGGCAGCGGCGGCGCGCGCGGGCTGGCACAGATCGGGGTACTCCACTGGCTGGAGGAAAACCGGGATCTCCGGATCAAGTCCATAGCGGGCTCTTCCATGGGCGCCCTGGTGGGCGGTATCTACGCGGCGGGCAAACTGGATATCTACGAGGAATGGGTCACTGCCCTGACCAAGCGGGATGTATTCCGCCTGCTGGATTTCGCCTACAGCCGGTCCGGCTTGTTCAGTGGGGACCGGCTCATGCAGAAGTTGCGTGACATGCTGGGCGATATCGATATCGAGGATCTGCCCGTTTCCTTCACCGCAGTGGCCACCGATCTGGAACGGGGCAGGGAGGTTTGGCTTAACCAGGGATCGCTTTTCGACGCAATCCGCGCCTCCATCGCCATTCCCACGATATTCACCCCGGTCAATAACGACGGCCGCGTGCTGGTCGACGGTGGCGTGATCAACCCGATCCCCGTGGCCCCGACATTGCGCGACGGTACGGATATCTGCATTGCGGTGACATCGAGCGGGCGCGAGGAGGAAGGGGTCGGACAGTCTGCCGACAGACTGACTGGTGAGGCAACGCCCCCAGAGAGCTATCAGAAAGCGATCGCTGATTTCATCGACGGCGTGCAGGAAAAGCTCGGTATGAAGGAGGGCCCGGAGCCCTCGGTAGACATGTTTGATGTGGTATCCCGCTCCATCGAGGCCATGCAGAACAGCATTGCACGCTTCCGTATGGCCGCCTACAACCCGGAATATCTGATAGAGATCCCGATGAATGCCTGCGGCCTGTTCGATTTCCATCGCGCCCGGGAAATGATCGAACTGGGTTACGAACGGGCGGAGCGTGTGTTGCGGGATAGCTGACGCGTGCGACGGACAGGAATGAACGAGATTTCTCTGAATGAACGGGATCAGGGCGGGGCCGTCGGGCCCATGGACCGACACCGCCTGTCCCGCGAGCCGCCTGCAGGCGGCCCGTGCGTCTGGACCGCCGCCCCGCCCCCCCTGTCCGACCTGTCCCAGCCATGCTGACCACCTCCCACAAGGATCGGGCGAAACGGCTCCTGGCCGACTCGGTCTTTCATTACCGATGCGTCAGATCAAGACAGCGGGCCCACCGGATACGGAAGCAGATCGTCGCGCAACGGGGTTTCTCGCGGGTGGATGCGGGCGTAATGAGAAGTATACGGAACTACTGCCGGTCGGCCTTTGGCAGTGCATCGTTCTGGCCATGGTTGGCCGTGTACACGGAAGTGCGGGGGGAGTTCGTCCGGGGCTGGATTCCCATCGAACTGCTGGTGCACCGGCTGTTCCCACGCGCAAACCCGGTCGACATTGCCCATGTAAGCCTCTACAAGACTTTGGACTACCGCCTGCTCGGAGACCTGTGCGTTCGGCCGGTCCTGATCTTCGTCGGTCAGTGTGTGTACGATGCGGACTACAGGCGCATCGGCATCGAGCAGGCCCGGGAAATCCTCAAGGCCCAGGAGGGAGAGGTCGTAATCAAGCGCGACGGAGGGTCCGGTGGCGATGACATCGATTTCGTGCATGCTCGGGAACTGGTTCCCGAGCGCTATCTGGGCAGGGGCAACTGGGTAGTCCAGCCGGTGGTGCAACAACATGACAACCTTGCAGCGATCTACCCGGACTCGGTCAATACCCTTAGAATCCTGACCGCCATCGATGGCCGCTCGGAAGTCAGGGTCCTGTTCCAGTTCATGCGGTTCGGGATCAACGGGTCGCGGGTGGACAACACCGCGAAAGGAGGGCGCTTCCTGTACCTGGACGCCGAGGGCCGTGCGGTGACCGGCGCGGTCAGTGATCTGGGCATCGAGTTCGAGCATCATCACCCGAACACGGGATATCCTTATCGCAGCATCGTGGTGCCGCAAGTGGCGCAGGCACGGAAGATGTGCGTAGCTGCGCATCATCGTTTTCCCTACGCGGGAATCGTGGGGTGGGATGTATTCATTGGGCCCGACGGCAGTCCCCGCTTGCTGGAGTGGAACGCGAGGCTACCCTACTACTGGATGAACGAGCCCTACATGGGGCCCTTGTGGGATGTAGACGATCCACGATTGCAGGCGCCATCATCTGGGGATCTGCGTGGCATTTTTGGCTGACAGGGCTTTGCCGAAAGGTGGGCCCGGTGACAGAGACCTGCGCCGGTTCTCGGCGTCCATTAAGCCCGGGGTTCGAATCCGTGCCCGGCTCCTGTCGGAGGTGCAATGAGCCGTATAACGGCGCAAGCAGTTCACTGGCTGTTCCGGCTGCGTGAGATCCGCATGCGCCGGGCCTTCAACCGGAGGGGTCATCGTCTCGCCCGCCGTCTGGGACTCCAGGCTCACGCACCAGACCGCAGCGGCATGGCCGAGCACGAGGCTGTCTGGTCCCCGGTGGCAAGGCGCGTTGACCCCGTTTGGTATCGCATTTACGGCCATGTGTTCGGCCGGGGCGACATACGTTTCATTCCGCTGGACGTCTACTACGTGCTTGTGGAGCCGGTCCTGAACAATGCGCGATTCTCGCTCGCATTCGGCGACAAGAATGGGTACGACCTCTGTCACGGAGATCTCCGCAAGCCCCGGGATTTCATTCGCCATATCGAGGGGAGCTACTACGATCGCTCCTACCGGAGGATTCCGGAGGATGCGTTGCAGGCGTCTTTTCTGCCCGAGGGGCTGATCGATGCCGACACGGGCACGGTGCTGGTGAAACCTGCGATCGACACCCGGCAGGGACAGTGGATCCGCAAGCTGTGGTTCCGGGATGGGATGCTGCATGACGCTACGGGCTGCGTGGTGACATTGGCGACCCTCGCGCGCGATTACCGGCGGGATTTTCTCGTGCAGGAATGTATCCGGCAACACGCCTGTACGGCCCGCTTCAATGACTCGTCGGTCAACAGCCTGCGCGTGTATACATATCGGTCGGTCGATGATGACACGGTCATTCCCCTGCATGTACTCCAGAAGGTCGGCGTGGCGGGCCACCTGGTCGACCAGGGGCTGCGGATCGGCGTCCGACCGTCGGGGCACTACAACCCCTTTTGCACCGATGAGAACGGGACCCGCTACGATGCGGTGAACGGCATGGCCCTTGGAGCGATCGAACCCTTTCCGTTTATGGATGAACTGAGAAAACAGGCGGTTGAAGTAGCAGAACGTTTTATCCACCAGCGGGTTCTTGGTCTGGACTTCGCGGTGCGTGAGGATGGGGAGATCCTCCTGCTCGAGGCCAATACGCGCTTCATCGGTCTCGATAATCTGCAGTTTCACCACGGACCGCTGTTCGGGGAGTTTACGCAGGAGGTGATCGATTTCTGCCGCAGCGCTCCCAGGACTGAGCTGTTAAGCACCATTCTTCGTTGATCCCGATTCCTTCGAGGCATCCGGGACAGATTCGAGATGAAGGAACGGAAAGGTACTGTGCTCCCGGCTCGGACAGGCCCATCGTTTCCGGCAATGATCTCAGGTGGTCATCCGGACCTGTACGAAGCCGCGTTTGGGCAACCGCGCGCACACGGCCGCTGCGACGATCAGAATGACGCCGGACGAGCCGAAGGCGACCCAGTGGGTACCGAAGGTCTCATAGCCCCAACCCCCCAGCCAGGAACTGATCATGGCGCCGATCTGGTGCCCCAGGAATGTCCAGCCGTAGAGCAGGCCGACAATATGTGACGATGCGGGACGTTGTCGATATCGGTGATGGATCCGGGGAAGAGAAAACCCTGCCCGCGATCAGCGATCCGGCCTCCTGCCCGGTCTGATGCGCATCATCCGCTCCCGCCTGGTGGCGGGACAAAGCCGCGATGGTCATTCCTGCCCATACGCAATTCCTGCGTCCTTTCCTGCACTGATCGTCATCCTTGCTTCGCGTCACCGGCCGCATGCTCGCTCCGCCACCCGGCCAGGCAGTCGTAGAGATCCCTGAATTCCGGCAACAGGCACACCCCCTTGATTGGCTTGCGGATCGGCTTGATGCCGTGACCGCCGGCCCACAGCGCCTGTTGTACGGGCAGGGCCCGACGCAGGTCGCGCATACCCTGTGCGGCGAGTGCCGGTGCGTACGCGGTGCTGAATGACAGGCACACGGCATCGATCTGCTTGGCTCGCGCGGCACGCACGATCTCGTCGATCGGTGTCTGCGGGCCGAGCAGGACCGGGTAGGCGTTCTCCATCGTCAGCAGCGCCTCGACCATGAGCAAGCCCAGCGTGTGTTCCTCGCCCGACAGCGTGGTGAGCAGGACCCGCGGACTGCCCCTGTGCGGTCCCATTCTGGCAAGGGTGGCACGGAACAGCTGTTCAAGTTGTTGGGAGAACAGGTGCTCCTCGAATACGCCGATCTCGTTGCGTGACCATGCGTCACCCACACGCGTGATGAGCGGTGCCACGATGTCCTGGACAAACGGTGCGAGCCCGCGCCTCGCCATCTCCCGGTGAAACTGCCCCTGCAGGACCTCGCTGTCATGGTCCTTGATCAGTTGCAGCCAGCTGTCGATTTGCGCCGTTTCTGGCGTGGCAAGGGGGGCCGCGCCCGTACCGTCGAGGGCGAGCAACGCTGTTTCGTCGAGGGCGAGCAGCTTGCCGGGACGGTGGCCGCGGTCCATCAGACGCTTGATCTGCACCAGGCGCCGGACCTGTGCCGGGGAATAGAGGCGCTCGCCCCGGGCGTCGCGCTCTGGTGTCGGGAATCCGTAACGGCGTTCCCACACCCGAAGTGTGTCCTTGGAGAGGCCGGTTTCACGCTCGACCGAAGCGATGGGCAGGTTGGGTGTGTTTTGCATTTGTCCTAGACAACCACTTGACATGATGGAGCGGATACCCTAGTTTAGCACTATGTCCATGTGTTGCCCAAGACAAACTCCTATTCTGTCTATGAGCATGCTGGTCATGGCCGGGCTGTTGTTCGCAGTCCCGGCGAAGGCACCAGCGGTGACGCCTGCCTTGAACCGGGCAGAAAACGCCGGCATCCCCGAGGGGATACCGGCCGAGTATCTGTTTTACCACAGGGCGTTCGTTCCGCAGGTGCTGATGTTTGAGAGGCCGCCGGAAGGCCGTTGCGGTATTACGCCGCGCGGTGGCCCGGATTCCGGTCTCACCGTGTCCCGTCCCCCACCCGCCCGGACCGCCCCGGCGGCCCCGGGCCCTGAATCCGACTCAGGAGTATCCCGATGAACAAGCCTTTGTGGATTGCCGGCGCCGTACTCGCGTCCGTCTGGCTGGCCGGCTGCAACAGCAGTTCGTCCAGTGATCGTGCCGATGCTTCTCCCCCGCAGCTGCGGGTACTGCACGCCTCGCCGGACGCCCCCAATGTCAATGTGCGCGTCAACGGCAGCACCGTGCTCGAAGATGTGCCGTACAAGACGGGCTCCGGCTACCTGGCACTCGAAACCGCAGCCATTGAAGTCGCGGTGGATGCACGCCTGCCGGGCGGCACCACCGCGACCGTCATCGGTCCGGTGCAGCTGGATGTGAGCGCGGACGCGCCAGCCACGGTGGTCGCATTCGGGCCGGTGGCGGATCTGGGGCCGCTGGTGGTGACCGCTTCCGGTGACCCGGTGGAACCCGGCCAGGCCAGGGTCCAGGTGCTCCATGCCGCGGCCGACGCGCCGGACGTGGATGTTTACGTGGTGGAACCCGGCACCGGCGATCCGCTCGGACTGGCGCCGCTCGGCGGTTTTGCCGCGGGTGAGATCCTCGGTCCGGTCAGTGTTCCGGCCGGGGAGTACCGCATTCTGGTGACGCCGGCAGGCAGTGCGGCTCCCGTGGTCTTCGACTCGGGGCCGATCAGTCTGGCGGACGGCGCGGACCTGCTGCTCGCGGCCGTATCCAATACCGGGCCGGGTGCCGCCCCGATCAGCCTGGTCGGACTGGATGGTACCGGGTCGTTCGAGATCCTCGACACCGGCACCCCTGCCAGCCTGCGCGTGGTGCATGCCTCGCCGGATGCACCCGCGGTGGATGTGGTGGTCAACAACCAGTTCGCCAGTCCGTTGGTTGCCGGTCTCGCTTTCCCCGGTGCCACCGGTTATCTCGATCCGGCGCCGGGCGACTACAACGTGAAAGTGGGTCCCACCGGCCAGGTCGCCGCTGTCACCGTGATCGACGCCGATCTGTCACTGGCCGCCGGACAGAGCTATACCGTGATCGCCGCCGGTCCGCTCGCTGCCATTGAACCGCTGGTGCTCACCGATGACCGCCGCGCCATTGCCACGGAAGCCCGTGTCCGCCTGGTGCACGGCTCGCCCTCGGCCGGCCCCGTCGACATCTACGTCACCGCCCCGGGGACCGATCTGGCCGGCGCTGATCCCGCCTTCGCGGATGTGCCGTTCAAGGCCGAGACCGGCTACGTGGCGCTGACCGCGGGCGACTACGAGATCTCGGTCACCCCGGCAGGCGACAAGACGGTCGCGATCGGCCCGGTCACGGTTTCGCTTGAGGCCGGACACATCTACGGTGCGATCGCCCGTGACGCCGCCGGTGGCGGGGGGCCGCTGGGCCTGATCCTGCTCGACGGTTTCGCGCCGTAACCCCCCGGTCATCCTCGCGGCGGTGCACCGCCCACCGATTCTGTCGAGCCCGGCCTTGTGTCGGGCTCGACGGTTCCGGCTGATCCAGCGCGGCTTCGGTTCACGATATGGTGTCGGTCGGTGGATCCGGGGCTTCGACGGGGCCAAGGCCGAATTCTTGCGAGGGCGCCGCGATGACTGTCGCTTGTGGTGGCCGGGTTGGCGGGTGTTGTTCCGTTGGTGAAGGGGAAAGGGCTGGTGTCCGGAGCATGATTCGGTGGGCAGGGGCTGCTCATTGCCCCGTTCTCTACTGTTCCGGTCCGGAAAGGATCTGTGCATACGCTCCGGACACGCCCATCGTTTCCGTCAGTGATTTCAGGTGGCCATCCGGACCTGGACGAAGCCGCGTTTGGGCAACCGCGCGCACACGGCCGCTGCGACGATCAGAATGACGCCGGACGAACCGAAGGCGACCCAGTGGGTGCCAAAGGTTTCGTAGCCCCAGCCCCCCAGCCAGGAACTGATCATGGCGCCGATCTGGTGCCCCAGGAATGTCCAGCCGTAGAGCAGGCCGACGATGCGGACCCCGTACACGTCGGCCAGGATGGCCGAGGACAGCGCGATGCTGCCCGCCCAGACGATCCCGCCGATGGCCGCCACCAGGTATAACTCCCACACCGCCGCCACCAGCAGAAGGCCAAAGAAACCCAGCCCGCGGATGAGATAGATCATGGCGAGCAGGTCTTTTCGCTGGAGGATATCCGAGAGACGGCCAAGCACCAGGGTGCTGGGGATGGCCACCAGTCCGATCAGGCCGATGCCGTAGGCGGCGGTCATCGGATCGAAGCCGTGGTCCACCAGCATGGGCACACCGTGGGCGCCGAGCAGGTTCATGCTGTAACCGCAGGCGAACAGACCGATGGCCACCTGCCAGAAGGGTCGCGTGCGCACCGCTTCACGCCATGTGAGGTCGTAGACCTCGATCGGCGGCGGGACCGGTCTTGCCGGCCGGCCCTCGCCGTGCGCCTGTTCCGGTAACAGGTCCGTATGCTCGGGCGCCTGATCACGGATGACCAGAAAGGTGATGGGCACGACCAGTACCACGAACAGCACGGAGAAACCGAGCAGGGTGTTCTGCCAGCCCACGTGCTGAATGAACCAGGACAGCGCCGGGGTGAGGATGGCGATGCCGACCATGGCACCGGTGGACAGAAAGAAAAGTGCCATGCCGCGTCTGCGGGTGAACCACCGGCTGATGACCGGCGTGAGTGCAACCGGACTGGTGAAGGAGAATCCCAGCGACATCAGCACGCCATAGGCCAGAAAGAAGGTGAAGGGATGCCGGGCGGTGACGGTCCAGATGATGGACGCAACCACGATCACCGTGCCCAGCAACAGCACGAACCGGGTGCCCCGGGTACCCGCCAGATGACCCGCAATGGGCATGCCCAGCCCATAGCAGAGCATGCCGATGGCCACGATCCCGGCCAGCATGCTGCGGCTCATCTGCAGATCCTCGGCCATGGGGATGAAGAACGGGCCGATGCCCATGCGCATCCCTACGGTCAGCAGGGTGATGAGGGTGGCGGCTGCAACGATGTTCCAGCCGAAATACCAGTTCCCGGGGATGGTTCCTTGCATGTCCTGGCTCTCGGTCAACAAACAGCGGGATCGGGTCCCGCGCCTGAACCCCGGATTTGCGGAGGAGCGGCACAACGCAGGACCCGATTCCGGGCACAGCGGGGGATTATGCCAAGTTCAAGGGGAAATGAGGACCGTCCGTGGGGCGCAAGGAGACCTTGGCGTCAGGCCCCGTCCGAAGCGCGTTCAGACAATGCCGTGCCGTCGAAGTGCACGGCATGAAGCCACACACGGGAGGGGGGTTCCCGCCACGACACCCGTTGCGTCCGGATCCTGTCCACCGGCCCCGGGTTCACTGCAGATATCGTTGAACGATCGCATCCACCGTGCCGTCGGCCAGCAGCGCGTCCAGCGCGTCCTGCAGCCGGGCAATCAGCGCGGGATCCGTGTCCCTGTGACAGGCATAGCCCATGTGACCTTCCCGCAGGGTGAGCACGGGTTCATAGAGGCTGGCGTCGATGCCTTCCTGTGCCATAACCCAACTGGCGGTGACGTGGTTGTAGGAGATGGCGTCGAAGCGCGCCCCCTGGAGCATGCGCATGAGAATGCGGGCCGAATCGGTGCGCACGACGGTTCCCTCGAAGCCTTTCTCCATGAGGGACTGTTCACCGATGTCGTCGCGCACCACGCCGATCCGGTAAGGGGTGAGCCCCTCCATGCCGTCCACATTCAGGCCCTGGCCCCTGGCCGCGATAATGCTCACGTTCGAGTCGATCAGCGGTTCGACGAACACGAACAGATCCCGGCGCGCGTCGGTCACGGTGGCAGCGAACAGGCAGGTACCGGGCTGTTCCTGGGCAATGCGATAACCCCGCGCCCAGGGCAGGACCTGGATGTCGGCGGGTGTACGGGCGACCCCCAAGCGTTCCCAGACCTTCACCAGGACGTCCACGGCGATGCCGGTGGCGACGCCATCCTCGGAGTAGTTGTAGGGCGCGAATTCCTCGGTGATCCAGTGCAGCC